>NZ_CP067396.1:615312-922968 GCF_023617245.1 Lysobacter enzymogenes
ACCTTGATCTCGGTGGAATGGGGCGATTCGCAGCTGTACTGCCGCACCTGGGAAGCGTGGTGCGAACGCGCCGGCGTCGATTGGTTGCAACGCGCGCCGACGGTGCGGGCGTACGACGAAGAGCATTACGCGATGTATGCCGCCGGCGCTGGGCAGGGCTTGGTGCTGGCGAGTTCGGTGGTGGTCGCCGGCAATGTGGCGCGTGGCTTGTTGGAGGCGTATCGGCCGGAGATCGTGGTGCCGGGCGAGACCTACCACGTGCTGTGCGTGCCGGGGCGCGAGCGGCATCCGCCGGTGCGGGCGTTTTTGGCGTGGTTGGATGAAGAGATGGGGGCTTCGGAGTTGGCGTCGTAGCTGCGGATTCGCGGTCGCGACTTGCGTCGCTCCTACAAGGGCTTCGGACCCATCCGGGCTACCTGTAGGAGCGACGCAAGTCGCGACCGCGCCAATTCACCGACGACGCAAGCCGCTGTTGTGGGAGGGCCTTCAGGCCCGATGCTCTTGTTCCCGATGGCAGCGACCTGACAGAAAAGCATCGGGCCTGAAGGCCCTCCCACAACAGCAGGCCCGACCTCAGCTCAACGCCATCTCCGGCGGCAACCATCTCAACGCAAACTCCCGCAACGCCCGCACCCGCGCCGACCTGCGCAGATCCGGATGGATCGCAAACCACAACTCCGTCGGCACCTCCGCCAACGGCTGCGACACCCGCTTCACCCCACCGGCCGCATCGGCGAAGTAACACGGCAACAAGGCCTTGCCGACTCCCGCCTTGCACGCCGCCAGCGCCGCCGGCAGCGAATTCACCCGCATCGCGATCCGCGCCTCGTCGACGTTCGCGCGCAGCCACAGCGCCGACGACAGATGCGACAGGTTTTCGTCGAATCCGACCCACGCACCGTCGCTCAAGGCCTCGCGCTTGCCGACCTTCGCGCCGCTCGCCGCATACACCGCCGTCGCGATCGACCCGACCCGCCGCACCGACAACCCGCTCGGCGTCAACGCGCACGCCCGCAACGCCACGTCCGCCTCGGGCTGCTGCAGGTTCACGAACGCATTCGACACCAGCAGATCGCAGCCGATCTGCGGATGCGCCGCGGCGAACGCCGCGCACAAGCGCGCCGCCACGTCCGCGAGCGTGTCCGGAATCGTGATCCGCAGCCGCGCCCCGCCGCGCGCATCGCGCCCGGCCAACTGCCGCTGCAACTGGTCGGCATCGTCGAGAATCCGCTGCGCGCCCTCGATCGCGACCGCACCGGCCTCGGTTGCCGTATAGCCCGTGCGGCTACGCCGGAACAACGGCGTCCCCGCGCGCGCCTCGATCCCGGCCAGCCGCCGGAACGCGCTGGAATGATCCAGCGCCAAGGCCTTGGCCGCGCCGCTGAGGCTGCCGTGCGCGCCGATCGCGCGCAGCAGTTCGAAGTCTTCCAACGACAGGCGGGCGGTTTGGCGCATGCGCAAGCGATCCTTGGGAAGGCGCCGTATTCCGCGCGCCGGGCCGGACGAGGAGAGTAGCGCCATCTCCTCACGGACCCCACCCATGAAGCTCTACTACACCCCGCACACCTGTTCGTTCGCCCCGCACATCGTCGCCCGCGAACTCGGCCTGCCGCTGGACCTGCGCCGCGTGCGCCTCGGTGCCGAGGCCCGTGTCGTGGCCGAAGACCGCGACTACCGCGAACTGAGCCCGCTCGGCTACGTCCCGCTGCTGCAACTCGACGACGGCCGCCTGTTGCGCGAAGGCGTGGCGATCCTGCGTTACCTCGGCGACCAGGACCCGGCCGCCGGCCTCAGCGCCCCGCTCGGCAGTTTCGAGCGCGCCGAACAGGACCAGTGGCTGACCTTCATCAACTCCGAGCTGCACAAGACCTTCAGCCCGTGGCTGTTCCACCCCGAATACGGCGAAGCCCCGGGCCGCATCGCCGGCGAGCGCCTGCAGCCGCGCTTGGCCCTGGTCGATCGCCATCTGGAGGGCCGCGAATTCCTCGGCGAACGCTTCGGCATCGCCGATGCCTACCTCTATACCGTCGCCGGCTGGGCGCGGTTGCTGAAGCTCGACCTCGCGCCGTATCCGAACCTGGCCGCATACCTCGCCCGCCTGGACCAGCGCCCGAGCGTGCGCGAAGCGCTGCGCGCCGAGCGCGAGGACGCCAAGCCATGAGCGCCGGGACCGCCTGGATCATGCTGATCGCCGCGGGCCTGATCGACGTGGCCTGGGCGCTGAGCATGAAGTTGTCGAACGGCTACACCCGGCCCGGCTGGACCGCGGTGTCGCTGATCGCGCTGGCCGCGTTCGTGTGGCTGCTGGGGCGGGCGTTGACGGCGTTGCCGGTGGGCGTGGCGTATGCGGTGTGGACCGGGATCGGCGCGGCGGGGACGGTGTTGATCGGATCGGTGTTGTTCGGCGAATCGTTGACGCCGTTGAAGCTCGGTGGGGTTGGACTGATCGTCGGCGGGATCATGTTGTTGCGGAGCGCGCCGGCTTGAGGGTTCTCGGCGGACGGGTCGTCTCGCCGTAGTTCGGTTGTCGCGGTCGCGACTTGCGTCGTTC
This sequence comes from Lysobacter enzymogenes, assembly GCF_023617245.1. Classification (NCBI taxonomy): domain Bacteria; kingdom Pseudomonadati; phylum Pseudomonadota; class Gammaproteobacteria; order Lysobacterales; family Lysobacteraceae; genus Lysobacter; species Lysobacter enzymogenes. The sequence goes on from NZ_CP067396.1 coordinate 617,864, forward strand.
CTACAGGTAGCCCAGATGGGTCCGACACCCCTGTAGGAGCGACGCAAGTCGCGACCGCGCAACCCTCCGCCGGGACCGAAACCGTCCGCTGCGCCCAGACGGCATCCCAATACGGATATTCCCGCACCCGCTCCACCAACCCCGCCCGCACCGGATTCATCACCACATACCTCGCCATAGCCACCAACCCCTCCTCCTTCCGCAACGCCCGGTCGTGATACGCCGACCCCCACACCGCCCAAGGCACTGCCGCTCCCATCGCCGCGCGAATCCGCCGCGAACTCGCGCACTTCAGCTGCCGCACCAACGCTGGCAACGACTCGTCCGGCCCAAGTTCGACCACGCCGTGCCAGTGATCCGGCATCAGCACCCAGGCCAGCAGCGTCGATCGCTGCCAGGAGCGCCGATCCAGCAAGGCGGCGATCGCGGCCTCGGCCAACGGCCCGTTTGCGAACCACGCGGCGCACCCATACGTCACGAAGGTCAGCAGATAAATCCGTTGCGCTTCCGAAACCCGGCCGCGGCGCAGGGCTGCGTGGCCGCGAACCGGCGTGAGAGTCATCGATTCGTCCATGAGCGCACCATCGCTCGCCGGGCCGAAGCGGCGAATCGGAAAACGCCGACCTGCCGCGTCGGATTAACCCAGCCAAAGGCGTAGCACCGGCCCCGCGCCGTCGCACCCCGCCGACGCTGCCACTATTCCCCGCACACCGATAAACTCCGCCCAGGGGCGTGACAACAGGGGCGCAGGTGTACACCAAAGAAGAATTCAAACAGCGTTTCCGCGCGATGGACACGGAAGAGCTGATTCTCAACGCCTCGCGTCCGCTGACCGACGAGGCGATGGAGGCCACCGCCGAGATTCTGGCCGAGCGCGGCCTGACCGGCGACGCCGCCCGCGAAAAGACCAAGGAAGTGATCCGCGCGCGCCTGCAAGGCAGCGGCGTGACTCGGAACTGCGACTACTGCGGGGCGACGATCGCGCAAGGCCGGATCGCTGCCGATGGCCAAAAGTTCTGCAGCCAGCGCTGCCTGACCGGATCGAAATTGTCGGTAGTGGCGCTGGACCTGGATCCCGCGGCGATCGCCGAACATGCACGGCAGCTGCGGCGCGGCTCCTGCCCGCGCTGCGCGCGTCAGGGCGAGATCATCGAAGTCCGCAAGGTACAGCGGATGGTCTCGGTGTTGGTCGCGTCCATCCGCGACCGGTACGAGGTTTGCTGCTGCCGGCGTTGCTACGACAAAGAACTCAGATCGGCGTCGATCGTCAGTGCCGTATTCGGGTGGTGGTCGTTGAAGGGACTGTTCGGCAACGTCGCTGTGCTGATGGATAACTACGAGGAATGGCAGCGTCTGGACGGCCGCGAGCCGTCCGCGGAGTTGACGAAGCACGCGAGCCTCGACCTGGCGCGACAAACCCTCGCCCGCGAGCCGGCCTAGCCGGCATGGGCCGGCCCGATCCGAACGGGCCGACTGCGCAAAACCCACGGACCCCACGGCGGCCCGCCTTTGCCGGGGATGGGGCGCGGGCGTCTCTCGCGCGACCGGCGCTCGACCACACGCCTGCGTATCCACGCGAAGCCAGCCTTCGTACGACCCAAACCCCCTAGCCAAAACGGACTATCCCACCCCTCCGACCACCTAAAGCAAGCCGATCCGTCGCCCCCGTTTGTTAGACTCGACGCTCTAATCCGCCCCCACAAACACGAGGCGCGGCCACAGGGGCCGCGAGATCGATGAACCAGCCGCTTGCCAGCTCCCTGCACGACCTGCTGCAGAACGACCCCGACCCGACCGAGACCCAGGAATGGGTCGAATCCGTCCAGGCGGTCATCGCCCGCGACGGCGCCGAACGCGCCCACCAGCTGCTGGAGGGCATGGTCGAAGTCACCCGCCGCGCCGGCGCCCACCTGCCGTTCCAGCCGACCACCGAATACATCAACACCATCCCGCCGCACCTGGAGGCCAAGAGCCCCGGCGACGCCGCGATGGAATGGCGCATCCGCTCGCTGATCCGCTGGAACGCGATGGCGATGGTCGTGCGCGCCAACCGCAAGCCCGGCGACCTCGGCGGCCACATCGCCAGCTTCGCGTCCGCGGCCACCCTGTACGACGTCGGCTTCAACCACTTCTGGCGCGCCCCCTCGGCCGACCACCCGGGCGACCTCATCGGCATCCAGGGCCACAGCTCGCCGGGCATCTACGCGCGCTCGTTCCTCGAAGGCCGCATCAGCGAATCGCAGATCGACAACTTCCGCATGGAAGTCGACGGCCGCGGCGTCAGCTCGTACCCGCACCCGTGGCTGATGCCGGATTACTGGCAGATCCCGACCGTGTCGATGGGCCTGGGCCCGATCAGCGCCATCTACCAGGCGCGCAACTGGAAATACCTGGAAGGCCGCGGCCTGCTGCCCAAGTCCGACCGCAAGGTGTGGGCCTTCCTCGGCGACGGCGAGACCGACGAACCCGAATCGCTCGGCGCGATCTCGGTCGCCGGCCGCGAAGGCCTCGACAACCTGATCTTCGTCGTCAACTGCAACCTGCAGCGCCTCGACGGCCCGGTGCGCGGCAACGGCAAGATCATTCAAGAGCTGGAAGGCCAGTTCCGCGGCGCCGGCTGGAACGTCATCAAGACCGTGTGGGGCAGCTACTGGGATCCGCTCCTGGCGCGCGACACCACCGGCCGCTTGCGCCAGCTGATGATGGAAACCGTCGACGGCGAATACCAGAACTGCAAAGCCTTCGGCGGCAAGTACACCCGCGACAACTTCTTCGGCAAGTACCCGGAAACCGCCGCGCTGGTCGCCAACCTGTCCGACGAGGACATCTGGCGCCTCAACCGCGGCGGCCACGACCCGCACAAGGTCTACGCCGCGTACCACGAAGCGGTGAACACCAAGGGCATGCCGACCGTGATCCTGGCCAAGACGGTCAAGGGCTACGGCATGGGCGCGTCGGGCGAATCGCTGAACCCGACCCACGGCACCAAGAAGATGGACGACGAAGCCGTCCGCCTGTTCCGCGACCGCTTCAACATCCCGGTCAGCGACGAACAGCTGAAGGACGGCGCCGTGCCGTTCTTCCACCCCGGCGACAAGTCGCCGGAAATCGAATACATGCACGAGCGCCGCAAGGCGCTGGGCGGCTACCTGCCGCAGCGCCGGCGCAAGGCCAGCACCTCGCTCGACGTGCCGAAGCTCGAAACCTACGACCGCCTGCTTAAGAGCACCGGCGAGCGCGAGATCAGCACCACCATGTCGTTCGTGCAGGCGCTGAACATCGCGTTGCGCGACAAGCAGGTCGGCCCGCGCCTGGTGCCCATCGTCGCCGACGAAGCCCGCACCTTCGGCATGGAAGGCCTGTTCCGCCAGCTCGGCATCTACGCCCCGCACGGCCAGAAGTACAAGCCGGTCGACCGCGACCAGCTGATGTACTACCGCGAAGACACCACCGGCCAGGTGCTGGAAGAAGGCATCACCGAAGCCGGCGCGTTCGCGTCCTGGCTCGCCGCCGCCACCAGCTACAGCACCAACGACCTGCAGATGCTGCCGCTGTACATCTACTACTCGATGTTCGGCTTCCAGCGCATCGGCGACAGCGCCTGGCAGGCCGCCGACATGCGCGCGCGCGGCTTCCTGCTCGGCGCCACCGCCGGCCGCACCACCTTGAACGGCGAAGGCCTGCAGCACGAAGACGGCCACAGCATGGTCCAGGCCGGCCTGATCCCGAACTGCCGCAGCTACGACCCCACCTTCAGCTACGAAGTGGTGACCCTGTTCCAGCACGGCATGCAGCGCATGCTGACCGAACAGCAGGATGAGTACTGGTACCTCACCCTGATGAACGAAAACTACCCGCACCCGGACATGCCCGAAGGCGCCGCCGACGGAATCATCAAGGGCATGTACCTGCTGAAGGACGCCGGCAAACCGAAGAAGGGCGAACTGCGCGTACAGCTGATGGGCAGCGGCACGATCCTGCGCGAAGCCATCGCCGCGGCCGAGTTGCTGGATAAAGACTTCGGCGTCACCGCCGACATCTGGTCCTGCCCGAGCTTCAACGAACTCGCGCGCGACGCGACCGATTGCGAGCGATTCAATCGCTTCAACCCGGAAGCGAAGACTCCGCGTAAGCCGTACATCACCGAGCTGCTGGAAGGGCGTCAGGGGCCGGCGATCGCCGCGACCGACTACATTCGCGTGTATCCGGAGCAGGTGCGGGCTTACGTGCCGATGCGCTACACCGTGCTGGGTACGGATGGGTTCGGGCGGTCGGATACGCGCGCGAATCTGCGGCGTCACTTCGAGGTCGATCGGTACTACATCGCCCATGCGGCCATTGCGGCGCTGGCGGCGGAAGGGAAGATGACCGGGAAGGATGTGGCTCGGGCTATCAAGCAGTACAAGATTGATGTGGAGAAGCCGAATCCGTTGGGGGTTTGAGCCCTTTGCTTGAATGAATAAGGCGGCCGTTAGGTCGCCTTATTTCGTTATACAGTCAAGAGGCGATATGCAACTGCGGCAAATTACAAGGAGTTGATAAATGGGAAAAAACCAGGGGAAACAAAGGGCGGGGCTCTCGGATTGGATTGGGTTTTTAACAATCTTGGTTGTGGTTTCTGCAGTATGGTGTGCCGGTTGGTATTTTATTGACGCTTATGTCGTAAGCGCGGATAAGAATGTGTCGAATGAATCTCTTCGAGGTGCGTTCGGTGACAAATTTGGCGCTGTAAATGCACTTTTCTCAGGCTTGGCGTTTGCTGGGGTGATATTTGCGGTCCTGCTTCAGCGCCGCGAATTGGCCATGCAGAGAGAAGAGCTGCAAAATAATGCCGCCAGATTTGATGATCAAAATGTTGTATTGGAGCAGCAGCGGTTCGAAAATACTTTCTTCAAATTGCTTGAGCTCCATAACGACATTACAAGTAAATTGTACGCACCCGGAGCTGAGGGGCATGGGGCGTTAAAGGTTTTTTTGAGATTTTCTGTAATAGCGAAGAGGATTTCGTTGTATTTCGCTCCCTTCAGAAAATTAATAGGGATGAAATTAGAAAGATTCAGGATGGGAAGGTTGTCGATGAAGCAAATTATCCGGAGCTAAATGCATCTGACGTGTCTACAATACAAGATGCTTTGGATAAGATGCCTCGAGCTTTTGAGTCATACCTTGATGAAAATCAAGGTATGCATTCGGATAAGATTAGAAGGGCTTATAATAAAGCTTGCGATAAAAGCATGAGCGACTACGCACATTATTTTCGTAGTTTTTACAATGTGCTTGATTTTTTAGATGGGTCAAAATCCGTCCCCTTCGAGCAGAAGAAGCTTTATGCGCGGACCTTTAGGGCTCAGTTATCTGATATTGAAATAGTCTCTATTTTCTATAATGCAATTCCAGTGAATCAGCTTGGTCAGTCCACTGTGAAACGGGATATGCTCCAGAAATATGAGTTTACTTCAGCGCTTGTAGTTGGGTGCTTGGTTCATCCAATTCATAATCAAGTGTTTCGCGAAGGGCGAAACATAGGGGGCGGTGATGCAAAGGCGTGATCCAAAGCCTGAGATTCAGCGTCTCGAGGAGTTGGCAATTGCCGTCAAATCTGGAGATATCAAGCTTCCGAAGTTTCAGCGTCCTTTCGTCTGGAAGAGGACTGATATGCTGAATCTTCTTGATAGCATATATAAGGGCTATCCCATTGGTAGTCTGTTGATGTGGAACAGTTCTCAGCGCCTTACAAGTGAAAGATCGATCTCAGGTTTGGAGCTTAACGATCGAGAATTGACAAGTTATCCAACTAATTACTTGTTAGATGGGCAGCAAAGGCTCACGACTCTGTGCGGCGCTCTGTTTTGGCACGGAAAGGAGCTGGTTAATCATTGGAATATTCATTTTAATCTAGAGAGCGAAGAATTTGTTTACCCGGATGAGCCGGATCTCGTTCATTTGTTTCCGCTGAATAAGTTAATCGAGACCAGCGATTTCATTAAGCAATGCATGAAATTCGAGCATCATGATAGAGGAGTTGTTTACACTCGTAATGCTGAAAAGCTTCTGCGTGCGATAAAAGATTACAAGATCGCTGTTGTTAAGATTGGTGACATGACCGTAGAAGAGGTTGCTCCGATATTCGAAAGAATAAATAGTACTGGCCGTAAATTAACTATCGTTGATTTAATGATGGCGGCAACCTGGAGTGATGATTTTGACCTGAATCAAGAAATTCAGCTTATTATCGACTCTGCTGAAGCTGCGGGTCTGGCAGGCGTAAAGGATCAAATTGTCCTTCGCTCAATTTCAGCCGCCGCTGGATTGGGTATCAACAAAGACGATATTCAGCGGTTGCGAAAGATTAAGCCGGCGCAGCTGAAGGAAGCGACGGCGTCAGTGCGGGAAGCTGTTGGCAAGACGGCTGCCTTTCTAACCAGAAGGCTTTCCGTATTTGATTTTAGTAGACTGCCATATGCGATGCAATTTACTCATTTGGTGGAAATTTTCCGCATTCAACAGTCCGTAGATAGAGATCTAGAGCGGGAAATTTTAGGCTGGCTTTGGTTTACGACAGTCACCCGCTATTTCACCTCATCGAATTCTGGGCAGAACAGTAAAGATCTTGCGAAGGTTCGTGATTTTGCCCGGGGGCTGAATGGCAACTTGTATGCGCGTGATGCTATAGACGCGACTGGATTTTTCTGCGATAAATTTAATTTGCGAAACTCGACCAGCACCGGTTTTTCTCTGCTTCTTGCCAGCAGGCAGCCGGAAATGACCGTCGATGGGCGATCAATTGACCCAATGTATCTTAGGGTGAAAGAAAGTAAATATTACTCATCGATTATTGATGATGGTAGTGGCCTGTCAAAATCAAATATCGCGCGAATAATTCACCCCTATCCAGATCGCCCTTGCTTGGGGGATGGGGCGGAGATTAGGCAACAACATTTTTTGCCTGAGACTCCGGAGTATGCTTCGGTGTACGATTTCTTGACGGAGCGCGGAGGGATCATTGCTGGTTATATTTCGCAAGTCACGGGTTGCGAGGTGAGTTTCACGTTGGGTGCGATAGATGGACTCGGTTATTTAGAAGACGATTGGATTGTCGACGATGGCATATGATCTTCTGCAACTTGTTCAGTTAGTCATTTAAATAGCCAGGTTGATTTTTTGGCGTCTTTCTGATTCCGTGGATGTGGACTTCATCCGCTCTGGATAACTCGTCGCCGTCACCGCAATTTCGTTAATCGTAATTACGATTAACGAAATTGACGGGAGCCCTGATGAAGGCAATCCTTCACCCTAATCGGCCGTCTTGCTTCTTGAGCGGGCATTTTCAGGGGATGGAGAGTTGGACATGATCACGGGTTTGCCACAACGAACGGCCGCGGTCCGCATCAACCGCTACGAAAAGACCGTCCACGACGCCGATCTGGCCACCGCGCGCCGCATCGCGCAGTCGCTGGGCGTCCCGCTCGCCTTCCTCTACGCCGACACCGACGTGCTGGCCGAGGCCATCCTGACCCTGGGCCTGCTGTCCAAGTCCGAGCAGCGCAAGGCCGTGGCCGACCTCAAGGCCCGGCTGGCGCAGGCGGGCGGGGCCGGCGGCGAGCCGGTTGGGAAGTCTTAGCCGCGACGGGACTCAGCGGGCCATCGGCCGATCGGGCGTAGGCGTGGGGTGCACCAGGGATTGGTCTACGGAGGCGGTCACTGCTTCCAGTGCGCGCAACGAATCGCTCAGCGGAACCGTCGACGCGTGCTGAGTTTCGACGTGCGAGCGTTTCTGGGCCGGGTCATCCAGCCGGCCCTCTACGGCGATGACGTTCCGACCGATTTCGCCGCCGGCGTGCTGGCTCAGCACCACATGATCGATCCGGTCCAGGCCATCGCGCTTCGCCTGCGTCGCCAGGCAACCCGCGATGCAGTCGAGGGCTTCTGGATTCAGTGAGCGGCCCTGTCGTTCGAAGGCCTCGCGCGTCAGTTCCCGCGTTTGCCGCCAGGACGCTTGGCTGTGCTCATCGCGCCCAGGGGGCGATCCGGTGCGAGGTTCATGAGGGGCGTCCGGTGCTTGGCCCGGCAGTGGGTTGGATCGCCGGAAATATTCGTAGTCGCGCAGGTATAAGTCGCGATGTGTCAGTCGGCCGTCCTGGTTCTGATCGCTCAATGGCTCCGACCGCGTGTAGGGCCGATCCGCGATTTGCTTGGCGATCCGGTCGACCATGGTTGCGGAGTCGGCGCCCTGCTTCCAGTCGTTGTACATCTGTGCGAGCTCAAGTCCCGGCAAGTAGCCCAGGTCCTGCCAGCGCGCAGAGTACGTGGACTTGTCCTTGAGTTCGTCGATGATCGGGAACGCGTTGAAGATGGCCTGGGCTTCGAGCTTGCTTCGGTAGTCGACGTACTCCTCCTTGGAGCCGTCCACCGGGAACTTGATCGCGGCCGTGTTGTAGCGGTCGTGGCCGATCTCGTGCGCCAGGGTCGTGAACATCGACTGCTCCATGAGCAGGAACTTTTCGGCGTCCGGCCCGCGGAGCGCGTCATAGGTATTGCTGCCTATTCGAATGACCGGGGGCTCGGTGGCTTGGTAGTACGGCAGGTCGAGGCGCTGCGAGCTGTCGATCCGGCCGTCTTTGCGAAAGAATTCCGCGAAATCTTCGCTGGCATGAGGCGATTGCCTGATCCATTGTTTCGTGCGTTCAGGCATACGTGCAAATTCGGCACTGCCATCCAAGACGGCCAGGTCTTGACGATGCTTGGCGCTGCGGTCCGTGCTTTCCATCACTGCCCCGTTGCCCGTGGGTTCTGACACGGCTTGTCGGCCGCATCTTCCGCGCCTAGGCTAACGTCATGGAACAGGGAGTGTCGATTCGTATGAGACGTCCTAAGATTCGCAGCTACACAATCTGTGCGATTTTCTTGCTGTTATCTACAGGTTGCCTCAGTAAACCGGATGGAAATTCGGTGCGAAAGGAACACGTCGCCACATTGGAAGCGCAGGACATTCTTCGACTTCCGCTTGAGCAGGGAGCCGTTGGCTATGATCGCGTCGCCCAGGCGCTTCGTTCAGTGGTCCATTTCAAGCTGCTGCGGCAGGAGCCGCCCATTCTGAAAGCCGCGGGACCGATCACGCTCACCGACGGAATCGTTGTGAGTGACGTAACCGTTGAGGACTATAAGGGGCAACGGAAGTTGAGTTTGGCCTTCGACAGCGACAAGTGCTTTCCGCTCGCGCAAGTCGAGGGGATAACGGATGTGCAAATCGCGAAAGCTCTCCCGCAAGAGCACGACGACGAACACGGCCGCACCTTCACCACGAAGAGAAACGGCATGCTGGCGATAGTTTCTACCGCTGGGCCCGGCTCTGAATGCGTAGGCTCCATTGTGCTGACACAATCGGGAGCCTGATCGAGATTTCTCAGTGAGGTGCCCGTCGCGCGCCGCATCGCGCAGTCGCTGGGCGTCCCGCTCGCCTTCCTCTACGCCGACACCGACGTGCTGGCCGAGGCCATCCTGACCCTGGGCCTGCTGTCCAAGTCCGAGCAGCGCAAGGTCGTGGCGACCTCAAGGCCCGGCTGGCGCAGGCGGGCGGGGCGGGCGACTAGGGCCGACCGGTAGTTCGTTCGATAGCCAGGGGACTCGGCGTGTGCTGCGCCACCCTGGCGATAAATTCGCCAATCCATGCGCGCAACCGCAGGCTTATGCTTCGCGTAAGCCCCAGGAGACGAGCGGGGACGATCTAGGGTCCTAGAGCGCGCCGAAACTTGAGCGGCTTCGACGGATCATAGAAAAAGGCGGCCTAGGCCGCCTTTTTCTATGGGCTTCAGAGCGGTATGGCGTTCTGCGCCGGGTCGATGTCCCGCTGTCTGCGCTTCTTCGCCCCGCTTTTCCGGTCGCGCTGGCTGATCGGATTCGGAATGCCCCAGTACTCGGCCGCCTCGGAAATGCTGACCTTCAGCAGGGCCGGCGTTTCCAGTTTGATCGTCTTGGTCGGTCGCTTGGGCTTGGCGCCCATCGCCTCGATCACTTGACCGGCCACGGCCCGCGCCAGCGGCGGCGGGACGGAATTGCCGATCTGGCGGGCGCCGTGCCACTTGGTGACGTTGAATCGGAACCAGTCGGGGAAGCCGTGCAAGCGGGCCATTTCCCGGACCGTGATGCAGCGGTTCCACTTGTAATGGATCGGCCGCGGGCTGGTGAACGCACCACGGGCCGAGTCGGTGCCGGCCCGCAAGGTGTTGGAGACGCCGTCGGGTGGAAGCTTGAAGAAACGCGAGATCGGCTCGACGTCGCCGGGCTCGGTGGCGGCGAAGCGCGAGCGCGAAATCTCGGTGTGCTCCGAGCGGGCGCTGGAGGTGAGCAGGTCGGGCTCCCAGCTGCGCTTGTAGCCGTAGCCCCAGCCTTGCGGGGTTTCGCACCGCAACAGCTTGGCGTACTCGCTGGGGCGGCCGAACTTCTTGACCCGCACTTCGTCGCTGTGAGTCAAGGCCGCGTAGCGCTCGGCATCGGGCAAGTCGCTCAGAGCGTCCTGGCAGGTCGGCGAGCTGGGGAGCTCGCTGTCGTAGCCGGGCTTCGCGGTCTTCTTGGCGGGGTACTCGGGGAGCTTGAGGCCTTTCTTCGCGCCCAACAGGAACAGACGCTGGCGATCCTGGGGGACGCCGTACTCGCAGGCGTTCAGCACCTTCCACTGTTCGACTACGCCGTAACCGGCGGCGCCGAATTCCTGAATGATCTCGTCGAGGAACTTGCGGTGCTTGCCGACGGTAAGCCCCTTCACGTTCTCGAACACGAAATAGTCCGAGTCCAGCTCGCGCACGATGCGGACGAAGTCCTTCACCAGCGAGTTGCGGGGGTCGTCCAAGGCGCGCTGGCCGATCATCGAGAAGCCCTGGCAGGGCGCCCCGCCGAAGACCACGTCGACCTTCTGTTTGCCGATTCCGGCGGCAGCGCGGATGGCCTTGCCGGTCAGCTCGGTCACCGAGCGAGGGATCACCGCGCAGTCGGGGAAGTTGTACTTGTGGGCGGCCGCGTGGACCGGGTCGATCTCGACTGCGGCCACCACGTCGAAGCCGGCCTGTTCGAAGCCGAGGCTGAGGCCGCCGGCTCCGGCGAAGAGGTCGATTCCAATAGGTCTGGTCATGGAGAGAGTATAGGCGCTCGGTACCGTGGAGTCGATCGGAATTGTTCCGCGAAGCGGGTAGGAAACTCGGCCGATCACGACCGGGTATGATCGGCTTCGGCGTCTCAGATCCTGCGATTGCGAGGAACGGGCCGTGGACAGGTTGACTCCCGAACGTAGAAGCTGGTTGATGTCGCGGATTCGCGGCTCGAACACCAAGCCCGAGATCGCGGTTCGGTCTTTGCTGCACCGCTTGGGGTATCGGTTCCGTCTGCATCGTCGCGACCTGCCGGGAACGCCCGACATCGCGCTGCCTGGACGGTCGACGGTCGTCTTCGTTCACGGTTGCTTTTGGCACGGGCATGCGTGCAAGCGCAGCAAGATGCCCAAGACCCGCCAGGACTATTGGGTGGAGAAGATCGAAGGGAACCGCCGACGCGACGCTCGGAAGCGGCGCGCGTTGAAGGCCTTTGGATGGCAGGTCGTCGTAGTTTGGGAATGCGAGCTTAAGAATCCGGTCAAGCTGGCCGAAAAACTGAATCGCGCTCTGAGCGGCCCTGGTTCGCCGTCCGCAGAGCCGAAAAGAGAAGGGCTACGGAAGAGGCCATGAGCAAAAAAGAGAAGAAGCCGAACAGGTACGCCGAGATCGTCGCGGAGATCTTCCGGCAGCGTTATGAAGACGGCGCGAAAGTCGTTCCGTTCGTTCGAGAAGAGTTCGTGAAAATCGCGGACGAAAAAGGCGTCGAGGTCCCCAAGAACCTCGGGGATGCGGTCTACTCGTTCAAATACCGGGTGGCGCTGCCCGCTTCCATCGCGGATACGGCTCCTGACGGTTTCGAATGGATCATCGCGGGGGCTGGGCGCTCCAAGTACGAGTTCCGTCTGGTGAAACCACTGTCCATCGCGCCTAGCGAGAACCGGATGGTGGTGAAAATTCCCGACGCCACGCCCGAAATCATCGGCGCTTATGCGCTGGGCGACGAGCAGGCGTTGCTGGCGAAAGTCCGCTACAACCGTTTGATCGACATCTTTCTGGGCATCACCGCCTCTTCCTTGCAGAACCACCTGCGCACTACGGTAAAAGACATCGGGCAGATCGAAATCGACGAGCTTTATGTCGGCCTTGATCGGCACGGTTGCCACTACGTGGTTCCTGTGCAGGCCAAGGGCGGCAAGGACAAGCACGGCATTCAGCAGACCGAGCAGGATATGGCTTGCTGCAAAGAAAAATTCCCGAAGTTGCGCTGTAGGCCGGTATCCGCGCAGTTCATCACCAGCAGCAAGATCGCGATGTTCGAGCTAGGAATGCAGGACGACGAGATTCGCGTGGTTTCGGAGGAGCACTACGAACTGGTTCCTGCATCCAGCATTACCGGTGCGGATTTGGATTTGTACAGGAGCAGAAGGAAGGACTGGTGATCGTCGGTGGTTAGTCAGGCTTGCCCTAGCCGTATCTGCAAACAGCCGCGGTCCGCATCGACCGCTACGAAAAGGACTTCCACGACGCCGATCTGGCCACCGCGCGCCGCATCGCGCAGTCGCTGGGCGTCCCGCTCGCCTACCTCTACGCCGACACCGGCGCGCTGGCCGAGGCCATCCTGGCCCTGGGCTGCTGTCCAAGTCCGAACAGCGCAAGGCCGCGGCCGTCCTCAAGGCCCGGCTGGCGCTGGCGGGTAGGGCGGGCGAAAAGGACTAGCGCGGCCCGCCCCGGGCCGTATGGGCATCGCGGCGAATCGCGAAGTCCGCCCTGCATCCATTCCTTGGGTATCGCGAAGCACCGATTTGGCGGGCTGCTTGCGCCTATCCAAAAGCGCAGCGACCGGGCATGTTGGACGCCGATGAGTCGTCCGCCTTCGGTAGCTTCGAGCCGGTCTTTCAGAGAGTTTGTCAGGGATGTCCACGTTCACTTTGCTGAAACACGCGGCGCTGGTGACGGCCTTGTCGTTGGGGTGCGGCTGCGCGTCCGCGGCTCGCCCCGGTACGGGCAAAGCCCCTGGGCCGGCCACTGCGGAAGAGGACTGCCTGGTCGTCGGCAATACCCAGACGCGGGAATTGTGCTTTTCCCGCAAGCCCGAGGCCGAGATCGAGGAGTGCGAGCGCATGCGGCCCTTCGCGTGCAAGCCGTACCGCGACATGCACCGGCTCGACCGGGAACTGGCCGCGCTCACCCGCGATCTGTCCGCGCGGGCACAGAAGCGGTACGCCGCTTACGCCGAGGACGATGCGGCCTACCTCGGCGACCTGTCGGCCTATATCGACGCGTCGGGCAAGGCGTGGGCGGCCTCACGCGATGCCGACTGCTTGTTGCAGCCTTTCGCCCAGGGCATGTCCAGGCGCGAGGCCGGCGACCTGACCGAAGCCTGCCGCGTGGAGCGGACCCAGGCGCGTATCGCGCAGATCAAGGAATTGTTTTCTTCGATGTAGATGCGCAACGACGGTCGCTACCGTCGAGGAGTCTCCGCGATCTCCAGCGCGGTTACACACAGTCGTTTGGGGTCGGTAGATGAGAACCCGACCGACATGCCGCTGCCCGTCGCAAGGTAGATGCCAGAGTCCCGGGACTGATCCAGTCGTGACGGATCGAGATGCGTAACAGCGATGGCCTTCTCGATGGGAAAGCACGGGGCACTGTCGATTTCTACTAACGCGTGTCGGCCTTCCAGTTGCAGGTAACGAAGGACGATGTACCCGTCACGCAATTTCAGTGGCTTCTGACGTTCGATCTGATCGGTTACCGGCGCTTGATCGTTCATGGGAAACCGGGCCCGAAGCATTCGTGTCAAGTGATCGAAGCCGTCGGTTCCTGATTGAAGAGGCTGGGTCAGCATGGCTTCGACGGTTAACTGATCGGACATATCAGTGGGTGTCGTCGGGTTGATCGCACATGCAGTCACGCTCAACGCAATCAATGCCAGCTTGAGCGTTGCGCATGCGTGCGCACGCAGGCCACATATTTTCACCGTCTACTCCCAAGCGGTTGTCCGGCTTTGCTCTTCAGCGCAGCATCGGTCGATCAACTGTCTCCGCCTGCTGGATTTGTTGCTGGCTCCGTTGAGTATCCAGCGACGCCAGAGCCCGCATGGACTCCTCCAGCGGAATGCCCGCCGAGGCCTGTGCATTCACATGCGAACGCTTGTGGCCCGGGTCGTCCAACCGTCCTTCCACCGCGATAACGTTCCGGCCGACTTCGCCGCCCGGATGCTGGCTCAGCAGCACATGGTCGATCCGGCCCAGGCCGTCGCGCGCGGCTTGTGCGGACAGGCAGCCGGCGATGCAATCCAGCGACTGGTCGCTGGGCTTCAGCTCATGCTGGGCGAATGCTTCCTGCGTCTTCTCGCGTGTGTTCCGCCAAAGCGCGTCTTCGGGATTCGCGCTGCCGTGATCGCTCCGATGCGGCTGCTTCGGTTCACCGTCGCTTCTTGGCGCGGACGGCTGCGCCTCGCCCTTAGGCCGTAGCACGCGTTCGAAGTCCCGGAGGTAGGCATCGCGATGGGTCAGCACGCCGTTGCCGTCTTGATCGGTCAACGAACTGCCGAGGGTGTATCGCGTATCGGCTACTTTGCTGGCGATGGCTGAGACGACCTGCTTGTCGTTCAATTCGCCGCCGCTCCATTCGCGGTACAGCTTGGCCAGTTCCATACCATGCAGATACCCGATGGAATCGAAGGGCGCTTCTTTCGAAAACTCCGGCGTGTTCTTCAAATCTTTGAAGATCGGGAATGCATTGAAGATAGCGGTGGCTTCGATCTCGCTTCGGTACTGCACGTACTCGTCGCGGGAGCCGCCTGCAGGGAAGGGACGGGTGGTGTTGTCTTTGTCGTGCCCGATTTCATGGGCCAGCATTGCGAACATATGACGCTGCGGCCACGGGTTCGTGCCGTACTGGCGCAGGGCGGTCCATTCGCTCTCGTTCACTACGATCGCCGGTGGCGAGCTGGGGCGATAGAGCGGTTTGGATTGGCTGGGATCGGTCTGAATCGCGCCGCCCTTTTCGAAGAACGTGGTGAAGTCGGCCGTAGCGTTGGGCGAAGCGAGTATCCAGCCGCGAATGTGCTCCGGCATGGCCTGGAAGTTGCGGTTGGTTTCGAGGAAATCCCTTTCCTTTTGGCTCATCGGTCAGGCTCGATATGGATGTAGGAAACGCACTTTTCGTCGGATGTGGTGCTGAAGCTCACCATCACTCCGTTCCGGGTCGCGTCGTAAGTCTGTGGGCCGGGTGTCCGCTCTTGGGTGTGCGGTTTGGCTTGGGTAATTTGGAGCGCGCGCTCGGTTTGGAAACATGGCTCAGCCGCCACAGCCATCGACATAAAGTCGGGGGGGGCGGGCTCCAGCCAGAACATCGAAAGCACGTGCCGGTCTTGCAGCGTCTTGGGCTGGTTGTCGATGCGTTTCGAATCCGCACCCGCGATGCCGTACAGCTTCATCATTGCGGACCGAGTACGGTTTCTGCCTTCGATTCCGGTAAGCGGCGTGGTCAGCAATCGCTCGATCGTAGGCGCCTCATCCGCTTCCGATTTGGTTTCGACAGTCGATGCGCAGCCGAATGCGGACGAAAGGACGAGCAGGGAGGCGATACTCCAAATGGCGGTCTGCCTTTGGCTGGCGACCTGCGGAGCTTCGGATTCAGCGCGGCAGGTGTCGGTCGTTGACCTCATGTATTCAGATCCTGTGAGGAGCCTGCGGCTTATTTGCTCGACGATAATAGCTCCGAATGATGGCGAGCGGCAGCCGGACGCGCGCGTATGCAGGCTCATAAAGGGCACGCAATCTCAACGCATATTTCTCAAAATTTGCGCGCTCGGAGCGGGGCTTGAGTGGTTCGCTACTCGTTGCGAGTCGACTCGCTTATGCTCGCCCCATCTGTAAGGTGCAGCGGTGCACGGAATGCGCAACTTTCAGTTCATTTCGCTTGATTGTCGTTCGGCAGATGGCGCGAGAGCGTTTACTTCCGATTTGCGACGGACTGCATCTCAATCGTGCCGTGCAAGTTCCGGATGGGATCGTAAGCGCTCAGCGTTGCGCCGTCTGCCACGATTCGCGCTAGCAGCGATACTTCTGGTGCTGGGCAGCGCCTGCGCTCACGAGCCCGTTCAGCCTTCTTCTGCATCCAACAAGAAGCAATACGACATGACGTCGGTCGACACGTTCAAGCCGAGTTCGCTGGCCGAGCATCCCGACCTGACTCCAGCAGCGGTCTCCCGCAAATTCCTCAAATACTTGTCCTCGCTGCAAGGCGTGTCCGATTTATCGCCTGCCGATGTAGCCCGGGAACTGGGCATTCCTTTGAAGCGAACCGCATCCGGTGGCTACGCCTTCCGCATCGTTCTGCCTAACAGCGGATGGTCCTACGGCGTCGATTTCCTGGAGTCCGCCGGCCTGAAGCGAAAAACTTTCAGCCTCGACTTCGCCAACGATCAGCGAGGCCGCGATGCGGGCCCGGTGTGCGAACTCGGGTTGAACGATGCCCTTGCTGAGCTGAGGCATGCCGGTTACGAGGGCGGCCCCGAGTTTGGCGAAATAGGGCAACTGCAGAACTACTCGCTTAGCAGGGGGGAGGTGAACATCATCATCCGCGAGTGGACGATGGCGGCTCCAGACGGCGGCACGGCCACGAAGACTTGCTTGGAATCCATTTCCGTTCACGGAGCGGATTGAATCAAGGCTGGACCCAACTCGCAGTTGGAAGCCGCCTGAACGATCAAGACGCAGCGGCATCATACGAAAGAATCAGCTGTCTTCCGAATGCGGTCGCTCTTTGCAGGACTTGATTCCAGCCCGCAGCGCCGTTTGATCTGCGCCACCTCATCGCGCCGCAGGCCCTCAGCGCCTGACTCCCCACGACAACCCGCGCGATCGTCCCCCAGAGCCGAACGTTTATCATCAGTGCGAGCATTGTGAGTGCGTGTGCACTTAAGCCACATATTTTCGCCATTTACTCCAAAGCGGTAGGCTGCCCTAACATAGAGCCCTCGATCCATTGCGTTGGAACTTGCAATACTCACGAAACTGGCTCACAAAGTCGGCCACGACAAGTTCAATACGGGTACTGTTAACTTCATGGTCGCCCCCACTCGCAGCCGCAACTCGGTGGCCTGATGGACAGGTCGGGATGGAGTAAGCCGTAGAGGCTTAATCCTTTCCCAGGCCGCATACACGCAGAAGTCGCACAGGAGTTTGCGATGACAAGGATGTGGATCGTGGTCGGCGACCCGACCTCCAGCGGCGGCCGGGTAATTTCAGGCTCGCCGTTCACCGATATCGACGGCAAGCCGGTATCGCGCGTTACCGATTCTGCAATCTGTCCGGTGCACAAGGGCGTATTTCCCATCGTCGATGGGGACAGCACGATGCTCGTTGATGGCCAGCCAGTCGCCCTGCACGGAAGTTCATTGGCGTGCGGTTGCAAGGTACTCTCGGCGCTGCAGTCCCACGTGCTGGTGGATGCCGGCGGCGCTGCCGCGCCCGCCGTCACACAGGCCCGCGGCGAGCGCATGCAGGCAGCCAGCGGGCAAAACGTCCCTGCCGGGACATCGCCCGCCCCCGCGCCGGGAGCCACCGTCCCACCGCCGGGGCCGCCCTGCAGCATCACATCGCAAACGGTGGCCACCTCGCCATCGAACCGGGCAAGAACCCGGATAGGCGTCGCGGAGCGGGTGCGCCTGCGTTACAACTCGGGAGCCGCGACTTGGCGAATCGTGCGGGGCGGAGGCACGCTGTCGGCGACCAGCGGCTCAACCGTCACGTATACCGCCGGCGAAGCGGCCGCTCAGGTCGAGATCAGCGCGACGGGAAGCAGCGGCACGTGCTCGATCACCCTGGATGTAGTGGAGCCTGCGAGCTGGATCATGAAGCTTGCTGCCGGTCGGCCCAAAAAGCATCGCAACGGTCGCCCGGATTGTGGCTGGCTGGGTGAGTTCTTCGTGCATCCCACCGATGTGAATTTCGAGAACCTGCAGACCCGGGAAGTCGACTCCACCTGCACCGCGTCGGGCGGCATGGCGTGCCAGCACGGAAACAAGCACGGTAGCTATCCAGGCCCTGATTTCGCCAGCCCTTGGTTCCGCTTGACGGGACACACCGCCGATGGAACCACCGACTCCAGCCTGGACCAGATTTACTCCGGTGACTGCGGCGCCGGCAGCACCGGGACCGCCGTTCCGTTCACGGCGGGGCAACTGCATTTCGATATCCGAATGCAATGGCAGGTGTACGGAGCGACGACGGTTCACGATTTCCCACTGCAAGCGCAGGAAAGCCAGCTATTCGCCGATGGTCGCTGCGAAAGCCGGAAGGGCGGCCATACCGAGTCCATCCTGTACTCTGAACCGACTTCATGGTCATGGTAGGCACTTCATGCGCACGCGTACCTGTGTTCTTGTCGTTTCCTTGTTGATCCTGGTCCTGACCGGAGCCAAACCCATGACCGAGAATCAAAACAGGCTGGCCGAGGCCGCGGCATTGGCGACTCAGTTTCGCGATAAACGCGATGCCGAACCCTATCTTTTGGAGCGCAGTGCCGATGCATTGAGCTCGGTAGATCTGGACGGCGAGTCCGAAGCTACCCGGGCGCCGACGCAGCGGCTGGTGTTGCATGCGTGGCTGCAACTGCTGCATCAAATCGACGATGCGAAGGCGATCGGCTTCGATCCGACCCGCGTTCCCCCACGCAATGTATCTCCACCGCAGGAAGACGGCCGCGTTCTCCTGCCCGGCGCGGCGCCCGAGCAAATTCGGGACCCCTCGCTACGCGAAACCTATCGCCAGGCGTTGGAAAAGCATCGCCGCGATCAGATCGACTTCAACCGCCAGATCAACCTGAAGAAGACGGATGAATACGTCACTCCGTTCGCCGAGGATTTCTTGCGAGGGTATGCCCAGGGACGCCCGGAGCAGCAGGTCAGGGAAGAAATCGGCAACAGGGTGTCGTTTGACCGAGCGCTGGCTTTGCTGAAAGCGATATCGTCTTCGCCGTAAAGAAGGAAGCGAAAGCCACTGGGTGGAACGGGTGGCGTTCTTCCGCTTGAAGTACCACCGGGCCAATGTGCTCTTGAAGGCTCAGGTCAAGGACTGAGCTGCGTGTTGGCGTGACAAGCGTTCGCTTGTCGTGGCGCTGCTTGCGATAAGGGCGCGGGAGCGGGGCTTGCTTCCAGCCCGAACCCCCGTATGATCTGCGCCACCTCATCGCGCCGCAACGGCGCCGCAGGCCCTCAGCGCCTGCTCTGTCGACCGACTCCCCAGGAAAACCCGCTCGATCGCTCCCAGAGCCGATTCGGCGACGCACGCCTTTTCGTTGCTTTCCCCAACCCGCGGCCCTGCCGCCCGATTCATGCACCCCGAACCTTCGCTCGATGCTTGGGTAGACGCCTTCATACAAATCAGAACGTTGCCGGAAGGCACAGACACCGGCTCCGATCATCCTTTGTGGTGGGCCGATGAGCGCACCATGTTCGTTCTCAGGCCCGTCGACTTCGAGACGATGTGGCAGTTCGTTACGGCCGTATTGGCCCGAAAACCGCCCGGGCCTGTGCTCGGCTATCTGGCGGCGGGGCCGCTGGAAGACATGATCGCCTGCTTCGGCGATTACTTCATCGAGCGGATCGAGGACACGGCGCGGCGCGATCCGGCGTTCCGCGATTTGCTGCATGGTGTCTGGAAGAACGCGACGCCGGACGCGCTGTGGGAGCGGGTCAAGGCGGCTCGTGGTCCCGAACCTGAATGTGGCGATGGGCTCGACGTCCGGCCGGAGCCGTAGTTTCACGGTCCGGGAATTGTCTTGCCCCTGTCATGCCTGTCGCATCGAATCCGCGCAACGGTCCAGTTGCCGGGAGACGAGACATGGCGTCGATCCACACTCCGGTCGAAGGGCGAATCCTGGCTATCCGCAGGAAGTCGATACGCTCTGCGGCGATGTTGTTCTGCGCGGCGGCGGCCTGCTCGCCGGCCGCCGCCGCGCAACCTTCGCCCTGGCGCACCCTCAGCAACGAGGACGGCATCCACCTCGAGGCGCGCCGCGTCGCGGGCGAGCGTTTCGACGAGCTTCGCGTCAGCACGTCGTTGAAGGTGTCGCCGGATGCGGTCGCGGATTTCCTGCTCGGGAAGTATCTCGACGCCAGGAATAAGAACATCCGGCGGCGTTTCATCCAGCGCGGGCCGGAGGTGGTGGTGTGGGCGGATGTGCTGCGCACGCCGGTGGCGGATCGTTGCTATTCGATGCGCTTCGAGCGGCAGGACCTGGCCGATGGTGCGGTGCGGGTGAAGTTTGCGTCGCTGGACGAGGCCGGTACGGGGGCGGCGCCGGATTGCGTGGCGCTGCGTTCGCGCGGGGAGTGGTTGATGACGCCGTCGGCCGGGGGGACGCGGTTGGTGTATGCGTCGTTGACCGATATCGGCGGCAATACGCCGGCGTTCATGGCCAAGGGGCCGTTGACGTCGGCGGCGGTGTCGAGCGTGCGCAAGGTGATCGCGGGCGCGTCGGGGTTGGCGCTGCCGCGCGGGCTGGGCGATTGAGTGGGCCATGACGATGGAGGGGGCTGCGCATCGGCGCGGTCGCCCCCGTTTAGCGAGGCGATTCGAGCCCCGCTGGTCGCATAAAGCCGGTCTGTGCGCATTCGCGCCGTGGGGGCGCTGCTACCATCGGAAGCTCGCGCGACGCGACCCGTGTTCCTTCCCTGCGACAGGAGAACGACGATGACCCCGAAGAACACCATCTGCCTGTGGTACGACGGCGCCGCTCTGGAAGCCGCCGAGTTCTATGCGAAGACGTTCCCGGACAGCGCGGTGACCGCGATCCATCATGCGCCCGGCGATTATCCCGACGGCCATCAGGGCGATGTGCTGACGGTGGAGTTCACGGTGGCGGGCATTCCGTGCGTGGGTTTGAACGGCGGGCCGGCGTTCAAGCACGACGAGGCGTTTTCGTTCCAGATCGCCACCGACGACCAGGCCGAGACCGATCGTTTGTGGGACGCCATCGTCGGCAACGGCGGCAAGGAAAGCGCCTGCGGCTGGTGCAAGGACAAGTGGGGCTTGTCGTGGCAGATCACGCCGCGCGCGCTGCTCGATGCGTTCACCGATCCGGACCGGGCCGCGGCCAAGCGCGCGTTCGACGCGATGATGACGATGGGCAAGATCGACATCGCCAAGATCGAGGCGGCGCGCAGAGGGTGATGCGGCTGCGATGACGGAGGCTTGCGGATCGGGCGGTATCGATCGGGCGGCGTTTCCCTGCGGTCCGACGATCGCCGCAGACCGGCGCCATCGCCGCGTCAGTCCATCTCCCCCGACCCGAACACCTCGTACCGCCCGATTCGTCCCACCTTCGCCGCCGCTTCCTGCACGTCCGCGCGGGCCAGCAACGCCTTGCGCGCTTCGCGATACGCCACATCCCCGGGCAACGGATCCGGCCGCCGGAACTCCTGCAGCCACAGCAGCGTCTCCACGCGCTCGTCCTGCGTCGCCAGCAGTTCGACAGTCAGTGCCGCCGCCTCGTCCAGCCTCTGCATCCGCAGCAGGCTTTCCAGGTAGACGCGCGGGCCGTCCTTGCGCTGTTCGCCGAGTTGGCGCAGGGCGCGGTCGGCGCCGCGGCGGTCGCCCTTGGCCTCGGCGGCGCACAGGCGCACGTTCTGCACGACCAGGCGCGCGTAAGCGTTGAGATCGGAGCCGATGCGGCCGAGCGCGGCGAGGGCATCGTCGGGGCGTTGCAGGCTGCAGTACAGCGAGGCGAGGTTGATGGTCTGGCTGACGTTGGGCAGGCCGTCTTCGGTGAGGCGGCTGGCGCGTTCGAGTTTGGCCACGGCGTCGTCGCCGCGGCCGAGGCGGCGCAGCGCGATCGCGGCGGTATTCATCAGCCAGGCGCGTTGGTGCGGGTCGTCGTAGTCGCTGTCGCTGCGCTGGTCGGCGTCCTGAGCCAGGGCGAGCACGCCGGCGTTGTCGCCGGCGGTCAGCAGCGCGTAGCTCAGCTGCACGCGGCTGTCGAGGCTGCGCGGGGCGAGTTCGGCTTTCTCGCGCTGGGCTTCGATCTGCCGGCGCGAGGCGTTGGCGATGTCGCTGGCCCAGCCGCCGTCCTGGGCGAGGAAGTCGAAGCGTTTGTCGATGCGCAAACGCACCAGCTGCATCGGATCGACGATGCGCTTGACGACGGTGCGGGCCTCGTCGCGGCGGCCGCGTTCGACCAGCATTTCGACCAGGGCGAACCAGACCGGGCTGGCGTCGGCGGTGCGGTGGCTCCAGTTGGCGGCGTACAGCGCGCGCAGCAGGGTCAGGCGTTGCTCGGAGCCGTGCGGCAGTTCGGTCTGCAGGCGCGAGAGGATGTCGGAATTCACTTTCGCCAGCGATTCCGGCCAGTACTCGACCAGCTGGACGAAGGCGTCGGCGGCGGCCTCGTAGTGTTTGAGGTCGTATTCGACCAGCGCCAGCCGGTACCAATCGTCGGGGGTGTTCTCGGCCGCGATGGCCTGGCGGTAGAGGCCGATGGCGCGCGGCATATGGCCGGTGACCGCGGCGGCCTGCGCGGCGGCGGCGAGCGCGACGCGCCGGTCGCCGGCGCCCAGGACGGCGAACGCCGGATGCTTGAACACCTCGGCGAACGCGGCGTCGGCTTGTTCGTAACGGCCTTCGCGCGAATGAGCGAGCGCGATGTTGATGCTCTCCAGGAACCGCGTGACCTCGGCTTCGACCGCGGCCTCGGTGTTGCGCGCGGTGGCGGGCTGCG
Source organism: Lysobacter enzymogenes (assembly GCF_023617245.1). Classification (NCBI taxonomy): domain Bacteria; kingdom Pseudomonadati; phylum Pseudomonadota; class Gammaproteobacteria; order Lysobacterales; family Lysobacteraceae; genus Lysobacter; species Lysobacter enzymogenes. The sequence continues at coordinate 640,678 of NZ_CP067396.1, forward strand.
CCGGCGCGGGCGCGGGCGGGGTTTGCTGCGCGGACGCGCCCGCGGAGGCGAGCGACAAGGTCAGGGCCAGGCCGCGGCCCGCGGCGCGAATTCGATGGTGCATGCATCCCCCAGACGGCAGGCCGGCGCGGCCGCGTCGGTCCTTGGCGGCCATCGCAGCTGCGAACGGCGCGCCCAGCGGCCAAGCATACCGGTTGTCGTCGCGGACCAGGACCGCGTCGCGGCGCCTGCGGCGATACGGCCATAAGGCGCATGGGCGAGGTGTTGTCGATTCGTTGTCGCTTTCCGCAGGTAGCACTCGCGCGGATCTTCGCGAGCGAGCGAGATCCGTCGCGCTGCGCGAACCGCATCGCGACTGTCGATTGCCGCTTGCGAGCGCGCACGCGCGATCGAGCGCGATGTGGCCCTCGATCGCGACCGCGCGCCGCGCAGTAGCGCGCCGCCATGCCGGCCCACGCGACGTCGCCGCTCACGCCGATCTCTCGGTATACACGTGCGCTGCGTCCAATTCCGCGGCTCCGCGCGCGCCGGAAAAACGAACGCACGTGCCAGGCGAACCTCGTTGCATCGGCAGGCTTTCATTCGCCGCGTCACGCAAATGCGTCGTCGCCGCGGCGAGAAAGCGCTTCCCGTCGAGATTTAACAAACCCGGCGCGCAAGCGCTGTCCGACGCGCGCGGGCGCGGGCGTTGGCTACACAGCAACTTCCGTTTTGCGGATCGGCGGGCCGCACAGGCCGGCCCGTGCAGCCGCGGCGCGCGGAACTGGGCGTGCGCATGCGACAGGGACTCATCGGCGAAGTTGCGGGCATCACTCATGGCCTGGACGACAGGACGTTCCACCCATCCTAAGGAGAGTGTGCGATGAGAGTTCCAAGCAAACACACGCCGTCCGGCGTGCGCTGGCTGCGCCGGTTCGCGATCGCGACCGTGCTGGCGGCGCTGCCGCTGGCCAGCGCGGTCGCGCGCATGACCGAGGCGCCACGCAGTTTCGCGCTGCAGGACAAGTCGCTCGACGCGGTGCAGCGCAAGACCCTGCCGAGCGTCGATCCGGCCCGGTTGCTGGCCGAGGACGAGATGCGGGCGAAGGCGGTCAGCGCGCCGCAGCCGCTGCGGTTCGCGGTGAACGCCGGCGTGACCTACGACACCGGCGGTTCCGGCACCTGGCACAAGCTGCCCGACGGCCTGCTGTGGCGCCTGCGCATCCACACGCCCGGCGCGACCAACCACAACCTCGGCTTCACCCGCTACGACATGACGCCCGGCGCCAAGCTGTGGATCTACGATCCGGCCGGCAAGCACGTCGAAGGCGCGTACACCGCCAGGGACCGCAGCCAGCACGGCCGCTTGTGGACGCCGATGATCGAAGGCGACGAGGTCGTGGTCGAGCTGTTCGTGCCCAACGGCGCGGCCCAGCCGAAGCTGACGCTCGGAGCGGTCAACCAGGGCTATCGCGATTTCACCGCCAAGAACTGGGACAAGCAGGGCAGCTGCAACAACGACGTGGTCTGCCCGGTCGCGGCCGGTTGGGGGCAGCAGATCCGTACGGTGGCGCGCTACGTGATCGGCGGCACCTCGCTGTGCAGCGGCCAGCTGGTCAACAACACCAGTTACGACTTCAAGCCGTATTTCCTCAGCGCCAACCACTGCGGCGTGACCACGGCCAACGACGACACCCTGGTGTTCTACTGGCAGTTCCACTCGCCGACGTGCGGCGCGCTCAGCGGCGGCAGCCTGGCGATCAACCAGACCGGCGCGACCTATCGCGCGTCGTATGCGCCGAGCGATTTCCTGCTGGTCGAGCTCAATGCGCCGCCGGTGGCGGGCTCCAATCCCTACTTCAGCGGCTGGGACATCAGCGGCACGGCGCCGGCCGCGACGGTCGGCATCCACCATCCCAGCGGCGACGAGAAGGCGATCTCGTTCAACAACAACGCGGTGACCTCGACCGCGTATCTGTCCAACACCGTCAGCGCCACCGCCAACCACTGGCGCGTGGACGCGTGGGAAAGCGGCACCACCGAAGGCGGTTCGTCCGGTTCGTGCCTGTGGGGCGCGAGCAGCAAGCGCTGCATCGGCCAGTTGCACGGCGGCTATGCCTCGTGCAGCGCGCCGACTACGTCGGATTGGTACGGCAAGCTCAGCGTGAGCTGGAACGGCGGCGGCACGCCGGCGACCCGGCTCAAGGACTGGCTCGATCCGACCAACACCGGGGTGATCGGCATCGACGGCGATCCGCACGTGACCACGCTCGACGGCGTGCGCTACGACTTCCAGGGCGCCGGCGAGTACACCGTGCTGCGCGATCCGGCCGGGGTGGAGATCCAGGCGCGGCAGACGCCGATCGCGACCTCGTTCAATCCCGGCGCCGATCCGTACAGCGGCCTGGCGACCTGCGTGAGCCTCAACAGCGCGGTCGCCGCGCGCGTCGGCAAGTACCGGGTGACCTACCAGCCCAACCTCAGCGGCCAGCCCGATCCCAAGGGCCTGCAGCTGCGCATCGACGGGCGGCTGGTGTCGCTGGGCACCGGCATCGACCTGGGCAACGGCGGCAGCATCAGCCCGACCTCGGCGCCGGGCGGGATCCGGGTGAGCTTCCCGGAGAAGTACAACCTGCAGGTGACGCCGGGCTGGTGGGCGTCGGAAGGCAAGTGGTACCTCAACATCGGGGTGACGCGTAAGCCGGCCGACGGCGCCGGCGGCGCGGGCGATGCCGAAGCGCCGCTCGGCGGCATCGGCGCGCCGCTGGCCGCGCAGAGCTGGCTGCCGCCGCTGCCCGACGGTTCGTCGCTGGGGCCGCGTCCGGCCGCGCTGGGCGACCGCTACGAGCATCTGTACAAGAAGTTCGGCGAAGCCTGGCGGGTGAGCAACGCCAACACCTTGTTCGACTACGCGCCCGGCACTTCGACCGACACCTTCACCTTGAAGAGCTGGCCGAACGAGAACCCGCCGTGCAACCTGACCGGGCAGGTGCCGGTCAAGCCGCTGAGCCGCGAGATCGCGGTGCAGGAGTGCGCCATCGTCCGCGACGAGCGCATGCGCGGCAATTGCGTGTTCGACGTGATGATCACCGGCGAGCGCGGTTTCGCCCAGACCTATGCGCGCACGCAGGAGACCCAGGGGAAAGCCAAGGCGCAGGCCGAGGCGGCGCGGGGCGGCGCGTCGAAGTAAGTCCGCCGCGGCCGCGCCCGACGGGCGGGCCGCATCGCACGACAACGCCGGGGCCCGCCCCGGCGTTGTTTTTTTGCGCCCGCCGCCGCGCGCCGCGACCGATGTTGCGCGACCGCAACGCGAATCTGCCAACCGCGCGGCATCCGCCGGCGCGTGCGCCGCGCTAAGCTGCGGCCGTCGCGGCCCCCGCCGCGGCGGACTCTCGCGGAGCCGGCCATGGCCACGATGCGTTATCACGACGGGCAGGACGTGCGGTTGGGCGACGTGGCCAGCTTCGGCGCGCACGACACCTGCCGGGTGGTGGTGCTGATCGACGAACAGGCCGCGGTGGAGGGCTACATCGCCGACGAGTGGGCTTACCTCGGCGGCGGTTGCGTGCTTTTCGCGCACGACGCGGGGCTGGTGCACTATCCCGCCGACACGCTCGGCGAGGATGTCGGGGTGAGCCTGCTCGAACGCGCCTGAGGTCCGGCCTCAACCGCGTCGCCGCGCCGCATCCTGCCGGTACAGGCGTACGAAGACGAAGCCCACGGTGGCGAAGCCCAGCGCCAACGGCAGCAGCTGCGACCACGGCTGGCCGAACCGCACCACGTTGCCGACCAGCGCCGACACCATGCCGAACAGCGCGGCGATGAGCTTGTAGCTGTGCTCGTAGCGCCACAGCCGGGCGAACCAGCGGCGCGGGAACAGCCAGCGCGCGGCGTCGTAGGCGACCACGCTGGCGAGCGCGCCGAGCGAGGAATACACCAGCATGTTCGCGCCGGCGGCCAGGACGATCGGCGCCAGCCACGCGCCCGCGGCGACGGCGGCCAGGGTCAGCGCGGCATCCGCGGCCTGCGGTCCGCGCTCGCGCGTGCGCGCCGAGCGCCAGCCGCCGAGCAGCTGATACAGCACCAGCACAGTCAGCGCGGCGAAGTTCGGCAGAAACCGGAACGCCGCCAATCCCAACGCGGCGGACAGGCAGACCACGAGGCCGGCGTAGCAGAAGCCGCGGCCCCAGCGCCGATGCGCGTCGCTGCCCTTGGCGTTGGCGAGCTGGTAGACGCCGATCGCCATCGCGACCGAGCCGGCCAGCACGTGCAGGACGATGTTGAGCAGGTGCGGCGTGGACATCGGCAGGCGAGCGGCGAATTGCGGCGTTCGCATTGAGCCGTCGTCGGCGTCGGCGCGCCTGTGCCATTCGTCGGCCTGCCGACCGGCGCGCCCGAATCCGACGAATGCCGAACACCGGCCCGCGACGAGCGCGGACCGGTCGTGCCGGATCGATTGCGACAGCGCGGTTACAACGCCGCCGGTTGTTGCTGGGTCACGCAATGCACCATGCCGCCGTTGCGGTAGAGATTGCGCACGTCGATGCCGATCACCGTGCGCCCCGGGAACGCGCGTTGCAGGATCGCCTTGGCCTTCGCGTCGTTGGGGTCCTTGTATTCGGGCATCAGCACCACGGTGTTGCCGACGTAGAAGTTCACGTACGAGCCCTTGTAGCCCAGCGCGTAGCCGTACTCGGTGACCACGTCGTTCGCGGTCAGCGGCAGCTGCACGAAGCGGTACGGCTTGCCGTCGACGTCGCTGGCGGCGTACAGCCGCTCGATGTCGGCGCCGGACAGGCCCCATTCGCGCAGGTCGGCGCGGCTCATGGTGACGATAGTGTCCGGCAGGCCGAAGCGGGCGAAGCCGTCGACGTGCATGTCGGTGATGTCCTCCTTGCCGCCGTCCTTGCCGTCGAGCCAGATGAATTTTTCGACGCCGAGCTGGTCGCGCAGCACTTGTTCGAGTTCGGCTTCGCTCAGTTCGGCATTGCGCTGCGGCTCGCGGGTCGAGCTGCGCGTGGCCAGCAGCGTGCCGCGGCCGTCGACTTCGATCGCGCCGCCTTCCAGCACCACGTCGTTCAAGTCGATGCGCGGCAGGCCGAGCCGCTGCGCGACCGCGGCCGGCACGGTGTCGTCCTTGCGGTACGGCGCGTCCAGGCCCCAACCGTTGAAGCCCCAATCGCCAATGGCGAGGCGGTCGTTGCGGTCGTAGACGAACAGCGGGCCGTTGTCGCGTACCCACACATCGTCGGTCGGACGGATCAGGAAGCTGACCCGGTCCAGCGCGACGCCGGCGGCGCCGAGCAGCTTGCGCACGCGCGCCTGTTCGCCGGCGTCGTAGACGACGATGTGCACGCGCTCGCTGGCGATCAGCGCGCGGGTCATCGCCACCCAGGTCGGGTCGAGGCGGTCGCGGTAGGCGCGGCCGTAGGTGTTGGCGTGCGGCCACTGCAGCCAGGTGGCGTCGTGGCGCGCGGTCTCGTCGGGCATGTAGCCTGACTGGGCGCGCGCGGCGCCGGGCTGGCCCAGGGCGGCGGCGAACAGGGCGCCGGCGGCGAGGGCGAGCCAGGCGGGGCGGGCGGCGGGGAGGGTCGGGGTGGGCATGGCGGCGGGCCTGCGGGTTGGGGATGCCGCGCACCTTAGCCAGCGAACCTGATATCCAGCTGATACCGCCCGGGCGCGGCGCGAACCGGTTCATGCAAGGCTGGCGCTGCGGACGCGCCCCACCCGGACCGCCGCTGCGCCATCCCCCGTCATTCCGGCGAAAGCCGGAATCCATCTTGATCTCGCTCTTGCGATCGACGCCGCCGCCCGTTCAAGCCCGCTCGCGCAAAACCAACTCCGCCCGCGCCCCACCCCCGGGCCGGTTCGACAACCGCAATTCGCCCCCGTGCAGCTGCGCCACGTGCTGCACGATCGACAAGCCCAGGCCGCTGCCTGGGCTGCCGGGTCCGGACACGAACGGCTCGCGCAGGCGCGCGAGCAGGTCGGCGGGGAAGCCGGGGCCGCGGTCTTCGACGATCACCTTGCCGGCTTCGACCATGACCGAGACGGACGCGGCGGCGCCGGTCCTGACCGAATGCACCAGCGCGTTCTCGATCAGGTTGCGCACCGCGGTCTGGATCAGCCGCACGTCGGCGTTCACCACCGACTCGGCCGCGTGGAACTCGATCTCGCGATCTTCCGGCAGTATCGCTTCGACCAGCAGATCCAACCGCACCGGTTCCTTGCTCGCCGGCGCGGCGGACGCATCCAGCCGCGCCAGCAGCAACAGCTTGTCGACCAGGCCGGCGGTCTGCGCCGCGACGCGTTCGACCTTGGCCAGCACCTGCGCCGCCGGCTCGCGCCCGTCGTGCGCGGTCTCGCACAGCGCCTGCAGCCGCGCCACCGGCGTGCGCAACTCGTGCGCCGCGGCGGCGAGAAAGCGCTCCTGCTGTTCGAACGAGGCGATGGCCGGCCGCAGCGAGCGCCGCGACAGCCAGTGGCCGACGAGGACGCCGAACAAGGCGAAGCCGAGCGCGATCAGCAGGGTGTGGCGCACGAACGCGGCCTGCGCGGCGTCGCGCGCGGCGGGATCGGCCAGCACCAGGATCGTGGCGACGGGACGGTCGCGTTCGTCGTAGGTTTCCTTGGCCTGCAGCAGGTACGGCCGGCCGCCGCGGTCGCGGCCTTCCAGCGCGCCTTCGGGGCCGTCGCGCAACGCCGCGTCGGCGCTGGCGAAGGGATCGGCGAGGTCGAAGCGCGGCCGCTTCGGCGCCAGCAACACCTTCGCCGGTTCGCCGTTGCCGATCACCCAGACATCGGCGTCGGCGTCGAGCAAGCCGGGTTCCTTGCGCGCGGTTTCGTCGTGGAAGCGGCCTTGCGCGTCGAACCAGGTCAGCCCGTACACCGCGGTCGCGCGCAGACGCAGGCTGGAGGCGAGATCCAACTGCGCCAGCCGCGCATGGGTCGCGATCGCCACCGCGCACAGCGCCGCCACGCACAGCAGCCAGGCCAGCGTCCACACCGCGCTCAGGCGCAGGTGCAGCCCGCGCAGCAGACGCTCACGAGCGCGCGGCATCGGGCGCGTCCAGCCGATAGCCCGAACCGCGCACGGTGCGTAGCAGCGGCGGGTCGCCGAGCTTGCGCCGCAGCGTTGCGATCAGCACTTCTTCGGCGTTCGAGGCCGGTTGCTGTTCCTCGCCCCAGCACGCCGCGAGGATGGCCTGGCGCGGCACCGCCTGTCCCGCGCGTTCGGCCAGCAGTTGCAGCAGCGCGAATTCCTTCGGCCGCAGCGGCAGCGCGATGCCGGCGCGGCGCGCCTCGCGCCGGCCCAGGTCGACTTCCAGATCGGCGATGCGGATCGTGCTCGGCACGATCGCGCCGCCGCGGCGGCCGATGGCACCGATGCGCGCGACCAGTTCGTCCATCGAAAAAGGTTTGACCAGATAGTCGTCGGCGCCGCCGGCGAAACCTTCGATGCGGTCGGCGACCGCGTCGCGCGCGGTCAGGAACAACGCCGGCGTGGCGATGCCGCGTTGGCGCCAGCGTTGCAGCGCGGCGAGCGCGTCGCCGTCGGGCAGGGTGCGGTCGAGCACCAGCGCGCCGTAGGCGTAGGACTGCACGAACGATTCGGCCTCGGCGAGGTCGCCGGCTTCGTCCACCGCGTGCCCGTGCGCGCGCAGGCGGCCGGCGACGGCGTCGCGCAGATCGGATTGGTCTTCGAGCAACAGGACGCGCATGGGCCGCAGCTTACCCGCGCGGATGCACAGGCGGATGAAGCCGCGCGGCCGCCGGCCGGGCCGGATGCGCCAAGGGCGGCTCACTGCGGACGGGCGCAGGCGTTGGAATACTCGTCGGCGACCTGGACAGTCAGTTCGCGCAGCCGCGCCCGCGGATACCAACGGCCCTGCGCCATCACGCCCAGCGGTTGCGCAAGCGTGGCCAGGTCGTCGAGCGGATCGGTCGCCGACAGCAGCAGGTCGGCGCGGTAGCCCGGCGCGATCCGGCCGAAGCGGTCGCCGCCCGGCCGGTGCTGGGCGATGAAGTCCCCGGGCGTGCGCGTGGCCGCGCGCAAGGCGCGATAGCGGCTCACGCCGGCGGCTTCCAGCGCGGCCAACTGCGCGTGCAGCGCCGAGCCGGGAAACATCCCGGGCACCACCGGCGCGTCGGTGCCGGTCATCAGCGGCAGGTCGGCGGCGGCCATGGCCGCGACCAAGCGCTGCAGGAACGCGAGCCGCGGCGCCAGCGTGCCGGTGCGCGCGGCATAGGCGTCGCCGCGCCGGCGCCATTCCAGGCGCTCTTCGGGCGCCAGCCAGCCCGCTTGGGTTTGCTTCAGATACGCTTCGGTCGCGCCGGCCCGGCCCCATTGCGATGCGACCGCCGCGTAGGTGGCCAAGTCGGCGGTCGCATAGGTGCCATGGCGCTTGAGCGCGGCGACGACCGCGTCGATGCGGGCCGGATCGGGCACGGCGATTCCATCGTCGTCGCCAGGACGGAACAGCCAGCTGTAGAAAAACTCCTCGGCGTGCGCGACCGCCGCCTGGCCTGCCGCGATTTGCCGTTCCAGGCCCACCGCGCTCAGGCCGTGCCCGATCACCTTCAATCCGCCGTCGTTGCCGGCGGCGATCAAGGCGTCGAACGCCGGCGCGTCGAGGTCGTTGTAGACCTTGATGAAATCGAAGCCGTTGGCCCGCGCCAATTCGGCCACCGCGCGCGCTTGCGCGGCGCCGCGCACGGCCAGATGCCCGTAGCGGTTCGAACCGTCGACCATGAACGCGGCGTACACGTGCGGCCCCGGCAGTTCGCCGCGCTCGAGCGCCGCGCGCGTCTTGACCGCGAACGCGGTCGGCGCCTCGCCCATGTGCAGCAGTGTGGTCACGCCGTGGGCGAGATAGACCGCCATGTCCTGGCGGCTGTCCGAATGCGTGTGCATGTCCGCCAAGCCCGGCGACAGCCAGGCCTGGCCTGCGCCGTCGATCACCTGCGCGTCGTCGGGCACGCGCAGGTTCGGCCCGATCGCGCGGATGCGGCCGTCCTCGACGATCACGGTCTGGTCGCGCAGCACCCGTTCGCTGTCCATCGGCAACACGTGGACGCGAACGAAGGCGACGCTGGCGGCGTGTGCGGCCGGGACGATGGCGGATGCGGCCAGCAGGCTCGACAGGACGATGTGGAAGGCGCGGCGCAGGGACATGTCGGCGGGGCTCGGCAGGCAAGGGCGATTCGCGCGCGGCGGATGCTCGTCTTCGGCCGCGCCTGAGTATGATGCAAACCGGCTGGCGGACCATGTGCCGGCGATGCGATCGGCAAGCGAGAAGGCACGATGATCAGCGAACAGGAAGCCTGCGACCGGGTCCTAGCCCGTTTCGTCGATACCCGCGGCGCCATCGCCTCGTGCCGGCTCGACCCGCGCGGCGAGTATTGGGTGATCCACGCCAACGCGTACGAGTACGTGGTCAACGGCCGTTCGGAGCATTGCCTGATCGGCGACGGCGCCTACCTGGTGCATATCGCCAGCGGCCGCCTGACGATCACGCCCAGTTACGAAACCTGGCACGAAAGCATCCAGGACATCTACGACCTCGACGACGCGGCCGGCGCGCATTACGTGCTGCGTCCGGACTATGCGGCAGGCGACAAGCGCGCCATCGTCCATCTGCACCAACGCCTGGGCTGCTCGCTGATCGACGCGCGCTGGCTGCTGGAGGACGCCAATCGCAGTTGGCTCACCGGCACCGGGCGCAGCTTGCGCCAGGCATGCGAGCTGCTCGCGGCGCACGGCGTCGAAACACAAAGGGTCCTGCAGGATGAACTGCGGCACGCCTTGCTGCTGACGCCGCAGCAATGGACGCTGGACATGATGCTGCAGCGGCTGCGCGAGCGCGCGAGTCTGCGAAGCGCGGTCGTCCCGCTGCGGGACGCGACACCATGAAAATCTGCGGTTACCGCGAAGGCCATGGGTCCGGTCAAGACGCCCGCCCTGAATGGCTGGAGGAGGTCACCTTGCTTGCGACGCCCGCCGAATTGCGCCGCATCGCCGCCTTCCTCGCCGCGGCCGCCGACGAAATGGATCGCGTGGGGCCGGGTTATGGCCACGAACACCTGTGCGACCGCCAGCCGGGCTTCGACGATTCGCCGCAACTGGTGGTGGTCGATGCGGCCACGCCCAGCCTCTGACGCGGCTCCCGCGGGCTGCCCGGTCCCGGCGGCCCCGACCCGACCGACCCCGCAATGGCATCGCATGCTGCGATGCACAATAATGCTTCCATGACCCCCGCCCGTCCCGCCGCCGAGGCCGCCCCCGCGCCCGCCCCGATCCTGTCCCCGCGCCAGGTCGGCCTGATCCTGTTCGCCCTGGCCATGGGCGGCTTCGCCATCGGCACCAGCGAATTCGTGGTGATGGGCCTGATCACCGAGATCGCCCGGGCGATGGGCGTGGACGAGCCGCAGGTCGGCCATGTCATCAGCGCCTACGCGCTCGGCGTGGTGGTCGGCGCGCCGGCGCTGGCGATCCTGGGCTCGAAGCTGTCGCGCCGCAGCCTGCTGCTGGCGTTGATGGGCTTCTACGCGGTCGGCAACCTCGCCAGCGCGTTGGCGCCGGGCTACTACACGCTCGCGCTCGCGCGTTTCGTCGCCGGCCTGCCGCACGGCGCCTACTTCGGCATCGCCGCGCTGGTGGCCGTGCGCATCAGCCCGCCCGAACAGCGCGGCCTCGCGGTCGGGCGGGTGATGCTGGGCTTGTCGATCGCGCTGCTGGTCGGCAATCCGCTGGCGACGTGGCTGGGGCAAACCTTCGGCTGGCGCTGGGCGTTCGCACTGGTGTCGTTGATCGCGCTGGCGACCGTGGCGATGACCGCGCGCGTGCTGCCCAAGGGCATGCACGCGCCGCGCCCGGACGCGCTGGCCGAACTGCGCGACTTCAACCGCAAGCCGGTGTGGCTGGCGCTGGGCATCGGCGCGATCGGCTTCGCCGGCATGTTCTGCGTGTTCGCCTATCTCGCGCCGACCCTAGTCCACGTCACCGGCGTGCGCGAATCCTTCATCCCGTTCGGGCTGATGGCGTTCGGTATCGGCGGCATCCTCGGCACGCTCGGCGGCGGCTGGCTGTTCGACCGGCTGCAGTTCCGCGCGGCCGCGTGGATCCTGATCTGGTCGATGGCGATCCTGCTGCTGTTCCCGCTGGCGGCGCGCTCGGTGTGGACGGTGCTGCCGGCGGTGCTGGCGGTCGGCACCATGGGCGCGCTGGCGACGGTGCTGCAGGCGCATCTGATGGACGTGGCGCGCTCGGCGCAGACGCTGGCCGCGGCGTCGAACCACTCCGCGTTCAATATGGCCAATGCCCTGGGGCCGTGGCTCGGCGGCATGGCGATCAACGCCGGCCTGGGCTGGACCTCGACCGGCGTGGTCGGCGCGATGACCGCGCTGGGCGGCCTGCTGATCTACTTCTGGGCGCGCGCGGATGCGCGCGCCGATGCGGTGCTGGCGGGCGGGTCGGAGTAGGACCGCCGCATTTACGCGGGGATGGCGCGCCTCAGCCGGCGGGCGAATCCGCCGAGCGATCCGCCAGCTGCTCGATGTCGTGCAGGCTCAAGGCCCCGTCCCTGATCGCCTCGACATCGCGCAGGATCGAATCGGCGTTGGCGTCGTCGGCGACCTCGGCCGCCTGCGCCGGCGCGGCTTCGGCGATGTCGCCGGGAACGCCCCAGCGCGGCCCGAACCGATAGACCGCGTAGTACATGACCCGCGCCTTGAACCCGGAGACGCCGCGGCACAGCATCGCGGCATGGAACATCCGGTGGGTGTCGCGCCAGGGTTGGGTCTTCACGATGCAGTAGTGGTCGTGGACGATGGACGGCTCGCGGTACTTGCCTTCGAACGGCCCGCCGATGACGCTCCAGAACGCTTTCGGAATCGAAGCGCCGTCGAGCCACGCGCCGGCGGGCACCGGCCATTCGACGCCCGAGGCGGCGACGTAACCGATGGGTTCGAGCAGTTCCGCGCTGCGGCCGTTCTCGTCCAGCGCGATTTTGGCCGGCAGGCCGACGAAGCGGCCGTAGTCGGCGGCGGCTTCGGCGACGACTTCGGCATCGTTGTCGGGCATCGCCGAGATTCGCGCGAGGACGTCGTCTAGGGTGTTTTGCATGGGCCTGCTCCTGGTTCGGCGAGGTGGATGGGAAGGGTTCGGCTCGACCGCGGCGATGGAATCCGTCGGGGGGCGATTTGGCGCTTACTTGCGAGGGGGGCGCGGCTGCCCCCAGTCGCTGTTGACGCCGCGACACAGGGCCTTGTCCCAGGCCACGAACGAGGATGCGATGCGGCGCGACTTAGGGTTTTCCGCGAAGAGGGCCAAGAACTCGCATAGGCCAGGAAGCAGCCTGCACCGGTCGGCGTAGACGATGAATGCCGTGCACCAGACGTTCGGGTTGTTCGACAGCCTGCGATAGAACGTGGCGGGTTCCATCTCGGCCGGGCGTATCGACATGTGATCGAAGACGGGAACGGCCGCTTGGCGCATCATGGGGCTTGCGACGCCGTTCTCGCACAGCGCGAGCAGCGCCTCGCGCAACGGGCGGTAGAACTCCGGCGTGAGTCCGCGGAACAGCAACATCGCACTGTTCAGACCCGACACGGTCGAGGGTTCCACCGGGATGCGCGCGCGCATTTTGTTGAAGAGCTGGTTCACCTGCGCGATCGGTTTGGCATGCAGCGCGTCGAGCCGGGACTGAAGATCGCGCAGGTGCGCCTCGTTCGCGCGGATCAGCCTGGCCGGCGCGAGCTGGATCATTCGCTGTCGCCAGTCGGATTGCACGACCGCGATGCCGGCGTCGAACAATTCGATGGTCTCAGGCAGATGCCCGTGGATCGGGCACAGCAGCGTCCTGCCCGCGGCGTCGGTCTTGAGCGCTTGCGAGCGCATGCGCCCGGCCATGATCGGCTCGCCGCTCATAGTCTCGGCGACCGCGATCAAGGCCGGCAACGTACTCAGCCCGGGCCCCGTGGCCGTCTCCGATGCGTTGCGCAGAAGCGCTGCATGCGGAGTCGACAAGCGCCCGTATGCCTGCAACGCCAGCCGGGTGATCCAGTAGATCCGCGACAGCGCCTCGGGCCCGATGCTCTTTCGGGCCAGCCAATCATCGGCTTCCCGCTTAAGGATGGCGTCGATGTCGGTGATTTCTTCGTCCCATTCGCCGAGATCGGCCTGCGCCTGGATCACGAACGTGGGCGGCAATCCGGGCGGTCGGGTCGGGCGCGCGAGATAGAGATCGAGCGCTTCGCGGGCGCGGTCGGCCTTGACCATCTGCGCGCCTTCGCCCGCGCGCTTGCTGCGCTCATCGCCTTCGAGGTAGCGCTGCCAGTCGCTGTCGCTCATGTCGTCGATGCTGCTACGCGCGACGCCACGCGCAACGCCGGGCGCCACGCTGCCGACCGGCGGGGCGAGCCGGTTGCGCAGATCCGCGGGCAGTTCTTCGATCACGTCGCGCAGGACCGTCTGCACGGATACGAGATCGCGCGGCACGGTGTAGGGATGGCCGAGCACGGCGAGGTGATACAGCGCCAGCGCGCGGTCGTCGGCGGAGCGGCGGCGCAGGTGGTGGATCGCCGCGGACTGGCGGACATCGCGTTCCAGCAGCGCGCCTTCGGGCGTCGCGGCGAGCAGCTTGAGCGCGAAGGCGCGGATCTCGCGGTTGAACGGCACGATTTCGGAGCGCAGCGTCTGCCGGGTCAGCCAGTACGTGGAGGCGAGCGCGTCGAACACGCGCTTGGCCTTGGCGGTCGCCGACTTCGTATTCGCCGGTTTGCCTAGCCCGGAGTCGCGCTGCCCGGGTTCGCGCTCGCTGCGGTCCACCGCCGGGATGACCACTTCTTCCAACAACTTGGCGGTGACCACGGGCGAGTAGGTCGCCGCAAGCACGTACGGACGCGCGATCGGATCGCGGACGTGGGCGACGACGCGTCGCAGGAGGTAATTGCGGGCGCTGTCGGCGTCGATGCGGCTGTCGCGATGCGCCCTGCGCACGCTCTCGCGCAGTTCGGCCTCGCCTTGCAGCAACGCGTCTGCGGTGATCCGCAGGAGCAGGGGATTGCCGGGTACCGCGGCGGCCGCTTCGGCCGCGGTCGTCGGGTCTTCCACGCCGCAGTTGCGCAGCAGTTGCTGCGCTTCGGCTGGATCGAGTTCCGGCAGGCCGATCGGCGTTTCGATCCGGGCGCCAGTGTCCTTGAGCCGGGACAGCAGATTGTTCGCGGCGTGCCCGAGGTCCTGGTCGTCGGGCGGATCGCGGCCGGCGATCACCAGCCTGAGGTCGCGCGCGCCGGCTTCGCTGTGGAGGAAGCCCAGCCAGGACACGAGGCTGCTGGCGACATGGTCGCTCTGCGCGAGCACCAACTCGGCGGTGTCGAACACGATCAGGATCGGCCCGGCCACCATGTCGGGGGCCAGCAAGCGATAGAGAATGGAGCCTTCGTCGGAGGCCGCCTGCGAGGCCACCGACTCGGCCTTGAGCATCGATTCCGGCCGACTCGACTTGATCCGCTTGCGTGGTCCGCCGCGCGAGAGCCCCGCATCGTGCTGCACCAGCGCGATGTCGCGCAGGGCGGGGAGCATGTCCGAAGCGCGGTCGAAAACCGCCGGGACGGAGCGCGCCAGTTGCTCGACCAGCGCGATGTTGAGCGTCACCATGCGGGTGGGATCGATCGCCGGTTCGTCGAAGTCGATGCGCACCACCGGCACCGGTTCGGCCCGCTGGCTCAAATCGCGTTGCAGGAACGACAACAAGGTGGTCTTGCCCGCACCGCCGCCGCCGTACACGTAGGCGACGCTCAGCGGCGTTTGTGTGGCTGCGGTGGCGAAGCCGATCAAGCGGGCGAGGGTGTCGCGGTGGCTGCGCCCCACCATCGGGTCCCGGGTCATCCGCCGCAGGTCGGCGTCCAGGGCCCTGGACGCCAGTTCGCCGGCGATGCGCTGCGCGCCGACGGCATGGCGCCAACGCTCGCCGAGCCAGTCGCAGGCGTTGCCCAAGGCCGCCAGGACGTCGGTATCGAGTGCGGAAAGCGTCGGCGCGGCATCGGCCAGCGCGATCCGCATGGCGTGCAGGACCGGGTCGTGGTCGTCGCCGGGGAAGCTTGCGCTTGCCGCTGTGCGCAGCTGCGCATCGTCGCGGCGCGCCAATTCGCGCTTGCGCGCGGCGAGCGACAGATACCACTGGTTCGGGCGGGTCTGCACCGCGGTTTCGACCTCGGCGGCCAGCGCGCCGAGGATCGCCAGGACGTCGTCCGGCGAATTGAGGGCGTCGATCAGGTCGAGCGGCCGCGCCCAGCCGCGCACCGCGAGCCTGAGCCGCAGGCGGTCGGCGCCGTCGTCCGGGCCGGCGCGCCCGGGGAAGATCGGCGGGACGTTCGATTCGAATGCCGTAGCTTGCGCGTATTCGAGTTCGGGAACGGTCGGCGTCATGACAGCGCGGCCTCCAGTTCGATCGCCGCGCGCACGGCGGCGACCATTTTCATCGGTTCGGCAACGCCGACGACCGCGCTGTCCACGTATTTGGCGATCTCCGCTTGCTTCGGGGCGGGCTTGCCGCGCGCGCTGGCCAAGTGCTTGGCGTAGGTGCGGAACTCGGCGGCGGTGATCGGCGCGAGTTCGCTTTCGGCGATTTTCACGCTGTCCGTTTCGGGACGGCTTTCCATGCGGTCGATCATTACGCTGCGCTCGTAGTCGTCGAGCCCGATAAGCATCACGCGGATCCAGCCGGCGGCCGCCAGGATCGCGATCAGCTCCACCCAGTTAGTGCCCACGAAGCGGTCCTGCCGGCCGGCGGGGCCGAAGTCGATCGCCACGTAGCAGGTGCGGGTGCCGCCGGCCGAGCGATCGCGCAGTTCGCCGAGGAAGTCGTCGATGGCGCGGTAGCGCACGCTAGCGGCCGCGGTGCGGTAGTCGGAGGCGTTGGCCGCGGCCGCGTGGCCGGTCGCGTCGCTCCAGGCCATGTCGTTGGTCTGGGTCGGGTTGAACACCACCAGATCCGCGTACGGATCGAGCTTGCCGCGCAGCAGGTGGATGCAGAAGCTTTTGCCGACGCCGGGCGGGCCGTGGATCAGGCACAGCCGCTCGTCCGGAGCGGCGCTGTCGATCCACTTCTCCACGTCGGCGCGCGCGAACCACGGGTGATACGCCGGCAGCGAGTCAGTCGCGTCCGGATCGCGGCCGCCGAGTGCGGCGGCGACCGAAGCGCGCCATTGCGCTGCGCCCGCCTCGCCGGCCAGCGCCGTTCCGGCGCGATACCAGCCGTCGACCAAGGCCGGATCGCGGAACTCCAGGCTCGGCGAGCTCGCGACTTGCTTGAGCGGGTCCTTGCCGTCGCGGCATTGATCGCGGCGGATCGCGGCGATGCTGATGCCGCGGTTGCGCTTGACGGTCGCGTCGTCCTCGCTGTCCAGGGTTCCCTCGTGCAAGCCCGCGACCTGGCCCTCGTGGTTGATGCAGCAACCGCCCGACATGCCCGCGGCCGCGTTGGCGCGGTGCAGCCAGCGTCCGGAGCCGGGGTCGATGTCGGTCACCAGGTCCACGTCCATCATCAGGGCGTTGCCGCCGGGGAATCCGAACGCCCAGCACGGCTTGCCTTGCTTGACCGCCGCGGTGTCGACGACCTCGACCGGACGCAGATGGCTCACGCGCTGCGCCAGCCGGATCAGGGCGTAGTCCAGGCAGGTGTCGGCCGGCGCGGCCAGGGAACGTTCGAGCAGGTTCGGCGGCCTGCCGTGCGGCAGCGCGTGCGAAATCAGGGCGACGGCGGCCGGCCGGATCGCGAGCGTGGGATGTTCGCGCTGGTTGGGCTTTTCGCGGAAGTGGAAGGCCAGTCCGTTCTTAAGCGTCGACGCCCACCGCCCGGTGGCGGCGTCCACATCCATCACCACGTGCGCGGCGGTCAGGATCAGATCCGGCCGCACCAGGAAGGCGGTGCCGAGCTGCTGGAACACCGGCTCGGTCCTGACCACGATGGCGCAGGCGTCGCGCGCCTGCAGCAGCGGCAGGAGAATGTCCGCGTGCATGAAGCCCTTGTCGGGATTGGTCATGCCCTCCATCAGGCCGTAGTCGCCGACCTGGTCGAGCATCTGCGCGATCTCGTGGTCCGGGCGTTGCGCTTTCTGCTCCCAGTTGCCGATCGCGACGGCCAGGCGGTCCAGGAAATCGTGATCGTGCGCGCGCTTGAACGCTTCCAGCCGCAGGCTTCCGGCGGCGCTGGCGACGACGACTTCCCAGGCGGGCGCGTGGCGCGGGCGCACGCTGACATAGCAGTTGCCGATGAACTCGTCCGAAAGCCGCGTCCAGACCGCCAAGGCCTCGGCGCGGCTGTAATCCGCTTGCACGACCGCGACCATCTAGAACCGCGCTCCGATCGCGCTCAACGCGTTGCGCTCGGCGGCGAAAGACAACGCGTAGTTGCTCACCCCCGTGGCGCCGCCGAAATGCAGGGCGAAGCTGGGCGTGCGGTCGTCCAGCCAGGACATCAGCAGCGAGCCGGACGCGCCGCCGAAGGTGGTGGCGTCGTGGCCGATCGCGCGCCGGCCCTGGTCGAGCGCATGGCTGCCCAGCGGCAGGGTGAACTGGCCGGGCGCCAGCCGCTTGACGCCGAAGCGGTTGCCGAACAGCACGCGCATGACGAAGCTCCAATCCACGTCCTTGCCGTCCTGCAGCGAGGGTCGGGCCGGAAAACCGATCAGCGCCAGCGACGAAATCGCGCCGGTGGCGTAGGCCGCGTCGGCGCTGAGCAGCGGAACCGGGTCGGGCAGCGCCGGGCTGTCGGGCAGCGGCTCGATCCGCGCCACCGCCGCGTCGATGCCGTGGAAGGTGCTGCCGTAGCCCTGCGGCAACGCCACTTCCACGATGCGGAAACGGTGGGTGCGCAGCGAGCAGGATTCGCCGACGAAGTCGATTTCCAGCCAACCATCCACACTCAGGCGATCGCCGTTGCGGGTCATCGCCACGCCGTAGTTCTGCT
Source organism: Lysobacter enzymogenes (assembly GCF_023617245.1). NCBI lineage: Bacteria > Pseudomonadati > Pseudomonadota > Gammaproteobacteria > Lysobacterales > Lysobacteraceae > Lysobacter > Lysobacter enzymogenes. The sequence continues at coordinate 658,629 of NZ_CP067396.1, forward strand.
GCGCTTGTTCGATCACGTGGTAGTTAGTGAGGATCAGGCCGGCATCGCGGTCGATCAGCGTGCCGGTGCCGACATAGCGCGACGCGTGGCCGTTCTTCGGCTGGATCCGGCCCACCGCCGCGGCCAGCTTGGCGATGCCGAGCGCCTGGGCGGCGGCGATGTTGCCGGCCCACGTTTCGATGGAGGGGTCTTTGGGATCGATCTCGCCGTCGCACAGCAGGAAACTCGGGCGGCTGCCGTCGCTGATGATCACCGCCTCCATGGCGCAGCCTTCGTCGGCGTCCAGTTGCAGATCGCCGCGTTGCAGCTTCACCAGGCCGTTGTGCGCGTGAGTGAGCAATTGCTCGCGCGCCGCGCGCCACTGCGTTTCATCGACGTCGTCGGGCGGCGTGGACAGAGCTTGCTCCACCACGTCCAACGTTTGTCCGGCCGGCGCCGGCGCCGCGGCGACGCCCCCGTCCATCATCGATTCGGCCTGCGCATCGCGCGCGCGCGCGCCCGCGCCCGCGGCCAGCAACTTGGCCAACTGCCTGATCCGTTCCTGCTCCATGCCTTCCCCCTGTGCGTTCCCTGGCTTGCGCGTTACCGATCCAACAGCATCGCCTCGACGTCGAGATAGCAGGGCGGTTCGCCGTCCGCCGCGCCGTCGGGCCGCACCGCCTCGGCGACGACCCCGCCGGCGTCGATCAGCCGCATCGTCCGGTAGCGGCCCTGTTCGAAGATCAGCCGCACCGCCTGGAAGCCGAACACCAGCGGCACCGCGCCTTCGAAACTCACCGTGGAACCGCTCGCCGCCGCGGCCGCGATCTTGACGTTCGCGCCGATCGCGTCCTGGATCACCGGCAGGTTCAAGCCCAGCGACTGCTTGTTCGAATCCTTGGCGGCGACATTGATCCGCTGCGCCTTGAGCGTGCTGGTGACGACGTAGACCTGGTCCTGCTCGAGCATCTCCGCGACCGCGCGGGCATGCGGGTTGACCCGCGATGCGGCGAGGAACCGGTCGATCAGCGCCAGCTCGCTGTTGTTTTCCAGGGTCGAGGAGAATTCGAACTGGACCGTCGCGGCGCGGGAAAAGGCCGCGTCCACGCCCAAGGTGGAGCCGCCGAGCGCGGAAATGATTCCGCGCAATACGCTCAGGCCGAGGTCGACGTCGAGATCGGCCGACTGGGTGCCGGCGATGTTGGGGCCGGGGCGGTCGGCGCTGACCGGCGGCGCCGGCGGGCCGTCCGCGGCGGCGTCGAACACCGACAGCAGTTCGCCCAACCGCTGCAGGCGCTTGCTCTTCTCGACCAGCAACTGGGTGGGCCGCAGATCCGCGCGCGGCAACTGGACCACGTTGTAGCCCTTGGACTTGAGCGCGCTCAGGGAGGGGTCTTTACAACCGGGAAGTATGCTCATGCCCTGGCTCCCAATCCGTTGGATGCGGCCGCGGATTCCTGTGGCGCGGTACGCGCGACAGGGGCCGGCTCTCGTCCATTCGTAACGCAAAAAACCGCGGCCACGGGCCACGCGCGGCCGCGCGAGCGATTGCAGTCGCCGCGATCAACATCGCCGCCCGGTGCGGGCAAGCGAGGTTGGACGGTAGACCTGTCCAGCGAGCGTGTGGGTACTGCGGCCGCGAACTCGACGCACGGCCGCCGCGCCCACGAACGGAGGTCGTGGGGCGGCCGGCCGCGTCGCGTCGCGCGCTTACGGCGTCTGCACCAGACGCAGGCTGCGCAGCAGTTCTTCCAGGCGTTCCTGGCCGCCGACGTCGGCCCACACGTTGTACAGGCAGCGCTGCCCCGCGACTTCGACATAGGCGATGTAGCCCGGGCCGGTGCCGCCGCTGAGGCCGTAATGGGCGCTGCTGCCGTCGGCGAAGGTCAGCGAGTTGGGGAAGGTGTAACCCTTGCCGTCGAGGTCCAGGCCGGTGCCGGCGACGCCGTAGGCGCTGCGCTGGCCGGGCAGGTCGTAGGCGACCGCCCAGCCGTCGGAGAAGTTGGCGCGGCGCACGGTCACGCCGGGCGTCTTCTCGCCGCCGACCAGCGCCAGCGGCGCGCAGCGGGCGCGGTTCTTGGCCTTCTTCCACTCGGCGAGATAGACCGCCGGCACCGCGCTGGCCGCGACCCGCGCGGCGTCCCAGGGCGCGCGCTGCGCGCCGGCCGGCTTGCCGGAGGACGAGAGCGTCGCCGCCGCCGGCGCCGGCTTGCTTGCCGGAGCGGTCGAGCCGGTCGGGCCCGGCCTGGCCGCCGGCGCCGCAGCGGCCGGAGCCGTCGGAGCGGCGGCGGCCGGCGCCTTCGCCGGCGCGCGCGCCGCCGGAGCGGGATCGGTGTTGTGGACGCGGAACCGCGGCTTGGTCTCCTCGGCCTGGACGCCGAGGGTGAGCAGGCCGATGGCCAGCGCGAGCAGGGACGGTGCGATCTTCATGGCGTTGCTGTCGTTCCTTGAAGCGGGGAGGTCGCGGCCATGGCGGCGGTGCGCCGACGGGCCGAGCGGGTCGATTCTAGCCGCTGCGGCCAGCGCCGGTCGCCGGGCTTTTCCCGATCGGGCGGCAGCGGTCGCCTTCCGGCCCCCGGCGCAGGCGTACTAGACTGCGGTCCATGCGAAATCCATTACAAGAACAGCTGCTCAAGGCCGGCCTGGCGAAGAAGTCCCAGGCCACCCAGGCGGTGCGCGAGCAGAACAAGCAGCGCCAGGCCAAGAACCCGCAGGCGCCCAGCGCCGAACAGGCCGAGGCCGAACGCGCCCGCGCCGAGAAGGTCGAGCGCGACCGCGCGCTGGAGGCGCAGCGCAAGGCGCAGGCGCGCGCGCACGAGCTGCGCGCGCAGATCCAGCAGATCGTCGAGCAGGGCAAGGTCAAGCGAAAAGGCGAGATCGCCTATCGCTTCGACGACGGCGAGGCGATCAGGACCGTGTACGTCGATACGGCTCTGCGCGCCCAGCTGGCCAGCGGCGCGCTGGCGATCGTGCGCCATGGCGAGGACTACGAACTGGTCCCGCGCGCCGTCGCCGAGAAGGTGCGCGAGCGCGATGCGGCGATGGTGGTGCTCGATCATGGCGCGTCCAAGACCGCGCCGGCCGAGCCGCTGAGCGAGGACGATGCGTATTACGCGCAGTTCCAGGTGCCGGACGATTTGGTCTGGTGAGATCGGGCGCGGCCTGTGGGGGCGGGGTGGGACGTGGCGATTTGAAACGGAAGCGTCGGGACTGAAGTCCCTCCCACGGTGCGCTGGATCGGGGGACGCGGCGAAAGCGTGGCGCCCTCAGGGAAACGGCTGGTCGCACAGCTTGCAGTCGGCGCCGTAGCGTTCGTCCTGTTTGCGCGCGCGCGCCACGACCTGTCTGGCATGGGCCTGGCGCTTGAGCGACAGCGCGTCGCGCGGGGCGCCGTAGCGGAAAGCCAGTGTGTACAGCGCGTCGGCGTTCTCCATCGCGCCGCCGGACAGGTGCAGGATCGCCCAGTCGCGGAACAGGCTGGCGACCACCGGATCCGGCGGTTTCACGAATTGCACGCGTTCGTGCAGTTGATAGCTCAGGCCGCTGTCGAGGTCCGAGCCGATCAGGGTGCTGCCGGCGTTGCCGGGCGGCATGCGGGTCGGGAAGGGCGGCACCAGCGCCGACGAGAATTCGAAGCCGAGGATGGAGTGGCGTTGCAGCCAGCCCGGGTCCTTGGCCGCGGCGATCTTGGCTTCGAGGATGCGCACGTGCAGCCATTCGCTGCGCGCGTGTTCGTTGGCGTCGCGCTCGATGCCCATGCGGATCCAGCGCAGCGCGGCCGCGTCGCGGCCCATCAGTTCCAGCGCGGTGCCGAGGTTGGCGGCGGTCGCGGCGCGGCCGGGGTAAATCTTCTCGATGGCGACGAACAGCTCGGCCGCGGCGATGGGTTTGCCCTGGCGGATCAGCAGCACGCCCAGGTCGTTGAGATTGGCGAAATCGGGCCGGGCGCGCGCCGCGGCGATGCGCCTGCCGACCCGTTCCCGGTCGGGCGGTTCGGGCGTCATCGTCTGGACCAGGAAATCGCCGAGGACCCAGTCCGGCGAGAAGCTGCGCCCGCTGCGGTCGGTGCCGACTTCGTTGATGCAGGCCGACGCGGCCGGCGCCAGCGCGAGCAAGGCCAGTGCTGCGAACGTGCGGAACGCTTTCATCGCCGTTTTTCCCTGGCTCGTCCGTGAGTGTGCCGGGTCAGTGTGCCAAGCCGCGCGGCCAGCGTCATCCGCCGTCCGGCGGCCGGGACGGGGCACGCTTGCGGCGGCGGCACCGGTGCGGTGAACTGGGCCGGGTTTCGTTGCAGGATCGCCGCATGGCCGTGTTCCGACTTCCGATCCGCCTGATCCGCGAGCGCTTCGGCGGCGACAATTTCGACGATGCCGGCGATTGGGTGGACGACTGGTTGCGCGATCGAGGCGAACGTCGGTATCGCATCGAGTATTCGTTCGATGCCGAGCACGTCAATCCGTGGTTCCACGCGATGGTGATGCAGATCGACGGATTGTCCGATGCGGTGGGCGAAGCGCTGCGGCGGGGCTTGGTCGAGGAAGGCTTGAGCGATTGAGCGGGATAGGGCGGTTGCGGCGTGGATGCGGTGGCGCGGTCGCGGCTTGCGCCGCTCCTACAAGGACTACGATGCGGGCTGGTTTGGGGCGGGAGAGGGCTTTGCATACTTATATCGCGCTGTTGCGCGCGGTGAACGTCGGCGGCACCGGCAAGTTGCCGATGGCGGAGTTGCGCGCGATGTGCGAGGCGCTCGGCTTCGGCGAGGTGCGCACGTACATCGCCAGCGGCAACGTGGTGTTCCGTACCGGCTTGAGCCCGGCCAAGGCCAAGGCGGCGCTGGAGACCGCGCTGCACGCTTACGCGGGCAAGCCGGTCGGTGCGATCGTGCGCACGGCCGACGAGATGGCGCGCGCGCTGGCGGCCAATCCGTTCGCCCAGGCCGCGCCGAACCGCGCGGTGCTGATCTTCCTCGACCAGGCGCCGCCGGCCGATGCGCTGGCGACGGTGCGCCATCGCAAGGGCGAGGAACTCGCGCTCGGCGAGCGCGAGATCTACGTGCACTACGGCGAGGGCATGGCCGATTCGAAGCTGGCGATTCCCGCGGCCAAGGCCGGCACCGCGCGCAACCTCAACACCGTCGCCAAGCTGATCGCGATGGCGCGCGAAGCCTGAGTCGCGCGCGGCGGCTCAGTAGCGGAACTCCTGGGTCACCCAGCGCAGGTCGACGCCGCCTTCGGCGAGTTCGGCCAGCACCTGTTCGGTGAAGCGCCGCGGCGGGCAGTAGTGGCTGCTGTGGTCGGTGATCGCGAGCAGGCGGCCTTCGCGCGCTTCCAGTTCGCCCGCGCCGGCCACCGGCCGGCCCTGGCCGAGGCTGGAATGGTGGAACTCGCCGACCCGGTGCTCGGGCGCGGAGTAGAGCGCGCCGTCGCCGTGCATGACGAAGATCGCGCGGCCGCGGCCGCTCCAGTGGGTGTAGGCGTCGCGAGTGTCGAACAGCGCGCCGTCGGGGCCGTACAGCAGGCCGTCGCGGATGCGCACGCGGTAGCCGGGCAGCTCCGCGTCGCTGAGGTAGTGCACGTGGGTGCCGTGCCAGACGCGGTTGCCGGGCAGGTGCTCGCCTTCGAACTGCGGCCGGCGCGGGGTGGTGAGGTACTTGTCGCTCATGCGCCCATGCTAGCGCAGGCGGCGGCCGCCGCCGCGGCCCGGGTGGTCAGGGGCGGGCGACCTGATTGAACTGGTCCTGGGCCTGGCGCAGCAATTCCTGTTCGCGCCGGGCCAGGCGCTGTTCTTCGGCGACCGCCGCCTGGATCTGGCCGACGTAGCCATTGAACGCATCCAGGTCGCGCTGGCTGGAAAAGGCCAGCTGCCCCTGTTGCAACTGCACGCGCGAACCGGCGCGTTCGATCAGCTCCACGGTGCGCAGGGTCAGGTCGGCGACGTTGCGCTGGTTGCGGATGCTCTGCTGTTCCAGTTCGACGCGCTTGGCGCTGGCGCCGTCGAACTGCGCGCGCAGGCGATCGCGCGCGGTCAGCCGGCTGGTCAGGATCTCCAGCCGCTGGCGCAACTCGGTGCGCGCCTGCAACGAACTGGCGGCGGAGCGGTCGATCAGTTCGCGGTAGCGGCGCAGCGCCTCGCGGCTGGTGCGCCGCCCTTCGGCGCGGATCAGCCGCTCCGGCGTCAGCACCTGTTCGAGCTGGAGCGCTTCGAGTTCCCGCGCGATCCGGGCTTGCTGTTGCTGCGAGCGTCCGGCGATCTCGCGCAGCAGAGCGTTGAAGCCGCGCAGCATTTCGGCTTCGTTGCGCGCCGGCACGGTCTCGCCGGCCGGCGCCGCCGGCGCGAGCGCGGCGTCGGGCGCCTTGCCTTCTGCCAGCCGGCGCTGCTGTTCGATGAGCTGGTTGCCGGTGTCGCCGAGCGCGCGCAACTCCTGCTGGGTTTCCTGGTGGCGCTTGGCGCCGACGTACACGCCGATGCCGATCAGGGCGACGAAGACCGCGACTGCGCCGATCAGACCCCAGACCAGCCAGATTTGGCCCTGGCCGCGCTGCGCGGCGATGCGGCGCGGCGCCGTCCGGCCGCCGGTTCGTACATTCGCGAACATCCGGTGTTTCCCCTGTACGGGCGGCGCAGCCCCCTGCGCGCCAATCCCGGCGCGAGTATCGGCGATGGCGCGCAGCGCGGCCAGCGTCGCATCGATCGGCTTGACCTCAAGCGCGGTCGAGGGACTACCCTGGCCGTACCCGATCACCGGACGCCCCGCGATGTCTCCGCGATTGCACGACCTGCCTCGCTACCTGCAACGGCTGGGCTTCGACGCGCCGCCGCCGCCGACCCTGGCGACCCTGGCCGCGCTGCAGCAACGCCACAGCGCGCAATTCGTGTTCGAAACCGTGGCCAACCTGACCCGCGCGCCGATCGCGCTGGACCTGGATTCGCTGCAGCGCAAGCTGCTGCACGACGGGCGCGGCGGCTATTGCTACGAACTCAACGGCCTGTTCCAGGCTTTGTTGCGCGAACTGGGCTTCGACCTGCGCGCGGTCGCCGGCCGGGTGGTGATGGGCGGGCCGGAGGACGCGCTGACCGCGCGCACCCACCTGGTCGCGCTGGTGCGGCTGGACGGCGCGGACTACCTGGCCGACGTCGGTTTCGGCGGCATGGTGCCGACCGTGCCGCTGCGGCTGGATGCGCGCGAGCCGCAGGCCACGCCGCACGAACCCTACCGGCTGGACCTGCGCGACGACGGCTACCTGCTGCGCGCCGAGGTCGGCGGGCAATGGCGCGCGCTGTACGTCTTCGACCTGCAGCCGCTGGCGCCGATCGACCTGGAGGTCGGCAACTGGTACGTCAGCGCGCATCCGGCCTCGCCGTTCCGCGACCAGTTGCTGGTCGCGCGCACTGGGCCGGGTTGGCGCAAGACCTTGAACAACGCCAGCTTCGCCGTGCATCGCCTGGGCCAGGACAGCGTGCGCCGCGAGCTCGACGGCCCGCGAGCGGTGATGGAGGTGCTGGAGCGCGAGTTCGGCCTGCGTCTGCCGCCGGGGCCGGACGTGGAGCGGGCGCTGGCGCGCAAATTCGAGGCCGCGGCGACGCGGTCGTAGTTTCGTTGCCGCGGTTGAGCCCGCCCGGCGGGCGCGCTCAGCGGCGCAGCCGGTCGATTTCCTGCAGCGCCGCCTGGGTGCGCGCGCGGCGCTGCACATCGATGCTCTCGCTCTGCTGCAGGAACGCGCCGATCTCGGCGATGCTGCGGTTGTACTGCTCGGCGACCAGCGGATCGGCGAAGGCCAGGCTGCCGTCGTCGCGCACTTCGATACCGTCGCGGTGCGCGTCGGCGAGGTCGTAGATGCGCTCGATCCGCTCGATGATCGCGCGCCGGTTCTTCATCAGCGCGGCGTCCTCTTCGCTCTCGCGCGCAAGGTTGCGCTGGAACTCGGTCATGATCGCGCGGCCGTCGGGGCCTTCGCCGGTCAGCGCACGCAGGCGCAGGGCGAGTTCGCGCTGGCTGGCCTGCTTGACCGCCAGCGTGTAGTTGAGCAGTTCGGCGTACTCGCGGTTGGTGCGGCGGGCGGCCTGGGTGGCCTTGGGGCCGAGCAGGGTTTCCGGCAGCAACTGCTGCTCCAGGTGCAGGCCTTCGATCCGCTGCTGGGCCTTGGCCTGGCGGTAGCGGCTCTTGTCGCCGACCTCGCGCAGGACGATGCGCATGCCCTGCATCAGCGACTTGGCGTCGCGCGCCGGCGCCAGCGCGGTGGCGGCCGAAGGTTCGGGCCGGTCGAGCCTCTCGCTGCCGTCGGGCTGGTTGAGGCGCTGCTGTTCGCGCAGCAGCAGTTCGCGGCTGTCGGCGGCGTCGTTGTGGGCCTTGCTGGTCTGGGCGATGAAGTCGCTGACATCGTCGCTGGCCATCGACAACACCAGCAGCGTGATCAGCATGCAGGCGCCGATGAAGAGGATGCGGGTGGCGGTGCCGTTGGCGCGCCACATCTGCCAGACCGACGGCACCCCGCCCAACGGCATCGGAATCCCGCACTGCGGGCAGCGCAGGGCGTTGGGCGCGATCGGCCGTTTGCATTTTCGGCACTGGGCGTACAACGGCCGGTCTCCGGAGGGGCGGCCGCGCGCAAGCGGCGCGGGCCGAGGGTGGGCGCGATTATCGGTCAGGCCCGGGGCGCGCAGCCAGCCCCGGGCGATGGCCGCGCAAACGCATGCGGCGGCGCAACGACGGACATCGGCGGCGTCGCGATGGCGCGAACATCGCGTTAGCGGCAGGTGAGGCCCGCGCCGGCGCGGCCGAAAACCGCGGCGGCGCCGCTGCAGTTTCCGCGATGCGCTGGCGCGAACGCCGCGGCGCGCGCACGCGCGCGGCGATGTTCATCCATGGTTCGCGCATCGCGCCGGGACCGCGAGGAAAATCGGAACTCCCCCATCACAGGAGCCTGTCATGAGGAGCAAGCCGATCCCGCCTCGCCCCGTGCCGCCTCGCCTGGGCGGTCGGATCCTGCTGGCGCTCGCCCTGGCCGTCGCCGGCGCCGGCCTCTCCGCCGGCGCGCAGGTACGCGAGAACCAGACCGCGCTGACCGAGCACGACGTGCGCAGCCGTCTGGCCGAGCGCGGATACACCCGCGTCAACGACCTGGACTTCAGCGGCGGCGTCTGGCGCGCGGACGCGCGCAGCGCCGACGGCAATCGCGTGCAGGTCGCGTTGGACCCGACCGACGGCCGGATCTACCCCGACGAACAGGTCGCGCAGCTGAGCCGGCGCGACATCCAGGCCTCGCTGTCCGCCGCCGGCTACACCGACATCCACGACCTCGACTACCGCGACGGCCTGTGGCTGGCCAAGGCCGAGGACCCGGGCGGCCGCGATGTCGAACTGCGGCTGGACCCGGACAACGGCCGCATCGTCGGGGTCGACAAGGATTGAGGCTCGGCGGCTGCGCCAGGCGGCCGCCTTGTTCGCAGGGCGGCCGCTGCGTTGTCCGGGATGTGCGGCGAAGCCGTTGACGCCGACGCCAGGGCGGCCGTTACAGTGAGACTCCTCGTCCCGCTCTCCGGTCGTCGCATGTTCCGCATCGCTTATCTGGAAGAGCGGCACAACGTGCTCGAACTGGAGGAACGCCTGGTCGCCGAGGCGTTGGCCCCGCGCGGCGTCGAAATCCGCCGCTACACCCGAAAACACATCGACCGGCGCAGCCTGCCGCTGGACGAAGACTGTTTCGTGATGGGCACGGCGCCCAGCGTACACGGTGCGATGAAACAGCTCGGCATTCCGGTGCCCGCGCCGCACGATTACCCGCAGGCGCTGCAGCCCTGGCTGCATCGCCGGGTCTGGCGGGAGACCTTGGGCGCGGTGGAGTCATGGGTGTCCGAAGGCGCTGCGGGCAGTCTGTTCGTCAAGCCGGCCGACCGCCTGAAGACTTTCACCGGGCGCGTGTTTTCGCATCCGGGCGACCTGTATTTCCTGGGCGGCGGGTCGCGCCGGCAATCGGTATGGTGTTCGACGCCGGTCGGATGGCGCTCGGAGTTCCGGGCCTATGTGATCGGTGCGGACGTCATCGCGCTGGATCACTATGCCGGCGACCCGGATGTGCGGCCGTGCGAGCGCGCCATCGCCGAGGCGGTGCGGGCCTACCACGACAGCGGCGAGGCGCCAGCCGGTTACGGCATCGATTTCGGCGTTCTGGACAACGGCAACACTGCGTTGGTGGAGGCCAACGACGGCTACGCGCTCGGCGCCTACGGCATCGCCGCCGATCGTTATGCCGAATTGCTGATGGCGCGCTGGGCGCAGCTGATGGCTACACGCCTGCCGGTCGGGAACTGACCGAACGTTCTTTCCGGCGCGGCAAGGGCGGCTCGACAGCAACGAAATTTTTTTCGCCGCCCTTGTCGATTCCTGCGATCCTGGCTCGTCGCTGTCATGAGCAGGCGGGAACGGAACCCGTTCCGGCGCCCGCCGCCCCAACCTCGATCCCTTATCGGAGCTTCGCCATGACCACCCACGCGCAACTGTTCGTCAATCTGCCGGTGCAGGACCTGGACCGCTCGGTCGCCTTCTACACCCAGCTCGGCTACAGCTTCAATCCGCAGTTCACCGACGAGAACGCGACCTGCATGCTGCTCGGCGAGAACCTGTTCGCGATGCTGCTGGTGCGGCCGTTCTTCCAGACCTTCACCCAGAAGGAGCTGATCGATCCGCAGCGCCAGGTGCAGACCCTGGTGGCGTTGCCGGTGCCCAGCCGCGAGGAGGTCGATGCGCTGGTGGACAAGGCGGTCGCGGCCGGGGCCAAGGCGCACGCGCCGAAGGATTACGGCTTCATGTACCAGCGCGCGTATGACGATCTGGACGGCAATACCTGGGAGATCTTCTACATGGACGCCAATGCGGAGCCGAGCGAGGCTTTGGGTTGAGGGAGCCGGCGATCTGAGCGGAAGGCGTCGGGACTGAAGTCCCTCCCACGGGAGCGGTCCCTTTCGCAGGAGCGGTGCCTTCCGGAGGAAAAGAAAAAGCCCCGCGATCGCGGGGCTTTTCGTGGCAGGGCCTTCAGGCCCGATGCCCTTGTTTCAGCGACCGGCGAGCATCACCGCGCCGCGCTGCGCGCGTCGGCCTTGAACTCGCGGTTCATCCAGTCGTCGATCAACCGCTTCTCGTAGCGCAGCGGGTCGGACTCGGTGGCGCTGCGCGGACCCATCAGGAAGCTGAGGTCGCGCAGGGTGCGTTCGCCCTGCTCGATCACTTGGCCGTTGGCGTCGGTGAGGGTGAAGCTGAGGGCGATGCGCGGCGGATAGATGTCGCGGACGAAGCGGGTGTCGTCGAACTGCGGGCCGTGCCAAGGCTCGTAGTCGCCGGCGCGCTTGATGTCGGTGATGTCGACCGCCAGGCGCTGGCCGGGCGCCAGTTCGCGTTCGCCGCGCTTGCGCACGTGCTGGGCGATTTGTTCGACCCAGTTGCCGCGGCGCGCGTCGAAGCGGTTGCGGCTCTGGCGGATTTCGGCGAACTGCTCGGGGTTCTCCCAGCGCACGCTGACCGGGCCTTGTTCGGGCAGGGCGCGCGGGGCGTCGGGATCGGTGACGGTACGGGACTTGGCGCCGGCGGCGCCGCTCGCCAGGACGGCGGCGGCGGCCAGGGCCAGCCAGGCGGTTCGGAGTGTCATGACGCTCTCCGTGAGTGGATTCGCCCCCGATTCTCCGCCTGCCGCGCGTCGCAGGCCAGTGCGGACCGGGCGGTGTTGGCGGCAGTTCACGATGCCGGCCGCGGCCGGCCCAGGCGCCGTTCGCGGGCGGCGGCGGTGGCGCTATTCGCAGGCGCGGCCGTCGCCGTCGCGGTCCAGGCGGCGCGAATAGCCCGGATCGCCGCGCAGCAGCGGCGCCGCGCCGGCGGCGCGGGCCGCGGCGCAGTTGGGGTAGGCGGTCGCGCCCTGCGTGTTGCCGCCGCCGGCGGCATCGACCGGCAGCGGACGCAGGCCGCGCCGTCCCGGCGGCTGCAGGGCGGACCCGCCCCGGTCCAGCGCCGCCGTGGCCGGCGCGCTGCCGCGATGGCAGTGATAGCCGCCGTTCCTGCGGTCGTGGTGGCAGCCGTGTCTGTCCAGCCCGCCGCCATGCGCGGGCGCGGCCGGCGGCGCGGCGGCGAGCACTGCGAGCAGGGCGGCCAGCGCGGTGCGCCGGCGCCGTTCGTGGATCGGTTTCATCGTGTCCCCCGTCTGCGCGTCAACGCGGCGGGGGACGCGAAGCGGTCATTCCGCCCGGCTCAGCGCGAAACCTTGGCGCGCGGCGTGAAGTCCAGCCGCCGCCGTTCGACGATGCGGCCGCCGTCGCGCCGGCCCTCGACCAACTCGTAGCCGAGCAGGGCGTAGACGCGTTGGCCGGCGAAGATCGGGCGGGCGTCGCCGTACCAGTCCACGCAGCTGACCACGCAACCGTCGTCGCGGCGCCGGCCGGCGTCGGCGCTGGAGGCCAGCGCGCCGGCCGCGCTCAGGTCCAGGCGGCGATTGCGCAGGAACAGCACGCGGGCGCCGCCGTCGCCGTCGTCGGCGATCACCGGCAGTCCGAGCAGGCCGTTGTCGGCGTCTTCGGGGCGGTAGAAGAAGCCGTGGGTGCGGTCGTCGCTCTGGGTGGCGCCGGTTTGCAGGTGGTGGCCGGCGACGCGCGCCGCGGCGCCCAGGCGCAGGCTGGTGAAATGCAACGCGCGCGTGCTGACCTGTTCTTCGTCGTCGCGGTCGGTGCCGATCAGGATCGCGTCCGGGCCGAGCGCGTCGACGCGTTCGACCGCGTGGGCCAGCCGCAATGTCGACACCGGCTCGCGCCGGGCATAGCGCAGGGCAAAGGCCCGCTTCACGTCGACGCCGTCCTTATCGCCCCAGTAGCCGCCGAAGCCGAACACCAGCCAGTCGCCGATGAAGCGCGCGTGCAGGTCGTAGTCGTAGATGTTGGCCTGCGGCAGCGGGCGGTAAGCGGCGCGGTGGGCGATGCCGCGGCCGTCGCCGAACTCGCTCAGGCGCACGCGCAACAGGGCGAGATCGCCGGTGCGCGTGCGCGAGGCCCACATCGCTTCGCCCTCGGCGTCGTTGCCGACCAGCACGTTGAGCCAGCCGTCGCGCTGCAGGAACGACATCTGGTCGACCGGCGAGCCGCTGGCGCGCAGCGCGCTGGGCGGGCGGCCGTCGAGCGGCATGCGGAACACGGCGGCGTTGGGCCGGCCGGGGTGGTCGGGATCGGGGTCGCGCGAGGTCCAGACGTAGACCGCGTCCTCGGACACGTAGAAGGTGCGGCTGTCCGCGCCGAGCACCGCGCTGGAGCGGCAGCGCATGCGCGGGCCGCCGAGTTCGCACTGGGTCACGGCGTGCAGGGCGACGTCGTGCGGGTCGAGCAGGCCGGGCGCGGTGTAGATCGCGGTGGCCGGCAGGATGCGGCGGAAGTCGGCCGGGGTCGCGCCGTTGCGCCAGTGGCGCAGCGCGGGCAGGCGCGCGTCGGGGCGGTCGGTTTCGTAGTCTTCCAGCGACATCGGCGCGTAGAAGATCAGGGTCTTGCCGATCAGGCGGCTGGCGTAGTTGCGCGCCGAGTAGTAGTCGCTGCTGCGCAGCTGGTAAGTGGCGCGATAGCGCAGGCCGCCGCCGGCTTGCAGGTCGAACAGCCCGATCTCGGTGCCGCCGCGGTCGTAGCTGTAGCCGATCACCACCACGGTGCCGTCGGCGACGAGCATTTCGTCGTACCAAGTGTCGCTGGGATCGGAGCCGGGGGCGAAGGCGTCGATCGACGACACCGCGCGCAGGCGGTCGCCGCCGGTGTCCAGGGAGAACAGGCGGCCGCGGCGCAGGACGATCAGGTAGTCGCCTTGTTTCTTGACGATGTCGCCTTCGTCCACGCCCTGGGTCTGGACGTTGGTGATGGTGTCGGCGGACGGCGACTCGGCGGACGGCGACTGGATGCGCGAGCCGGTGACCTGGATGCGGTCGAGGGTGGTGCCTTTGTTCGCCGCCGCCGCCAACGGGGCGGGGACCGATGGCGCGGGCGCGGCAGGCGCCGCCGGCGCGTCTGCCGCGACTGGAACGGGCGGCGCGTAGTGCCGGCGCGAAGCGTTGGAGCCGAGCAGGCGCGCCATCGCGCGGCGGAATTCGCGCTCGCTGGCGAACGGCTTGAGGGTCTTGCCGGCGGCGGCCGTGGCGGGAGGGCGGGCCGCCGCGGCCGGCGTGGCGGCCCGGCCGACGGTCGGGGCCGCCAGGGCGAGCAGGGCGGCGGCGGACAGCGCCGCGGCGAACAGCGATTTCATGGAGTCGTCCTTGTGGTCCGGGCGAGGACGCCGCGGCCGGCGGCCGCGGCGGATATCGCCATCAACGTCCGTGTCGGCGCCGTGGGGTCGGCGGCGGCGCGCCGCCGGCCGGCTCAGGCGTCGAAGTGCTTGCGCACCGCTTCGAAGTCGGCGACCGGGCGCACCTCGATGCGGCCGGTGCGGCTCCACGGGAACGCCTGAGCGATGCGCACGGCCTCGTCCATGTCCGCCGCCTCGATCAGGTTGAAGCCGCCCAGGTATTCCTTGGCCTCGGCGAAGGGACCGTCCATGAAGGTGGTGCGGCCGCCGCGGGTGCGCAGCGACACCGCCTGCGCCGGCGGCGCGAGCATCTGCGAGTCGACCAGCTGGCCGCTCTCGCGCATCTCGTCGGCATGGCGGATGCAGCCGCGCATCATGGTCGCGTACTCGCCGTCGGGCAGGGCTTCGATCAGCGCATCGTCGTTGTAGATCATCACCAGGAACTTCATCGGGACCTCGGCAGCGGGGGCGGGCGTTCGGCCGGCAGGATAACGCCGGGAGCGCAGGGCGATGCAGTGACAAAACGCATGCGGGTTCAGTTGCCGCGGGCGGCTGCGGGGCAAGGCTGTCGTGGGAGGGGCTTCAGCCCCGACGCTTTCGTTTCCGCTGGCGAGTGGCTCCATGGGAGTATGTCCAGGGCTGAGCGGAAAGCGTCGGGACTGAAGTCCCTCCCACAAGAGCGGTCCCTCCCACAAAACCACAGAAGTAGCCCCCCCTCCGCGAAACCGTCCCTCCCACAGCCGCCGTCCCGTCCATGTCCGCCGAGTTCGTCTGCCGCCCCATCGCCTACCTGCGCTCGCCCTACGCCCAGCGCATCGACGCGCCGCACCAGTCCACGGTGGTGGCCGGCACCGAAAGCGGCGCGGCGGTGCAGGCGCGGCTGGAGTTCGTCGCCGACCTGCCGCCGGCGGCCTACGCCGACCTGGCCGGGTTCGAGCGGATCTGGCTGATCTTCGCGTTCCACCGCAGCCAGGGCTGGAACGCGCAGGTCAAGCCGCCGCGCGGCGGGCCCAAGCGCGGGGTGCTGGCGACGCGCTCGCCGCACCGGCCCAATCCGCTGGGGTTGTCGGCGGTGGAGTTGGTGGCGGTCGAGGACGGCGCACTGGTGCTGCGCGGGGTCGATCTGCTCGACGGCACGCCGGTGCTCGACATCAAGCCGTACGTGCCCTACGCCGACGCGTTCGCCGGCGCGCGCGCGGGTTGGATCGACGACATCGACGCCGACCAGGGCCGCCATTCCGCGCCCGGTCCCAAGCGCCCGCGAACGCCCGCGCCGGGCGCCTGAGGCCTTGCAACGTCTATGCGCCGGCGCGCGTCTCAAGCCTTGGGACGCGGCTGTGCATGCTGTGGCCCGCTGCCTTGACGGAGCGTGGTCCCGGCGCTAGTTTCCCAACCGGTTAACTACCACAGCTCCACATAAGATCGATCCAAACCATTTGCGGTCCGTGCCGTCCGGCTTCGGTTCGCCCCGGCTTCGCAGCGCCGGGGTCCGCGGCGCGGCGTTTCCTCGCTCAGGAGTTCCGACATGACGTCCGACGGTTCCAGCACGCTCGCGGTGGCGCCCGCGCGCACGACCCACCGTATCGAAGAGCGCAGCATCACCCTGCAACGCATCATCCACGCCCCGCGCGAGCTGGCGTTCCTGGCCTGGACCGACCCGGTCCACGTCGCCCGCTGGTGGGGCCCGCACGGCTTCCGCAGCGTGGTGCGCGAGATGGACGTGCGCGTGGGCGGGCAGTTCCGCATCTGCATGGTCGGGCCGGACGGCGCCGAGTATCCGATCAAGGGCGTGTACCGGCAGATCCTCGAACCCGACCGGCTGGTCTACACCGACGACTGGGACGACGAGCGTCCGCCGCAGCCCTCGGAGGTGACCGTCGATTTCGCCGAACAAGGCCCCGAGGAAACCCTGTTGACCGTGGCCATCGTGTTCCCCGACCGCGAGGAACGCGAACTGGCGCAGGAGATGGGCACGGTGCCGGGCTGGAGCGATTCGTTCGAACGCCTGGACGCCTACCTCGCCGAGCGCTGAGCCGGCGCGGCGTCGCGGCACCCTGCCGCGGCGCCGTCGGCGCCCCAAGCGCCTGACAAACCACCCTGGCGGCCGCCACCGCGCGCCCGCACTGTTCCATCGGTGCGCTCGTACCCACACGCGCCGCGCGCGCCGGCGCCGTTACCATCGCAGCGCCCGGTCTTGCCCCGTTGCCGACCGTCCTTCGCCGCCGCGCCGTCCCCGGCGCCGCGCCACCTCCACAGCCGCGCCGCGCGCGGCGACCGCGGAGCCGCCATGCCGCCACAGACCCCCGCTTCCCCCGTGCCCGCCGCCGACGCCATCGTGTCGATCCAGGGCCTGACCAAGACCTACGCCGGCGGTTTCCAGGCGCTCAAGCGCATCGACCTGGACATCCGCCGCGGCGAGATCTTCGCCCTGCTCGGCCCCAACGGCGCCGGCAAGACCACCCTGATCAGCATCGTCTGCGGCATCGTCAATCCCGGCGAAGGCCGGGTGCTGGCCGACGGCCACGACATCGTGCGCGACTACCGCGCCGCGCGCGCGGCGATCGGGCTGGTGCCGCAGGAGCTGCACACCGACGCGTTCGAAACCGTGTGGGACACGGTCCGCTTCAGTCGTGGCCTGTTCGGCAAGGCGCCCGATCCGGCCTATCTGGAAAAACTGCTGCGCGAGCTGGCGCTGTGGGACAAGCGCGGCGAGAAGATCAT
Source organism: Lysobacter enzymogenes (assembly GCF_023617245.1). Classification (NCBI taxonomy): domain Bacteria; kingdom Pseudomonadati; phylum Pseudomonadota; class Gammaproteobacteria; order Lysobacterales; family Lysobacteraceae; genus Lysobacter; species Lysobacter enzymogenes. Next base: position 675,619 of record NZ_CP067396.1, read on the forward strand.
GGCCCTGTCCGGCGGCATGAAGCGGCGCGTGCTGATCGCCAAGGCGCTGTCGCACGAGCCGCGCATCCTGTTCCTCGACGAACCCACCGCCGGCGTCGACGTGGAACTGCGCCGCGAGATGTGGGCGATGGTGTCGCGCCTGCGCGAGAACGGCACGACCATCATCCTGACCACCCACTACATCGAGGAGGCCGAGGAAATGGCCGACCGGGTCGGGGTGATCAACAAAGGCGAGATCGTGCTGGTCGAGGACACCCGCGCGCTGATGCGCAAGCTCGGCAAGAAGCAGCTGACCCTGCAACTGCAGGCGCCGCTGGCCGCGCTGCCGGCCGGACTGGCCAACGACGCGCTGGCGCTGTCGGCCGACGGCAACGAGCTGGTCTACACCTTCGACGCCCAGGCCGAGGACACCGGCATCGCCGCGCTGCTCAAGCGCCTGGCCGAGCACGGGATCGAGTTCAAGGACCTGCGCACGGCGCAGAGTTCGCTCGAAGAGATATTCGTCAACTTGGTCAAGGCGCCGCGCCCGGCGCAGGAGGCGCGGGCATGAACCTGCATGCGATCAAGGCGATCTATTTCTTCGAGATGCACCGCACCTTCCGCACCCTGATGCAGTCCATCGCTACGCCGGTGCTGTCGACGTCGCTGTACTTCATCGTGTTCGGTTCGGCGATCGGCTCGCGCATGGTCGAGATCGGCGGGGTCAGCTACGCGGCCTTCATCGTGCCGGGCCTGATCATGATGTCGCTGCTGACCGAGAGCATCTCCAACGCCTCCTTCGGCATCTACCTGCCCAAGTGGTCGGGCACGATCTACGAACTGCTGTCGGCGCCGGTGTCGTTCATCGAGGCGATCTGCGGCTACGTCGGCGCGGCGGCGACCAAGTCGGTGATCCTGGGCACGCTGATGCTGATCACGGCGCGGTTCTTCGTCGATTTCGAGATCGTCCATCCGTTGTGGATGATCGCCTTCCTGGTGCTGACAGCGGTCACCTTCAGCCTGTTCGGCTTCATCATCGGGGTGTGGGCGGACGGTTTCGAGAAGCTGCAGATGATCCCGATGATGATCGTGATGCCGCTGACCTTCCTCGGCGGCAGCTTCTATTCCATCGACATGCTGCCGCCGTTCTGGCGCTCGGTGTCGCTGTTCAATCCGGTGGTGTACCTGGTCAACGGGTTCCGCTGGAGCTTCTACGGCAAGTCGGACGTGGACATCGGGCTGAGCGTGGGGATGACCGCGGGGTTCATGGTCTTGTGCCTGGTGGTGGTGTGGTGGATCTTCCGGACCGGCTACAAGCTCAAGAGTTGAACGCGGCGGTCTAGTCGGTCGGAGCGCGTCCCTCATCCCAACCCCTCTCCCGCAAGCGGGAGAGGGGCTTTGAGCGGCGCTGCGAATGTGTTCCCTCTCCCGCTTGCGGAAGAGGGTTGGGATGAGGGGATGAGCGCCGCAGACGCGAGTTTCGCCGCAGCCGCCGACGGCGCCCTCACCGAAAACCGCCCGGCACGGGAAAAACCGGGAAAAGCGGCAGCCATTCGTCGCGACCGAACCCTGCCGTATACCCGACCCGCGGAGTATGCTGCGGCGGTCCCGGCCCGGCCGCGTTGAGCGCAGCGCGGTCGTCGCGCCGGACCGCAGCCGGAGCCACCGCGGATGCCCAACGACCACCAGCAACTCCACCGCGGCCTCAGCGAGCGCCACATCCGCCTGATGGCGCTGGGCGCCGCGATCGGCGTCGGCCTGTTCCTGGGCTCGGCCAACGCGATCAAGCTGGCCGGCCCCGGCATCCTGCTGGCCTACCTGCTCGGCGGCGGCGCGATCTTCATCATCATGCGCGCGCTCGGCGAGATGGCGGTGCACAACCCGGTGGCCGGTTCCTTCAGCCGCTACGCGCGCGACTACCTCGGTCCGCTGTCGGGCTACCTGACCGGCTGGAACTACTGGTTCCTGTGGCTGGTGACCTGCGTGGCCGAGATCACCGCGGTCGGCGTGTACATGCAGGTGTGGTTCCCCGGTTCGCCGCAATGGGGCTGGGCGCTGGCCGCGCTGGTGGCGATGGGCTCGGTCAACCTGATCACGGTCAAGGCTTACGGCGAGTTCGAATTCTGGTTCGCGATGATCAAGGTGGTGACCATCGTCGCGATGATCCTCGGCGGCCTGGCGATGATCGTGTTCGGCCTGGGCAACAACGGCGTGGCCATCGGCATCTCCAACCTGTGGGCGCACGGCGGCTTCTTCCCCAACGGCGCGCAGGGCGTGCTGATGTCGCTGCAGATGGTGATGTTCGCCTACCTCGGCGTGGAGATGATCGGCCTGACCGCGGGCGAGGCGGCCAACCCGGCCAAGTCGATTCCCGACGCGATCAACTCGGTGTTCTGGCGGATCGTGATCTTCTACGTCGGCGCGTTGTTCGTGATCCTGTCGCTGTACCCGTGGAACGAACTGGGCACCACCGGCAGCCCGTTCGTGCAGACCTTCGAACGCCTGGGCATCCGCGAGGCCGCCGGCATCATCAACTTCGTGGTCCTGACTGCGGCCTTGTCCTCGTGCAACGGCGGCATCTTCAGCACCGGCCGCATGCTCTACAACCTGGCCCAGCAAAAGCAGGCGCCGGCGCTGTTCGCGCGCACCTCGCCCGGCGGCGTGCCGCGTGCGGCGATCCTGGTGTCGGTGGCGGCGTTGCTGATCGGCGTGGCGGCGAACTATCTGGCCCCGGCCAAGGTATTCGTGTGGGTGACGTCCATCGCCACTTTCGGCGCGATCTGGACCTGGGGCGTGATCCTGGTGGCGCACATGAAGTTCCGCGCCCGCCTGAGCGCGGCCGAGCGCGATGCGCTGGCGTTCAAGGCGCCGATGTTCCCGGTCGGCTCGTGGATCGCGCTGGCGTTCCTGGTGCTGGTGATCGGGCTGATGGCCTATTTCCCGGACACCCGGGTGGCGTTGATCGTGGGGCCGGCGTTCTTGGTCCTGTTGACGGTGCTGTTCTACGCGTTGGGGTTCCATCGGCGCGCAGCGGTGGATTGAGCGCCGCGGCGACGGCGCCGGACCCAGGCGGCGCGAGCTTCGGCTCGCGCCGCTTTGCGTTTTGGTTGGCGCTTCCGTACCTGCGCCGCCATTCCGGCGAAAACCACCATCCGTTTTGATTTTGCCGTTGTCGTTGCCGTTGCTTTTTGCTGGGACGCAACCCCAAGCAAAGCACACGTTCTGCAGCCCCGAAGGGCGTGCGCATGGATGCGCACGCGCGCCATGGGGCAGGATGCCCCTTATGGCGCGGCCCCGCGCCACGATGAGCCTTAGTGGCTCTTGATCCGAAAAAGATAAGGCCTTTTCTTTGGTTACTTTCTTTGTGGCTTAAGACAAAGAAAGTGACCCGGCCGCTTGCGGACGGAAGCTCTTGATGTTCGCTTGTCGTCGCGCGCACGCACACGCAAGGACGAAACCCACCGCGGCACGCCCCCTGTAGGAGCGGCGCAAGCCGCGACCGCGCCATCGCGGCGATTGCGAAAGTTGCGTCGTAGTTGCGTTGCCGCGGTCGCGGCTCGCGCCGCTCCTACAGTCGGATACGCAACCCCTCGCCCGTCATTCCGGCGAAAGCCGGAACCCACTTTGATTTTGCTGCTGCCTTCGCCGTTATCGATATGTCGCGCGATGACAAGCCACTATCAAAAGCTTTCGTCCGCAAGCGGCCGAGCTACTTTCTTTTGTCAGCGCGACAAAAGAAAGTAGCCAAAGAAAAACGCTTGTTTAAGGTCACAAGCCACTAAGTCCAGCACCTTGCGCGGGGCTGCGCCATAAGGGACATCCTGTCCCATGGCGCACGCGCGCATCCATGCGCGCGCCCTCCGGGGCTAGGCGACGTGGGCCTCGGGCGGGGTTGCGTCACAGCGAAGAGCAACTGCAAGAGCTGTGGCAGCACCAGCACCAGCACCAGCACCAGCACCAGCACCTGGCGGCTTCGCGATCTCAAAGCCGCCTCCCTCGGAGGCGGCGCATTGAAATGCGTCATCTCAACGGACGCATCCGCCGAGCTTGCGGCAGATGCGTCCCAACGACGCCGGCTTACTCGCCGGCCGCGACGGCTCCGCCGCCAGGCGCCTTGGCCTGCAGGCTGCGCGCCGTCTGCGCCAATTGCAGGAACTCGCCGCGGTAACCGTTGCGGTCGTCGCCGCGCGCGCTGCGCGCCAGGCCGATCACGCCGTCCCAGCCGAAACCCGGACCCAGGCGCTCGCCGCCGCGCAGCATTTCGCCGAAGCCGGCCACGGCCGCGGCGAAGCGCATGCGTTCGCCGGGCTGCGCGGCGATGTCGCGGCGCATCAGCGGGCTCTCGATCAGGCGGCTGCGGTCTTCGCCCGGACGCTTGTAGCGCAGCTTCAGCAGCGCCAGCTCGTCGGGCTTGACCGCGCCGGCGGGCTTGGGCGCCTCGTCCTTGGCGTAGCGCAGCGGGTCGCTGGCCTCGCCGCCGGAGCCGACCAGGGCCAGTTCGTACAGCGCGGTGACGTCGTGGCCGGCGCCGATCTCGCCGGCGTCGACCTGGTCGTTGTTGAAGTCCTCGCGCTTGAGCAGGCGGTTCTCGTAGCCGATCAGGCGGTACTCGGCGACCGTGGCCGGGTTGAACTCGACCTGCACCTTGACGTCGCCGGCGATGGTCATCAGGGTCGAGCCCATTTCCTCGACCAGCACCTTCTGCGCTTCCAGCGCGCTGTCGATGTAGGCGTGGTTGCCGTTGCCGACGTCGGCCAGGCGCTCGGCCATGGCGTCGTTGTAGTTGCCGGTGCCGAAGCCGAGCGTGCTCAGGGCGATGCCGCTCTTGCGCTGGTCGGCGACCAGGGTTTCCAGCGCCTGCTGGTTGGCCACGCCGACGTTGAAATCGCCGTCGGTGGCCAGCAGCACGCGGTTGATGCCGCCGTCGATGTAGGCCTGGCGCGCGGTCGCGTAGGCCAGCTGGATGCCTTCGCCGCCGTTGGTGGAGCCGCCGGCCTGCAGGCGTTCGAGCGCGTCCATGATCTCGCCGCCGTGGTCGCCCGGGGTCGGCGGCAGCACCAGCCCGGCCGAGCCGGCGTAGGCGACGATCGACACGCGGTCCTGCGCGCGCAGCTGCGGCAGCAGTTGGGCGAAGGCGCGCTTGAGCAGCGGCAGCTTGTCGGGTTCGTCCATCGAGCCGGAGGTGTCGGCCAGCAGCACCAGGTTGGCCGGCGGCAGCTGCTCGCGCTCCACGTCGTAGCCCTGGATGCCGATCTGCAGCAGCACGCGCTTGCCGTTCCACGGCGCCGGCGCCAGTTCGGTGGTGACCTCGAACGGCACGTCCTTGGATTCCGGGCGCGGATAGCCGTAGTCGAAATAGTTCACCAGTTCCTCGATCCGCACCGCGTCCTTGGGCGGCAGTTCGCCGGCGGCGAGCATGCGCCGCACGTTGGCGTAGCTGCCGGTGTCCACGTCGATGGAGAAGGTCGAGACCGGCTGTTCGGCGGTGCGGTGGATCGGGTTGGGCTCGATCTTCTCGTAGTTCTCGGTGTTGGTTTCGGGCGCCTGCGCGGCCATCGGCGGCTCGGGCGCGGAGACGTACTCCACGGCGGCGGCATCGGCCGATTCGGCGCGCTCGACCTTGCGGCTGCAGCCGGCCAGGGCCAGCGCGACGGCGAGGCCGGCGACGAGCAGGCCGCGCGCGGGGAGAGGGGAACGGGGGCGAATGCGGAGCGGGGAACGCGACGACATGGTGATCCTCCAATGATCGGTTGTGCGTCGGTGAACTGCATGCCGCGGGCCGTGCGGGCCGCGCCGCGGCCTTCGTGGCCGGTGGCGGGGCCGTCCCTGGACGGCGGCGATCGGACGCTACACCAAGCCGTCTTCGCTTTTCGTTATGACGCAGTTCGCTTTTTTCGCGGACCGTCGGCGCGGCACAATGAGCGCCCCCGCACGGCGGGGCCGCGCGTCGGGGAACGCGCGGCCGCCTCCGTTGCGCCGATTCCCCCTGTCGTCTTCCGCCCACCGCATGACCGAACCGCGTCCCGATCTGACGGCGCTGCTGCAGCGCGCCCACGCCGCGATCGCCCAGGCGCGCGACGTCGAGGCCGTGCGCCTGCTGCAGCGGGTGCTCGAATGCGATCCGGACAACGTCCACGCGCAGTACCTGCTGGCGATCCAGCACGCCCAGCTGGGCCTGTACGACCGCGCCGAGCAGCGCCTGCGCGCGGTGCTGGCGCGGCTGCCGGGATTCGTGGTCGCGCGGTTCCAACTGGCGCAGCTGTTGCTGATGCGCGGCATCGCGAGCGATGCGCGCCAGTGGCTGCGGCCGGTGCTGGACGCGCCGGCGCCGCTGGGCGACTACGCCCGCGCCCTGGACGCGGCGGCGGCCGGCGATGCGGCGCGCGCCTGCGCCCTGATCGAGGCCGCGCAGCGCCTGCCGCAGCCGATCCCGGAACTGGCCGCCGACATGGACCGATTGCTCGCGGGCTTGCGCGCGGCGCCCGCAAACGCAGCGGGAGGGACGTCAGCGCCGACGCCGCCGGCCCGGGTCGCGGCGACCTGAGACGAAAGCATCGGGGCTGAAGCCCCTCCCACGAAAGCTCGCGCGGCGGCGAAGACTTATTCGGCGTCGGGCGCTTCGGTGAGGTAATACGCCTCGACCGCGCCCTTGTGCTTCATCGTCATCGGGTTGCCGCGGCGGTCGAGCGACTTGCCGACCGGCAAGCGCACCCAGCCTTCGCTGATGCAGTACTCCTCGACGTTGCTGCGCTCCACGCCGTTGAAGCGGATGCCGATGCCGCGCTCAAGCACGGAAGGGGCGTAGAACGGGCTGCGCGGGTCGTTGGAGAGGCGGTCGGGCGGGGTATCGGTCATGGCGGCGCTCGTGCGTGATGGACTGCGCGCCGGCGCGGACGCGGCCGGCGCGGCGCCTAGGATACGCGCGCGCGCCGGCACGGCCCAGCCTCGGCAAAGCCCGCGCGCGGCGCCCTAGAATGGCGCCGACCTCCAAGAGGGCAGGGCCCATGAAGATGGCGGCGGCCTGGATCCTGGCGCTGGGGCTGGCGCTGCCGGCCGCGGCGGCGGCGCAGGACATCGAGACCGGCGGGCGTTTGCGCGTGGCCGGATTCGGCCGCGTGGCCTGGCAGCCGGACCTGTACGAACTGGCGTTCGCCGCGGTCGGCGACGGCGCCGACGCGAACGCCGCGCGCGAACGATTCGAGCCGGCGCAGGCGGCGCTGCGGCGGGCGCTCGACGCCCACGCCGGCGCCCTGGCCGGGCGCGCGCAGGACCCGCCTCGGCTGCAGTCGCGCGGGACCCAGGCGGCGCCGCAATGGCGCTTCTCCAGCCGTTTCGCCGTGCGCGTGCGCGGCGAGGCCGCGCTGGTCCGGCTGCAGCAGGCCCTGGCCGAGGCCGGCGTGGCCGAATTCGAACTGCGGCCGTTCTCCGAACGCCTGCCCGAGTACACCGAGCAAGCGCAGCGCCTGGCCCTGCGCGACGCGCAGCGCCGCGCCCTGGCGATCGCGCAGGAACTGGGCTGGCGTCTGCGCGGGGCGCGCGCGGTGAAGTTCCTCGACGAGCGTCCGTGGTGGTCGCCGCAGACGCCGACCGCGCGGCAGCACGGCGCGCGCGCGTACGACTATGCGGCCGAGGCGCCGGCGCAGACCGGCGAGGTGACGGCGCAGGCGGAGGTGGAGTTCGAGTATTCGCGCTGAGCGGACAGGACAGCGTCGGGCCTGAAGGCCCTCCCACACGAGCGGCTGTTGTGGGAGGGCCTTCAGGCCCGATGCTCTCGGATCCGGTCGCTTCGACCGCCCGAACGCCAAACCCCGTCCTTGGTCGAACGCCGCGATTGAGGCAGCATCGACGCTTCGCGCCCACCGGAGCCCACGATGCCCCTGCGTTCCGCCCTGCTAGCCTGGAGCCTGCTCATGAGCGCCGCCATCGCCCACGCCGAGACCGCGCCGGTCGAATTGTTGGTGGGCTGCTACACCGGCGGGCAATGCCAAGGCGTCGGCCGCTATCGCTTCGACCCGGCCAGCGGCCGCATCGATCCGCGGCCGCTGGAAACCATCGTCACCGACAATCCTTCGTGGCTGGCCGTCTCGGCCGACGGCGCGCGCCTGTTCGCGGTCAACGAGAACGGCCCGGCCTCGCCCGATCCGGTCGGCCGCGCCAGCAGTTTCGCGCTCGGCCGCGGCGCCGCCCGCAGCCGCGCGCTGTCGCGGGCCAACACCCTCGGCGACGATCCGGCGCACGCCGCGCTCGGCCGCGACGGGCGCTACCTGTTCGTGTCGAACTACTCCGGCGCGCAGAGCCCCGGCGGCAGCCTCGCCGTGCTGCCGGTCGATGCCGACGGCCGTCTCGGCGCGGCGGTGCAGGTGCTCGGCCATCGCGCCAGCCAGGCCGATCGCGAGCGCCAACTCGGCCCGCACGTGCACGCCGCCGCGCAATCGCCCGACGGCCGTTACGTGTTCGCCGCCGACCTCGGCGCCGACAAGGTCTATGCCTATCGCTACGACCCGGCGCGCAGCGCCGAGCGGCCGTTGCAGGCCGCGGCGACGCCGTGGCTGGAGCTGCCGGCCGGCAGCGGGCCGCGCCACCTGCTGTTTTCCGCCGACGGCCGCCATGCCTATCTGACCCTGGAGATGAGCGGCGAGATCGTCGCGCTCGATCACGACGACGGCCGCCTGCGCATCGTCCAGACCCTGGCGCTGGACCCGGGCCGGCGCCAGGGCAACGCCGCCGCCGCGCTGCACCTGTCGGCCGACGGGCGATTCCTCTATGCCAGCAACCGCGGCGAGGACAACCACATCGCCGTGTACGCGGTCGATCCCGGCGACGGCCGCCTGCGTCCGCTGCAGCGCCGCGCCAGCGAAGGCCGCGGGCCGCGCGAATTCGCGCTGGCGCCGGACGGGCGCCATGTGGTGGTGGCCAACCAGCACAGCGGCAATCTGGTGGTGATCGCGCGCGATCCGGCCAGCGGCGAACTCGGCGCGACGGTGCAGACCTTGCCGATGGTGTCGCCTTCGGACGTGAAGTTCGTGCCGGGGCCTTCGCGGTAACCGTAGCTTGAGGCTGTTGCGTCGGGCTGCGGCGATTTGATCGGAAGGCGTCGGGCCTGAAGGCCCTCCCACAGGAGCGGGGGCCCCGCACGGCGACAACGCATCGTCCCGCCGGCGCGGTTGCGGCGCGCGCCGCCGATGGCGTGCAATGGCGCTCTCCCCTCATCTCAGGAGTGCGGCATGGAACACCGTTATCTCGGCCGCTCCGGCCTGCGCGTGCCGGTGCTCAGCTTCGGCACCGGCACCTTCGGCGGCCACGGCGATTTCTTCAAGGCCTGGGGCCAGACCGACGTGGTCGAGGCGCGCCGCCTGCTCGACATCGCGCTCGAAGCCGGCGTCAACCTGTTCGACAGCGCCGACATCTATTCGCGCGGCGCGGCCGAGTCCATCCTCGGCGAAGCGTTGCAGGGCCGCCCGCGCGACAGCTACCTGATCTCGACCAAGGCCACCTTCCGCTTCGGCGACGGCGAGAACGAGGTCGGCTCCTCGCGCCAACACCTGCTGCGCAGCGTCGACGCCTCGCTCAAGCGCCTGGGCACCGACTACATCGACCTGTTCCAACTGCACGGCTTCGATGCGCGCACGCCGATCGAAGAGACGCTGTCGACCCTCGACGATCTGGTCCGCGCCGGCAAGCTGCGCTACCTGGGCGTGTCGAATTTCTCCGGCTGGCATCTGATGAAGTCGCTGGACCTGGCCGAGCGCCACGGCTGGAGCCGCTACGTCGCCCACCAGGCCTATTACTCGTTGATCGGCCGCGACTACGAATGGGAGCTGATGCCGCTGGGCCTGGACCAGGGCGTCGGCGCCGTGGTGTGGAGCCCGCTGGGCTGGGGCCGCTTGACCGGCAAGATCCGCCGCGGCCAGCCGCTGCCGGACACCAGCCGCCTGCACGCCACCGCCGACATGGGACCGCCGGTGGAGCAGGAGTACCTGTACCGCGTGGTCGACGCGCTCGACGACATCGCCGCGCAGACCGGCAAGACCGTGCCGCAGATCGCGCTGAACTGGCTGCTGCAGCGGCCGACCGTGGCGACCGTGGTGATCGGCGCGCGCAACGAGGAACAACTGCGGCAGAACCTCGGCGCGGTCGGTTGGAATCTTACCCCCGAGCAAGTGGCTACGCTCGACGCCGCGAGCGCGCGCGATAAGGCTTATCCGTACTGGCACCAGGCCGGTTTCGCCGAGCGCAATCCCTCGCCGGTGTGAATCTCGCGGCGCCGCGTAATCTACCTGTAGGAGCCGCGCGAGCTGCGACCGCGGGGCGTCCGCTCGCGTTGCAAGTTTCGTCGTAGTTGCGTTGTCGCGGTCGCGGCTTGCGCCGCTCCTACAGGGGCTGCGGTGCGCGGCGAAAAACGAAAACGCCCGGCATGCCGGGCGTTTTCGCGACCCTCCCCAGGATCCGCAACCTCAGCCCGCGTCCTTCAGCGTGAACGTGCCCGGCAACTTGGTGTCGCGCTGGTCGCCCCACATCATCATCGACACGAAATCCTCGCAGCCCGATTGGCCGCGGCGCGAGATCGCCGCGAACACTTCGTCCGGGGTCTTGGCGATGGCGATCTGTTCGCTCAGGTCGTTGGGGAACGGCGTGATCCGGCCCGAATCCAGGTCGCGCAGGCGCTCGCCGCCGTGCTGTTCGCCGCCGATGTTGCCCACGCTCTCGCGGGCGCGGTCGCGCAGCGCCATCAGGTCCTTGTCGGTGAATTCGAACTGCAGGTGCTGGTCGCCGTCGAATTTCTTGTTGAGCTGCTCGGGGTGGTACGACGAGTTGAAGTACGAGGCGGCCACGTCGCTGGTGTTGGGCAGCACCAGGGTCCACTGGGTGGAATCCTTGACCGGCTTGCCGTCGGCGCCGACCTGGAACTGCACGTCGGTGGTCTGGCCCATCGACTGGTAGCTGTTGGTCTGGTCGACCGTGCCGTCCTGCCACACGTTGCGGGTGATGGTGAGCTGGCTGCTGTTGCCGATGCCCATCGACACCGGGCCCAGGTCGATGCCCAGCCGCGCGGCGTGCTCGGCGTTGAACACCTCGGTGGTGCCCGAGCGCTGCACGCCCGGCGGGTTCCAGTCCGGCACCTTGCCGCCGCTGATGAACGCCTGGTAGGCGTCGCGGCCTTCCTGGGTGGACAGGTCGATGCGCGCGGTGTTGAGCGAGCGGGTCTCGCTGCTGGTCTCCACGCTCAGGCCGATCGAGTACGAGCCGACCTTGCCCAGGCCGAACATGGTCGCGTTCTCCACCGTCTCCATCGGACCGGCGTAGACCTCGACCACCGAACTGTCGACCTTGCGCACGCCGAAGCCGGCGCCGTCGAGTTCGGTATGCGTGCCGCCGATGCCGACGTAGGACTTGTAGTTCAGGGCGAAGTCCGAGCCGGTCAGGTTCTGCCCGCGCATCAGCACCGAGGTGCCTTCGGGCATCGCCAGCGGATCGAGCGGATTGGGCATGCCGCTCATGTCGCCCTTGTCGAGCTTGGCGCCCTGCTCGGGCGTCACCGTCGCCTCGTAGCTCAGCCGGGTGCCTTCGACCTCCATGTAGTGGCCGAGCACCGGCGGCGCCTTCAGCGCGGCCTTGAGCAGCTTGGAGTTGTCGACCAGCTCCTTGACCCCGTCGGGCACCTGGTTGAACCGGTCGGCGTACTTGTAGAGCTTCTGCAGCGGCGTCTTCGCCACTTCCACGCCCGCTTCGGTGTGCAGCTGCACCGAGGCCTTGAACTGCTGGGTCTGCTGGAAGTCCACGCCGGTCTGCACGTCGGACAGTTCCACCTTGCCCTCGGCGACGATGTCGGACTTGAGCTGCGGCGAAACCACGCCGGGCGTGCCGATGCCGACGACCGGCGTGCTGTAGGTGACCGACATGCCGGGGTTGATCGCGTACGACAGCACGTCGCTGGGCATCAGCTTGAGCAACTCGTAGCTGGACGCGACCTGTTCGGGCGTGGGCTGGTCGGGCAGCTGCACGCCCAGGGTTTCCAGCGCGCCGCGCACGGTCGGGAAATCGAGCTTGGCGACTTCGCTGGGCTTGGCGTCGCCGCTGTTGGTCAGGTAGGCCGGCACGTCGGTCGGCTTGTCGGTGGCCTCCACGACGATGCGCTGCAATTCCTTGACGTAGGGATTGCTGTCGAACGCGTCGCGCGACTGCTGGTACTCGTAGTTGGCGGTGGCGCCGTTGAGGCCGCTGTTGCGGAAGTCCTCGAGCTTGGGCTCCATCCGGTCCAGCGCCGCCTGCGCTTCGGTGCGGCGGGTGGTGTTGAACTCGCTCACGCGCGGCCGGTAGATCGAGTCGTAGACCTGCGAGGGCATGCTCGAAGACAGGTCGCTGTTCTTCGGCAGCGGCAGGCCGTGGATCGCGCGCACCGCTTCTTCGGGCGTCTTGGCGTCCTGCGGCGGAGGGGCCGGCGGCGGCGGCGGGGGCGGCGGCGGGGGCGGCGGCGGAGGTTCCGGCGCCGGCGCGGCCTGGGTCTTGGCGGCGTCGAGGATGGCCTGCCGGTCTTCCGGCGGCAGGTTGCGCAACAGTTGATAGTTGACGCCGTCGATGCCGCTCATCGCTGATCCCCTCGTCTTGGCTTGGGGGCGCCGCGAAGCGCCCAGGCCGCCACGATAAGAGCGCGTGTTCAGGTTCGGAACTGGGGGTAACCCTAGAACTGGAACAGACATGACAACCGTCACCACGGCAGGCGCGACAGCCGACCTCGGAACGGGTGCGCGGAGTCGGACCACCGGGTCCGCGCGGCCGCGCGCGAGCGGCCGCGGCCCAGGCCGTCGCGTCGCGAGTCCGTCGCGGCCGCGGCAACGCACTCGCAGCGGCGCCGCAGTCCGACGCCGGGCCGAGCCGCGCGGCCCCGCGCCGCCGCGGCCCGGCCCGCCACCGCGCTCAGCCGGCCTGCTTCATCGTGAACCCGCCGAGCAGCGGGGCATCGTCGCCGGCGCGCACGATCGCCAACAGGGCGGGGGCGACGTGGCCGGTGTCGCCGTTGCTGGAGATCGTTGCGAACACTTCGTCGGGCGTGTCGGCGACGGCGATCTTCTCGATCACGTCGCCGGGGCCGAGCACGCCGCGCCCCGCATCCAGATCGCGCAGGCGTTGTTCGCCGTCCGCGCCGCCGTCCGCGACCACGGCTTGGCGCGCGCGCTCGCGCAGGTCCAGCAACTGGTCGTCGCTGAATTGCATCTGCAGGTGTTGGCGGTGCTCGAACTGCCGGCCCAACTGGTTGGGATCGAAGGCGGCGTTGAAATAGCGGGCCAGGGTCGGATCGGTATCGGCCAGGGTCAGCGTCCACTGGCTGCTGCCCGGCACTTCCTTGCCGTCGGCGCCGATCCGGCACTGGAGTTCGGTCGCCATGCCGCCGGCGGATTGGTAACTGGCCTGCCAATCGGCGCTGCCGTCCTGCCAGGTGTTGCGGGTCAGGGTGACCTGGCTGTTGCCGCCCAGGGCCAGCGACATCGGCCCCAACTCGATGCCCAGGCGCTTGGCGTCCTCGGCGTTGAACACCTCGGTCTTGCCGGAGCGCTGCACGCCCGGCGGATTCCAGTCGGGCACCTTGCCCGCGCTCATGAACGCCTGGTAGGCGTCGCGCCCTTCCTGGGTCGACAGGTCGATGCGCGCGCTGTGCAGCGAGCGGGTCTCGGCCGAGTTTTCCATGCTCAAGCCGACCGAGGCGGTGCCGACCTTGCCCAGGCCGAGATACGACGCGTTCTCGGCGGTCTTGATCGGTCCGGCATAGACCTCCACCAGCGCGCCTTCGAGCTTGCGCACGCCGAAGCCGGCGCCTTCCAGTTCGGTGCGGCTTTCCTTGCCGCCGCCGTAATAGCGGTAATTGAATTCGAATTCGTGGCCCTTGAGCTGCTGCCCGCGCATCAGCACCGAAGTGCCTTCGGGCATGCCCAACGGGTCGAGCGGATTGGGCAGCGCGGCCAGGTCGCCCTGATCGAGCCGCTGGCCTTGCGCCGGCGTCACCGTCGCTTCGTAGCTCAGGCGCGCGCCGGCGAAGTCGGTGTAGCTGCCGGCGAGCTTCTCTTCGCGTATCGCCCGCTGCAACCGCGGCGAGTCGGCGATCAGCCGCTGCGCGCCTTCCGACACCAGGCCCAGGCGTTCGCTCCAGCGGTGCAGGCCATGCAGCGGCCCGGCCTTGCCGGCCTCCACGCCGATCTCGCCTTGCATCTGCACCGAGGCCTTGAACTGCTGGGTTTGCTGGAAGCCGACGCCGGTCTGCACATCCGACAGCTCGACCTTGCCTTCGACCGCCAACTGAACCTGCGGGCGCACGCCGCCGGCCGACGGCATCGGCGCGCCGACTTCGCCGGCGTAGCTCACCGACATGCCCGGATTGATCGCGTAGGCGAGCAGATCGCGCGGCACGGTCGCGAGCAGTTCGTAGCCGGCGGCGATCTGCGCCGGCGTCGGATCCGGCGGCAGGTCCACGCCGAGCGCATCGAGCGCTTGCTTCATCGCGTCGGGTTGCAATCCGGCGAGCGCGTCCTGGCCGAGCGGCGCCTGCGCGCCTTGCGCGCGTTCGAGGTAGGCAGGCAGTTGCGCGGCGGGTTGGCGGCACTCGTCGACGATGCGCTTGAGCTCGACCACGTAGGGGTCTTTGTCGAACTCCGCGAGGGTCTGGGCGTAATGGTTGTCGGCATTGCCGGCGCCGTCGCGCTTGGGCGTGAGCCGCTCCAGCGCCGACTGCGCTTCGCCGCCGCGGGTCTTGTTGAATTCGACCACGCGCGATTGGTACAGCGATTGCGCGGTCTGCGCGTCGAGGCCGCGCAGGTCGTCCTGCGTCGGCAGCGGCAGCGCGTTGATCGCGCGCACCGCTTCGGCGGCCGATCGCGCCTGCGCCGGCGCGATCGCCGCGGCCACCGGGGTTGCGGGCGAGGGTTCGTTGGGCGTGGGTTGCGCGGCGGGCTGGAGGATGCCGGCGCGATCGTCTTCCGGCAGGCTGCGGAGCGCCTGCCACTGCACACTGCTGAGTCCACTCATGGGTTCGGTCCTTCGTCGGGGGACAGGACGCTTCATGCGTCCGGGCGATGCGGTGCGGTACCGCGCACGGCTACCGCGGGCCGCAAGATAGAAGAACGCGAAACATGCCGGTACTGGGGACAACCCGCAGGGCCCGCGCCATGACGCGCCGCACCCAAGCGCCGTCGCAGCCGGCCATGGATTCGCCGCAACACGCACTCCTTGGGTGATAGACGTCGCGGAACCGAACACTGCCCGCGCAAACCGCGGCGGCCAGCACTTGCGCGACAAACAAATGCAGTACAAGAGCGGCGCGGGAATTTTTAATTCTCTCGGGGATAAACAACATGAATGAATATTCCGTTACCCGGCGCGCGCGCCGGCGGCCGCTGTCGCGCGCGCTTTGCGGCCGCATCCTGTCGGCCAAGCCGCTGTCGTGCTTGTCGTTGGCCTTGTCGCTCGCCTGCGGTTTCGTCGTCGACGCGCACGCCGCCGAACGCGCGAACGCCGCGCCGCAGGATCCGGCGCTGGCCCAGCGCCTGCGCGTGGAAGAATCGCTGTCGCGCATCGACCGCCAGCTCTACGCCGGTTACTTCCGCCAGGCGTACGCGCGCTATCCGTCGATTCCGGCCGGCACATTGGAGGCGGTGGCCTACGTCACCACGCGCTGGCAGCACCTGCAGCCCGATGGCGCCGGCTACGGCGAGCAGCACCAGCACATGCCGCGCGCCTACGGCGTCATGGGCCTGTACCGCGGCGAGGGTTTCGCCGATCAGGTCGGCGAGGGCGCGCGTCTGCTCGGCGTGCCTGCGCAACGGGTGATGCGCGATCCGGCCAGCAACATCCTCGCCGCCGCGGCCTTGCTCGACCGCGAACTGCGCGCCGATGCGGTGAACGCGAAGTCGCCGGTGGAAGCCACCCGCGCCGCGCTGGAGCGCTACGCCGGCTTCGCGCCCGCCGGCGCCGGCGCCGCGGCCAAGAGCGCGGTGCAGGCGCATGCGCGCGCCAGCTTCGCCTTCGACGTGCTGTCGGTGCAGGACAAGGGCGTCAACGACCGCGGCATCGTCGTGCCCGAACGCGCGGTGGCCTGGGAACGCGCCTTCGACGCGCCGGCGCTGCTGCGCCTGCGCGCGCCGTTCGTGCGCCTCGACGTCGCCGCCGACAAGGTCGAAGCGCTCGGTGCCGACGGTGGCTGGCGCATCGATCCGCTCGACGAAACCCTGCGCGCGCCGGCCGGCTCGCGCAGCGAGGCCGCGGCGGCGGAGAAGAGCACCGACTACCCGCCGGCGCTGTGGGTGGCCTCGCCGTACCACTCCACGCGCACGTCCTACGACTCGGTCACCATCCACACGATGCAGGGCTATTACGCCGGCAGCATCTCGTGGTTCCAGAACAATCCCAACAGCGTCAGCGCGCACTACCTGATCCGCAGCTCCGACGGCCAGATCACCCAGATGGTGCGCGAGAACCGCGCGGCCCATCACGTCGGCGTGCACAACAAGACCACGCTCGGCATCGAGCACGAAGGCTTCATCGCCAACGCCAGCTGGTACACGGCGGCGATGTACAACGCCTCGGCCGCGCTGACCCGGCACTTCTGCGCGACTTACTCCGCGATCGGTTGCGCCAGCGCGTTCAAGGGCCCGGGCGGCACCGGCATCAACGTGTTGCCGGCCAGCGTCAAGGTCAAGGGCCATCAGCACTACAGCAGCCAGACCCACACCGACCCCGGCCAGTACTGGGACTGGGCGCGTTACTACAACCTGCTCAACCCGGGCACGCCCGGCGGCGGCAGCGTGATCGACAGCTTCGAAAGCTCGGTCGGCCACTTCGACAGCGCGCCGGCGTATTCGGGCAGCACCACCGGCATCTCCGCCGCGTCGCTGGCCGAGCGCAACTGCACCACGCGCAAGAACGGCGAGTGCTCGTTGCGGGTGTTGCTCAAGGACGATGCGGCCAGCGCCAACGCATGGGCGGTGCGGCTGCTGTCCGGTGGCGGCAATCCCGGCAGCAACGCCGCGCTGACCCGCGCCGGCGGCAAGGTCGGCGTCTGGGTCTACACCGGCGCCAGCGGCCTGAGCGCGGCGGTCGGCATCGACGACAGCGACGGCACCGAGCGTTCGGTCGCGCGCGCGATTCCGGTGAACACATGGACTTACCTGGAGTGGCGCCTCGACGACGATGCCCAGTGGGACGCGTGGGTCGGCGGCGCCAACGGCGCGATCACCGCGGCCACGGTCAAGCTCGACGCGGTGTGGCTGTACCGCGACCAGACCTCGTTCGACGTCAACGTGTACCTCGACGACGTGCAAGTGAAGAACTGAGCGCCCGGCGCGCCGGCCGCGATCCCGCGGCGGCCGGCGCGCCGGCTCTCGGCGACGATCCGCAACCGGGCTTGCGCCGTTGTGGGAGGGCCTTCAGGCCCGACGCTGTCCGCTCCACTCAGGCCGAACCCGCAGACCCGCGTCACCGGGAATCCGCATGAACGATCCGCACTCATCGTCGCCGCGCCGCGCGCCCACTTGGCTGGCGATCCTCGCGCTGCTGCTCGCCGGCGCTGTCTTCGCCGCCCAATGGGTGCGCGAACGCGCCGCCGCGAACGCGCCGCTCGCCGCATCCGCGGCGGCGTCTTCGCAGCATCCGCTCGGCGCCGTTTCCAGCGACCGCCTGTTGCGCATCCGCGTGCGCGACAGCGTCGACGGCGGCGCGCTCGACGCCAACGTCAGCGTCCATCCGCTCGATGCCGGCGCGCAGGTGCGCGCGCTCGCCGCCGATCCGTCCGTGCGCGGCGCGCGCAGCGCCGCCCTGGCCGCCGGCGAATACGAACTGCGCATCGGCGCCGCCGGTCACCAGCGCCTGAGCACGCGCGTACGCATCGATGCCGCGCAACCCTTGCCGTTGACGATGTGGCTGCCGCCGACGGTGGCGTCCGACGCGCTCGACCGCCTCGCGCTGAAGGCCGCGGCCTGCGCGCGCTGCGCTGTGTTCAGTGGCCGCGTCTTCGACGCCGCCAGCGGCGAGCCGCTGGCCGGCGCGCGCGTGCGCAGCAGCCAGGGCCGCCGCACCCGCAGCGACCGCGACGGTTATTTCGAACTGCCCGCGCAGCTGCCCGTCGAAGCGTCCGCCGCCGATGCGCTGCCGGCCACGCTCGATCTCACCGTCGAATCGCCCGGCCATCGCGGCCGCGTATTCGCCGGCCTGCCGCTGCTCAACGACGCGCGCGCGCTGATCGTCGATCTCGAACCCGGCCAGGGCCTGACCCGCAGCGACCGCCGCCACGTGCAGCAGCGCGCCCGCGCCAGCGCCGACCTGCAGCGGCCGATGCCGGCCGCCGACGCCGCGCAGGCGCGCGCCGATGCGGACGCCGCCGCGCGCCCGCTCGACCCGACGCGCCCGGCGACGGTCGCGCGCGCGCAAGCCCTGGCCGCGCAATCGGCCAACGTGCCGGTGCCGGCCAGCATCCGCGTCGGCACCAATTGTTCCGGGCGCTCGTGCAGTTCGGTGTCGGTGTACGCGTTCGAGGACTACGTCGGCCGCGGCCTCGACGAAGAATGGATCGCGTCGTGGAACCCGCAATCGCTCGCCGCCGGCGCGGTCGCCTATCGCAGCTACGCCGCGTATTACGTCGCGCATCCGATCAACGGCCGCTACGACATCTGCGCCAGCACCTCGTGCCAGGCCTTCGACGGCGACAGCGTATCGGCCACCGTCGCCGCCGCCGCGGCCACCCGCGGCGTGGTCCTGACCCGCGACGGCGCCAGCGCCGCCTTCAGCGAGTATTCCTCGGAAAACAACGCCTGGGACGATCCGTCCGACGGCCTGTCCTGCGTCAACACCGACCTGAGCTGCGGCAACGGCCGCAACGGTTCGCCGCGCAACGGCTGGCCGTGCCTGTCCGACGAAGTCGGGCGCGGCCGCGGCTGCTTCGGCCACGGCCGCGGCATGAGCCAGTGGGGCACCCAGCGCTGGGCCGCGAACAACGGCCGCGACTGGCGCTGGATCGCCAACCACTACTTCAACGGCAACAACGCGCCCGCCGGCCAGCGCAACGCCTACCTCGCCAACGACGGCGCCGGCCCGGGCCCGGGCGCGGTGGTGCTGGACGATTTCGAAACCGGCGTCGGCCGCTTCGACAGCGCGCCGACCTATTCGGGCAGCACGGTCGGAATCTCCGCCGCCTCGCTGGCGCAGCGCGACTGCGCCACCCGCCGCAACGGCGCGTGTTCGCTGCGGGTGTTGCTCAAGGACGATCCCGGCGTCGCCAGCGCGTGGTCGGTACGGCTGCTGTCCGGCGGCGGCACCCCGGCCAACAACGTCGAGCTGATCCGCGCCGGCGGCAAGGTCGGCCTGTGGATCTATACCGGCGGCAGCGGCCTGCGCGCCGCGCTGAGCGTCGACGACAGCGACGGCACCGAGCGCAGCGTCGAACGCGCGATCCCGGCCAACCAATGGACGTACCTGGAATGGACGCTCGCCGACGACGCGCACTGGAACGCCTGGGCCGGCGCCAGCAACGGCCGCATCGACGCCGCCGGCGTGCGCCTGGACGCGGTCTGGCTGCTGCGCGAACAGACCAGTTTCGACGTCAACCTCTATCTCGACGATGTGCAGATCGTCCATTGACCCCCGCCACCACCGTGCCGCCCGCGCGGCGGCCACCCACCCAGGAGCCGCACCCGTGAACGTCCGAGCCAACCGTTTCCGCACCCGCAGCGCGCTGGCGCTGCTGGCCTTCGCCTCGCTGTTCGGCACCGCCGCGCAGGCCGCGCCGACCTTCCAGATGCCGTTCCCTTGCGGCCAGGTCTGGGAGGGGCAGACCCGCACCAACCACAATCCGCAGAACTCGGTCGACTTCAACCGCGCCAACGACGAGGGCGACACCGTCGTCGCCGCTGCGGCCGGCACCGTCAGCGTGGTGCGCAACCTCGGCAGCACCAGCTACGGCAAGTACGTGGTGATCGACCACGGCGGCGGTTGGAGCACGCTGTACGCGCACTTGAACTCGTACTCGGTCTCGGTCGGCCAGAACGTGGCGATCGGCAAGTCCATCGGCACCGTCGGCAGCACCGGCGGCTCGACCGGCCCGCACCTGCACTTCGAACAACGCCTCAACGGCGCGGCGCAGAAGATCAAGTTCAACGGCGCGCAGATCGCCTACTGGGGCAGCGCCAGCTACACCAGCCGCAACTCCTGCGGCGGTGGCGGCGGCGCGGCCGGCACGGTCAACACCAGCGGCACCCCGCTGAACGTGCGTTCGGGTCCGGGCACGTCGTACTCGATCGTCGGCAGCCTCGCCGACGGCGCGCAGGTGACGATCCAGTGCCAGACCACCGGCACCTCGGTCAGCGGCACCTACGGCACCAGCAATATCTGGAACCGGATCGGCAGCGGTCGCTTCATCCCCGACGCCTACACCTACACCGGCTCGGACGGACGGGTGGCGCCGAACTGTTGACGGCGCGCCGCGCCGGCGTCCGCTTCGTTTGCGAAGCGGGCGCCGGTCGTTGCGTTGAAGGCGGGGACTCTCAAGTCCGCTATGGCGGCGAATGGCGCAATCGACCAAAGCCGTTGGTCCGGCGAA
Source organism: Lysobacter enzymogenes (assembly GCF_023617245.1). Classification (NCBI taxonomy): domain Bacteria; kingdom Pseudomonadati; phylum Pseudomonadota; class Gammaproteobacteria; order Lysobacterales; family Lysobacteraceae; genus Lysobacter; species Lysobacter enzymogenes. The sequence goes on from NZ_CP067396.1 coordinate 696,173, forward strand.
AGCCGGAACCCATCCTGATCCGGTGGCCGCGGCGTCCCGCGAAACCGAACGCCTCCGCCGCCAGCCGTTATCCTGCCCCCATGCGCACGCATCGCCACTCCGCATGAACCTCAAGCAGGCCTTGCCGATCGCCGTGGTCTCCGCCGCGATCGGCGCCGTCGCCGGCGGCGCCTACGTGCGCCACCGCGACCGCGTCGAGCCCGCGCCGGCGCTCGCCGCCGCGCCCGCGGACGCCGCCGCCGCGCCCGCGCGCGACGATGCCAGCGTCGAGGGCGGCGGCGAGGCCGGCTCGCCGTACCCGCGCTACCTCGCCCTCGGCAACGGCGCTCCGGCCAGCTTCGAAGCGCTGCGCAAGCGCGCGGCGTCCGATCCGGCGTTCCTGCAGGACCTGCTGCAGCGCTTCCGCAACGACCCCCAGCCCGACGCGCGCGGCGAACTGCTGGCGCTGCTGCAGGCGGTGGGCGGCGAGGACGTGCTGCGCTACGCGCTGTCGCTGGCCGCCAGCACCCGCGGCCAGGACGAGCGCGCCGGGCTCGACCTGCTCGGCGGCTACTCGCTGGAGCGCGCCGAGGTGCGCGAGGCGTTGCTGGCGAAACTGCGCGCCGGCGGCGATGCGCAGCGCGAAGTCGAGCTGATCCGCCTGTTGACCCCGGCCGCGGTCGCCGACGAGGACGCAGCGCTGGTGGCCGCGCAGCTGGCGACGCTGGCGCGCGACCCCGATCCGGAGGTGCGCGCCGAGGCGGTGTTCCAACTGGCGCAGTGGGCCGATCCCGTCCAGGCCGAAGACGCGCTGCACCGCGCCCTGCTCGACCCGGCCGCGGCGGTGCGCAGCAAGGCGATCAACGCCGTGGCCGGCTCGCACGCGCGCAGCGAGCGGCTCAAGGACGCGCTGCTGGCGATCGCCGCCGACCCGGCCAGCGCGCCGGGCGACCGCGGCGCGGCCGCGCTGGCGCTGCAGGACTTCCGCCTCAGCCGCGCCGAGTACGCCCTGTGGAAGCGCGCCCAGGCCCGCGCCGACGCCGAGAGCGGCGAGGGCGGCTGAACCGCCCGGCGCGCGCCGACGATCGGATTCGCAGCCAGGACGTGACCGTCGGCAGAGAAAGACACACGCCTGAACGGATTTGGCTGAACGGGCTTGCGAGCGGTATACGCAGAAAAAGCCATCAGAATCAAGCGGCTAGCCTGTCGGATGGGTCCCCAGGGGCGAATTCAGCCAGGCGCGGAGGGTAAATTTCCTGCTTCGGACCGATTGATTTTCGCCGCGCAGGCCACTACGGTGTGCGTGCTGAGTTAGTCAAGGGTCACCGTAGGTCGTGACCCGATGCCGTAGATCGTCGATCCATAGATCCACTCCATCGTCCCACGCTTCCTCCTTGCGACCAGCTCCAACGCCGCGAAAGCGGTACTTCAACATTATGTTTCAAGGAGTTAGCAAACATGGCTGATCGCGAGACCGGCACTGTCAAGTGGTTCAACGATGCTAAGGGCTTCGGCTTCATCTCCCGCGAGAGCGGCGACGATGTGTTCGTGCACTTCCGCGCCATCCTCGGCAATGGCTTCAAGAGCCTGCAGGAAGGCCAGAAGGTGTCCTTCATCGTGACCCAGGGCCAGAAGGGCCTGCAGGCCGATCAGGTGCAGCCGCTCTAAGCGGCCCGCCTGCCAAGGCATCTGCTCAAAGCAGTTCGAAAAGCCCGGCGCAAGCCGGGCTTTTCTTTTGCGCGTCCGCCGGGCCCGCCGCCGCGCAACCGGCCGGCCGCGTACTTTCCTTTGCCCGTCGTCGGCGCGACCATGGTGCGCCCGATCCCGCGAGCGCCGCCGATGCTGCCCGATAACGAGTCCGACTACGAAGACGACGGCCACGACTTCGCCGGCGACGACGGCGAGGACCTCGACGACGAGGCCCTGGTCTGGCAGTTGCTGCTGCTGATCAACCCCGGCGACGAAGACACCGCGCTGCAGCAGTTCGCCCGCTACCGCGAGGCGCGCGAGGACAGCGGCGACGAGGACGAGCCGGTCGACACCGTGCGCGAGGCGATCGACTGGACCTCGGGCTTCTACGTCGACTGGAAGGACACGCCGAGCTTCGTCGATGTGATCGACCAGCTCGCCGCGCGCTGGAACCTGCGCATCGACTGGGGCGTGGAAGACCCGTCCGACGAGGACTTCCTCGACGGCGTCGACGTCCCCGAGCTGATGGCCATCGCCTACGACCGCCTGCGCGAGCACGGCTACACGCTGTGGAACTACGACACCGGCGGCGACGCGTACGCGGGCTGGATCGCATTGCGGCGCGACGACGAGAACATGAAGGCGGTGGCGAGGGGGCTGGGGATCGACGTGCAGCCGGCCAACGAGGCGTTCTGAGATTCGTCGGGGCTGAGACAAGAGCGTCGGGCCTGAAGGCCCTCCCACAGAAGCAGGCCCTCCCGGGAGCAGGTCCTCCCCTGCCGGCGAAGACTGGCGCACTCCTGTGGGAGGGCCTTCAGGCCCGACGCTTTTGTTCCAGCCGCTGCGATCCTTCAATGCCTGCAGAACGCCGCCACCCGCGGATGCCGCTGCTCGAACGTCCCGAGCTTGCCGAACAGTCCATCGAAGTAACCCACCGCGATCGCCACCACCTTGCGCAGCTTGTGCTCCTCGCACACCAGCACGCAGGCCACCTGGTGCAGGGTCAGCAGTTCGATCAGCCAATGGATCGACCAGCGCGAGGCGTTGGAGCGCAGCGCGTGCACCGCGTTGCGCGAGGCGTAGTAGCGGCGCCAGGCGACGTGGTTGCTGGTCGAGAAGATCCCGCGCTTGACGTACTGGCCGACCTGCTGGCGCATCTCCACCGCGGCGTTGACCAGCACCGGCACGCCGTTGCGGGTCGCGCGCAGGCCGTATTCGATGTCGACGTACTCGATGAAGTAGTCCTCGCGGAATTCGCCGATGCGCGCGAACGCCGCCGCCGACACCGCCGAGCCGGAGGAAATCACGAACAGCGTCGGCACCAGTCCGTCGCGGCGCTCGTCGATGCGCTCGGGCTTGGGCATGCGCGGCTGCGGCGCGAACACCGGCAGATAGCGGCCCAGGTTCACCTCGAACACCTTGGGTCCGACGATGAAGGCCTCGCCGTCGACGCGGGCGCGCGCGCAGGCGCGCATCATGCCGTCGAAGAAGTCCGCGCCGAGCTGCGAATCCTGGTCGAGCAGGAACACCACCTCGCGGCCGGCCGCGTACAGCGCGGCGGCGCCGCGGTTGTAGGCGCCGGAGATGCCGCCGCGGTTGCCGTTGTGCAGCACCTCGATGCCGCGCGCGCGCAGCCGCGCGTGCAAGGCCGCATCGGCGTGCGGCGAGTTGTCGACCGCGATCAGGTGGCGGCAGGCGGCGCGCACGCGTTCGAGGTGGTCGACGTGCTCGGGCTGGGGTTGCCACAGCACCGCCACCGCGCCGTAGGAATCGGGGTCGACCGATGCGGTCGCGCGCGCGCCGGACGGGCCGTCGGCGCGATCGGCCGGTTCGTCGTCCACGCGCGGAAAACCGGCGTCGTTCATGCCGCCGCCCGCAGCGGCACGGCGTCCGCGGCCGGCGCATGCGAGCGTTCGCGCAGCAGGCCCATGGCGATCGCGCGGACGCGGTCGACCTGTTCGCGCGACAACGAGGCGGTGTCGCAGGTGAACACGAAGTCCAGCTCGCCCGCGTAGCCCGAACTCAGGATCGCGGTGGTGCTGCGCCACGGCAGGCGCGCGGTCGGGCTGTAGACGGTCTCCACGCGGAAGCCGGGATAGTCCTGCGGAATGTCGATGCGGCCGATGTTGGAGATGGTGGTGTCGAACTTGTCCAGGTCCGAGCGGCGCTCGGCGACGAACTGGGCGAAGATCGAATGCATCATCTCCAGGCCGATGAAGTATTCGTGCACGTTGCGGCTCATGCGCTCGACCTTCTGGTTGAGCCGGCCCTTGAACGCGCGCGCCTGCGCCCAGAACGCGGCGTCGTCGACGCGCTCGGGCGGCAGCTGCGTGTCCAGCGGGACGATCGCGCCCGGCGAGGCCGCGAACAACTGGTCGGGCAGGATCAGCGGCAGGAACTTGCGCACGTCGACCGGGGCGAAGATCTTGCCGGTGGCGGCGGCGCCCTTGACCGTGCGGAACGCCAGCGAGAACGCCACCGACATCGCCGCGAACACGGTCACGCCCTCGGCCTTGGCGCGCGCGGCCAGCGCGGCGGTGTCCTCGCGCGAGAGCTTCCAGTGCAGGACGAAGAACTCGCCCTGCGGCACCGGCGGGCGCCGGCGCCGCAGCGAGAAGAACAGCCGGAACGCCAGCGCCTTCCAGCCCGCGCTGCGGCGCACGCGGCGGTCGTTGATCACCTCGGCCGGCAGGATGTCGGCGAGCGCGTTGAAGCCGGTGTGGACGCCGATGTCGAGTTCCGGCTCGGCGCACAGCGCGAGGATCTCGCGCAGCAGGGTCAGCATCGACATGCCGTCGCATATCACGTGGTGGCAGGCCAGCAGCAGTTCGCCGACCTCGCCCTGGGCGTCGCTGCCGCGCACCCAGGTCAGCCGGATCAGCGGCGCGTGCGCGCTGTCGAAGCGGGTTTCGCGTTCCAGGTGCGACTGGCGCTGCCATTCCTCGGCATCGACGCGCTCGGCGATGCGCAGCGGGATCGGCGCGGGATCGTCCTCGCGCACGATGGTCGGCGGATCGCCGTCCTCGATCGAGCAGCGCAGCATCGGGTGCTTGCGCTGGACCCGGTCGAGCGCGGCGCGCAGCCGCTGCGGATCGAGCGCGCCGCGCACGCGCGCGGCCTGGACGATGGTGAAAGTGGCGTCGCGATCCACGTACATGACGCGTTCGCACAGCATCATCTTGCGTTTCATCGGGAGGGCTCGTGTGGGGAGGCGGAAGCGTTGCGGGGTGGGGCCCTCACCCCAACCCCTCTCCCGTCGCCGGGAGAGGGGCGTTGTCGCGGTCAGCAGTCGGGAATGACGGCGCCGGCGTTGTCGCGGGCTTCGTCGTTGCCCCAGCGGCTGAGGTAGTAGGCCGAGACCCAGGCGCCGGCCGGACCGACGTCGAGATCGGTCTTGAGCCAGTAGTGGTTGTAGGACGCGCCGTTGCGCACTTCCTCGCCCCAGGCCTTGCAGTAGACGTAGTTGGTGCCCTGGTTGAGCGTGCCGACCGGGGTCAGCGTCGACGGCCACTTGTAGCCGGTGGCGTTGGCGAAGGTGTCGACCCAGTACTTGCCCGGCGGGTTCGGGTTGCCGCCGCCGCCATTGATCAGGTTGTAGTAGTTCGCCCACGGGAAGTATTTGCCCGGGTCGTAGCGGTTCTGGTTGCCCGAGAGCATGCCGTGGCCCTTTACGCGCACGCTGTCGGGAACCAGGTGGAAGGTGTCGTAACCCGGTCCCTTCCAGGCGCTGGCGCAATTGACGCCGCGGCGCGCGCAGATGCTCTTGGTCAGCCGCGCGGACGCGTTGACCATCGCCGCCGACCAGTTGCCGGCGTCGGCGGCGCGGCCGTCGTGCTCGATGCCGACGGTGTAGTAGTTATGGTTCTTGGCGTGCCAGGCCTGGTGGTACTCGCGCACCATCTGGGTGATCTGGCCGTCGGACTTGCGGATCAGGTAGTGCGCGGAGACCTGCGCGCTGGGGTTCTGGAACCACGAGATCGAGCCCGCGTACGAGCCCTCCATGGTGTGCATGATCACCGCGCTGGCCTGGTTGGAGGCGGTGCTGTAGTTGCTGGAACTGGCGGGGTTCCAGATCGCCTCGCCGAAGTCCACCGCCTTGGCGCCGACGTCGGTCGCCGGCGCCGCCGCGCGCGCGATGTCGCGGCTCAACGCGGGATTCAAGCGCACGCTGTCGTCGGCGGCATCGAGCAGCAGCGCGGGCGCGCGCAGCTTGCGCAACTGCGCGGCATCGAACGCGCGCTCCAGCCGCAACGGTTGCGGCGCGATCTTCACCCCTTGCGCGTCCACGCCGTGCTGCAGCGTTTGCAGCACGCCGTAGGCGAAGCTCTGCCGCGCGTAGTCGGCGATGCCGCCGTTGCTGGCGCCGTAGCCGGCGTAGCGCGCGAGCGCGGCGGCCATGTCCTCGGGCTGGGCCAGCGCGCGGCTGCGCTTATCGGCCTGGCTCGCGCCGAGCGCGCGATCGAGCAGGGCGGCGGCGGCGAGGATGTTGCTTTCCGGATCGTCGATCACCTGCTGCGCGGTACGGCCGGTCAGGCGCGCGCCTTCGCCGACCTGGTCGGCGAAACCGCCGCCGTGGTACAGGCCCATGACGCCGTAGGAGCGCGGCATGTGCAGGTCGTTCGGGTCCTGCGCGTGCGGGCGCACGTGCACCCAGTTGGTCTCGCTGTAGGCGATGGCTTCCAGCGCGCCGGCGGGCAGGTTGGGGTAGCGCGCGTAGGCGCGGCGGAAGTATTCGGGATAGGCCGCGCGCGCGACCTGCGCGGCGACGGTGGCGTTGGCGCGATCGAGTTCGAAGCGCAGCGCGGCCGCGTCGGGCGTGGCGGCGGCGCTCAGCGGGCCCAGCAACAAGACGCCGCCGAGGGCTGCGGCGAGGGTGTGCGAATGCATCGGACGATCTCCTTCGGACGCGGCCGCGTGCGGACGCGTGTTGGCATGGCAAGCATGGATCCCGTGCGTTCATTGTCTTGAGCGGGCAAGCGCGTTACGTGATCGCCTGCCGGAAACCGTCGCGAGATGACACGGCGATCTGTGCCCGCGTTTCCATATCCGGCGTTTGATCGCGCGCACGCTTGTCGGTTCACGCTGGTGAACGCGCGCGCGGCGGTGGATCGATGCGGTCGCGGCGCTCGCGACGGGCTTGCGAGGCGTCGTGCGCGCGGTGGCGCGCGTAATGCGATGTGGGCTAGAACGCGCCGATGCGGTCGGCGCGCAAGCGGATCACGGCGAACGCGCGCGTCGCGTCGCGATGGCGCGGCCGATGCGCGGCAGCGCGCGCGGTGTCCGGCTTACCAGCTGTCTTCGAGGTAGCGCGGCCGGCAGGCCATGCGTCCGCCGGCGATCAGCACCAGCAGGCAGCCGCCGAGCATCGCGAACGGCCACACCCAGCCGTGGCTGAGCTCGTGCAGCCAGCCGAACGTCAGCGGACCCAGGCAGCTGAGCGTGTAGCCCAGGCCCTGCATGAAGCCCGACAGCGCGGCCGAGCCGGCCGGCGTGCGCGTGCGCAGGTTGATCAGGGTCAGCGCCAGCGGGAAGGTGCTCGGGCCCAGGCCGATCAAGGCGACCCACAGGAACGTGCCGTGCATCGGCGCCAGCAGCAGGCCGGCGAAGCCGCCCAGGTAGCACAGCACGCAGGCCAGCACGATCGGGAACGGATTGGCGATGCGCACCGCCAGCGCCGGCATGGTCAGCGCGCTGATCATGCCCAGGGTCGAGAACAGCGCGACCATCGCGCCGCCCAGCGCGGGGCTGCCGCCGGCTTCGACCAGCAGCTTGGGCAGCCAGGTGAACATCGAATAGGTCACCAGCGAGGTCATGCCGAACATCAAGGTCATGCCCCAGGCCACCGGCGAGCGCCAGACCTTGCCGCGCGCCGCGGCGGCCGGCAGTTCCGGCGCTGCGTCGCCGCCGGCGACCGCGCGGTCGTGGGCCTGCGCGAGCGCGCGCGCCTGCGCCGAGCGGCCGCGCGCTTCCATCCACAGCACGCTGATCCACGGCAGCGCCGCGGCCGCGGCGACCAGCGACCACGAGGCCAGCGAGATCCGCCAGCCGGCGGCCTGCGCCAGCGGCACTGCGGCCAATGCGGGCAGGATCGTGCCGAGCTGCAGCACGGTGATGTAGGCGGTGCTGACGGCGCCGACGCGGTCGCCGAAATAGCGTTTCACCAGCGGCGGCAGCACCACGTTGCCGACGCCCATGCCGGCCAGCGCCACCGCGTTGGCGGCGAGCAGTTGCCAGGTGTCGCCGACGAAGCCGCGCGCGAGCAGGCCCAGAGCCGCCACCGCCATCGCCAGCAGCGCCGCGCGCTCCAGGCCGATGCGATGGGCCAGCGCGGGCGTGGCCACGCCGAACAGCGCGAACGCGGCGGTGGGAACCATGCCGAACACGCCGGTCATGGTCGCGCCGAAGCCGAATTCGCGGCCCAGCGCATCCAGCAGCGGGGTCAGCGAGGTCACCGCGGTGCGCAAGGTGAACGCCGACAGCACGATGCCGGCCAGGACCCAGGCGCGTCCCTGCCAGAGCGGGCGGACGGCGGAAGCGGGGACGGCGTTGGCGCTCATGGCGGAAGGCTTCGACGGTTGGATTGCGGGTACGACGAGCGGCGCCAGGCCGCGCGCCGCGCACGTCGCGGTTCGCTCGGGCGCGCCGGCGCGGCGCGCGGTGGGATCGAATGAATCGGGGAAGAGGCGGGCGACAGTGTGGCCACAGCGTGCGGTCCGCGCCAGCGCCGGTGCGGCAACGGTCAGTTGCGGCAAAGTCGCCGGCCGTTTGGGTTGCTGTCGTTGAACGAGGCCGAATCGGTGTTGCCGGCGCACGCCGGCGCTGGCGAAAGAACCCTGGGGACGACGACGCGATGCGCTCGTGCCGGCGCCGGCGCCATGTCGATCGCCGCTCCCCACGGACAATGGAACGCATCGATCCGCCGGTGCGGCCGGCCCGGTCTTGATGGCGGCCGGCGCCGGCCGCATCGTGTAGGCCAATCGCCGAATCGCGCGCTGCGCGGAGCCTTGCCATGAATTCGACCGCCGTTTCCCCCACCCCGAAGGTCAAGATCGATTTCGTTTCCGACGTGGTCTGCCCGTGGTGCGCGGTCGGCCTGAATTCGCTGGAGCAGGCCATCGCCCGGCTCGACGGCGAGGTCGAGGTCGAACTGCATTTCCAGCCGTTCGAGCTCAATCCGCAGATGGCGCCGGAGGGCGAGAACATCGACGAGCACCTGGCGCACAAGTACGGCCTCGGCGCCGAGCAACTGGCGAGCAACCGCGAAGCGCTGCGCCAGCGCGGCGCCGCGCTCGGCTTCGCGTTCGGCGAGCGCGACCGCATCTACAACACCTTCGACGCCCACCGCCTGCTGCATTGGGCCGGCACCCAGGGCACGGACGCCGAGCGCGCGCTCAAGCACGCGCTGCTGAAGGCCTACTTCACCGACGGGCGCGACGTGTCCTCGCGCGAGGTGCTGGCGGCGGTCGCCGGCGAGAGCGGCCTGGACGCGCAGCGCGCCCGCGCCGTGCTCGATTCCGACGAGTACGCGCAGGACGTGCGCCAGCAGGAACGCTTCTACCAGGAGGCCGGGATCAGCGCGGTGCCGTCGGTGATCATCAACGACCGCCATCTGATCCAGGGCGGGCAGCCGGTGGAGCAGTTCGAAGCGGCGCTGCGGCAGATCGCGGCGCAGGGCGGCGGGCGCGGTTGAGGCTTCGCGGCGGCATCGCGTCGAGTCGATTCGCGCCGGTTGAAAACAGGATGACGACGGCGGCATCGCCCTGAGCGATGCCGTCGTCTTTCTTGGCGCGCGCCGTGCTTGTTGCTTGGTCGCGCCTCATCGTCGCCAGTCCCGTGTCCGCAGACGCCAGCCGTTCTCTTCGCGCCTCCCGCATCGCAGCACGCCTCGCCCGCGCGCGGTGACCGCCGCCCGTTTATACCGAGACCTTACGAGCGGATCGCGCACGCGGCCGCCGTCGCGGCCGCGCTTGCAACAACGCTGCCATCGCGGCCCAGGCAAGCTCCGGCGTTCGCCCAGACGCCAGGACCGTTGCCATGCTCCGACCCGTTTCCTCCACGCTGCGCCGCGCCGTGCGCGCGGCCGTCGCCGGCCTCGGCCTGCTCGCCGCCTTCGGCGCCAACGCCGCCGCGCTGTCCGCGGCCAATGCCGCCGACCGCGCCGCGCTCGCCCTGCGCTGGGCGCCGGTGCACTATCAGGATGTCGACCAGACCGGCAGCCATGCCCTCGGCGGCGCCGCCGACTACATCGCCCGCTACGACTTCGACGGCGACCTCGACGCGCGCAACAACTGGGACCGCGCCGGCCAGGCCGCGTACCCGCTGGCCGCCCACGCCTATTACTCGGTGGTCGAGACCGCGACCCACTGGTACATCACCTACCTGTTCTTCCACCCGCGCGACTGGACCGACTCGTTCTTCGACACCGAACACGAGAACGACGCCGAAGGCGTGATGTTCGCCGTCGCCCGCGACGGCAGCGCCTACGGCACGCTCAAGGCCGCCGTCACCGTCGCCCACACCGATTTCTTTTCCTACGTCCCCGCCGGCAGCGACTGGACCGGCAACGCCGAGAACGTCGACGGCAGCCTGTCGTTCCTGAGCTACCTCGGCGCCCCGCACCCGGTGACCGCGCAGGAAGCCAAGGGCCACGGCCTCAAGGCCTGGCCCGCGTACGACATCAAGGGCGACGGCGTCGTCTACTACCCCTCGCTGACCGTGGCCGAAGTCCCCTCAAGCCCCGACGACCGCGACGTCAAATACAAGCTCATCGACATCTTCGAACCCGGCGGCATGTGGGACCAGCGCAACAACCCGTCGCTGTTCGCCGGCTATGGCAGCTTCGCCGGCGACAAGAGCGGCGGCTGCGGCAGCGGCGCGATCGGCTGCAGCGTCAACGCGGCGAACGCGCCGTGGGGCTGGGACGACAGCAACGACGGCCCGGGGCGCGGCGCGCTGGCGACGGATCCGGTGGGGCTGACGATGAACTACTTCCGGATTCCGGAGGCGGTGAGCGGGGCGTATAGCTATAACCCGTATCGGTGAGCCGGCTGCGGCTCGGCGATGGGGTCAGGCGAACGCAGGTGCATCAATCTTGTGCATGCGCCCAACGCACGAGTGTTTCGCGTCGAATGCCATCTGCTGCGATCAAGGTCGGCTATGCTTTCGGATGTCTGGTGCTCAAGGAAGAGTCGCGTCCTTCGGGCTGGATCTGAACGCGCTAAATGGAGTGTTGGGATGGCAATCGGGGACACGGAGAATGGTAGCGGCGCGTCCGGCAATATCGGCGAGTCGAGCGGGTCAGGGGGGCAGGGTGCCATACGGCGTAGGAGCCTGCGTTTCATTGCGGGACTTCTGTCGATCGTTTTCGCCGCCGTGTGGTGCCTCCCGGTCCAGGCCGAGCAGCAAAAGATCGAGTATTGCGCGGACAATCGCGATGCGCCGGCGCCGACCTATCGCTGTTTCGACACATTGGGCGCCGCTGAGGCGTTCCTCCGGCAAGAACCGGTGCCTGCCGTTGGCCGTAAATACTTGCGGTCGACCAGCCCCAGCCAGTCTCCGAATGGCAACTACACCCTGTATTACAGCGTGCCGCCGAAGGCCCCCGAGCGTCTGTTCGGTTCGTGGTATTGGAGCGTCACTGTCAACGGCGGCGGCGCCTGGGGTACTGCGAACTGTGGTACCCGGGTTCCGATCTCATCGGTCGTCTCCTATGGTTGCGACAGCGAAGAGACCCTCAAGACCGATCTGCTGCGGACATGGCCTTACGGGCCGGACTGGTCGGGGAGTTATCGAGGCGAGTATTCGCCGATGCCGCCGTCAACGTGGTATGGAGTCGCACCGGATTCGACGACCGGACGCAGTTTCGTTTCGGTATGGCGTACGCACGAGCGAGAGTTCGTGGCCACGTCGGGCGACCAAACTTATTATCCGGTAGTTCGGCGAACCGATTACTACATGTGTCCAAAAGATTTCCGGGGCAAGTCGTCGGAGATGGGAGGCCGCTGGCCGGAGGTATGCGTCAACGAAACGACGGGCTACATCAGCGTCGTCTCCAGGCAGTACGACTCCTGCACCAAGAACGGGAATCCTTGCGTTGCTGCGACCGGCAACAAGGAGTACCGCGAAACCGACTTCGATTGGGACGGGTTGAGCTTCGTCCGCGCCTATAACTCCATTCGCGACATCCCGACCCGGTCGGGTATGGGTGGGAACTGGGCCCATACGTTCTCGGACTGGATCATGAACCGCTCTAGCTGCGGCGGCGATACCTGCATGCGCACCTGGATGCGCAGCGACGGCTACTACGAGCAGTTCCAGTTCGTCAGCGGCAATGCGTTCAAGTCGCCGAGTCGGCCCGGGGTCGTGCTCTATCGCGAGAGCGATCCGGTGGCGGCGGTGTCCGGGCGCTGGCGCATGGCGTTGGGCAATGGCAAGCAGTTGCGATTCGCCGACGATGGTAGCTTGCTCCGGATCGAGCAAGGTCAGCGGAGTTATGACCTCAAGTACTGCACGGACGCGGAGTTCCAGGCCGGCACCTGCGCGGTGCGTGGGGCCTTGAATCGGGTCGTGAGCGATACCGGCCGCACCCTGGAGTTCGAGTACGGCCAAGTGACGGTCCCGGTCGGGTCCGAACCCGACGAGACCCGCACCGATACCGTGATCAGCCGGATCAAGACCGGCGGCAAGGTGCTGGTCGAGTACGGTTACGACGCACAAGGCCGGTTGATCGGTGCCTCCATACCCGTGGGGCAAAGCGAACAGGGACGCAGTTACTTGTACGCCGAGCCCGCGCACCTGTGCCGCGATGCCGCCGACCAGCCCGTCGCGCAGTGCGCCCCGGCCGATTTCGCGGACTATATGACGGGTGTGATCGACGAAGCCGGAAAGCGCATCGCGACCTACAGCTACGGCCGCTACGGCCGGGTCACCCGCAGTGAACACGCCGATGGCATCGGCCGGGTGACGTCCGACTATAAGGACACCGGCAACGTCGAGGTGACCCTGCCGGGCGGGGCGAAGAAGACCTATCAGTTCGTCGAAACGCCTTTCCGCAAGCCGTCCGAGATTCTGCTGAGCGCCACCGACGGATCGGTGGCCGAGCGCATCACTCGCAATTACGACTGGATGTGGCTGACCAGCAGCATCGATGGCAAGCGTAACCGCACGAATTACGCTTACAACGGATTGCAGGAAACTTCCCGGGTCGAGGGATTGAGCGAGGGTGGTTCAGCGACCGCGTTCACCCGCACGGTGCGAACCGACTGGAACCCGAATTTCAACGAAGTCGCCAGCCGTCGCGTTTACGATGCGTCGAATGCGCTGAAATCGCAGCAGGACTTCGTCTACAACGATCGCGGCCAGGTGCTGACCGCGACGCAAGTAGATCCGGCTACCAGCGCGACCCGAACAACTACGTACGCCTACTGCGAGGCGGCAGATGTTGCAGCGGCCACTTGCCCGGTCTTGGGCCGTTTGCGGTCGGTGGATGGTCCCCGGAGCGATGTCGCTGACGTTAGCTCGTTCGTCTATTACCAGAACGACGATCCGTCCTGTGCCGGTTCTTCGGCTCCTTGCGCTTACCGCAAGGGCGACTTGTGGAAACTCCAGAACGCGCTGGGCCATGTCACCGAGTACTTGGGCTACGACGGCATGGGGCGGCCCGCGGCCACGCGCGACGCCAACGGCGTAAGGACCGACATCGAGTACGACGACCGCGGACGTGTGCTGGCGACCAAGCAACGCGGCGCCAACGATGTCGTCGAGACCGACGATCGCATTACCCGCATGGAGTACTGGCCCACGGGGCAGGTCAAGAAGGTCGTGTTGCCCGATGGCGCGACGACGACGTACGGCTACGACGTCGACAACCGTTTGGTTCGGATCGAGGACGCACAGGGCAATTCGATCCGCTACACGCTCGACGCGTCCGGCAATCGCTTGAAAGAGGATACCCACGCCAGCGACGGTACCCTCAAGCGGACGCTCTCGCGCGTCTACAACCAACTCGATCAACTGCAGGCCAACAAGGACGCCTCGCAGAACGCGACGGTGTATCGCTACGACGCCAGCGGCAACAAGGACCGTACGACCGACGCGCTTGGCCGGATCACCGATCAGGGCTACGACCCGCTGAATCGGTTGGTGCGGACGCTGCAGGATGTCGGCGGCCTCAACGTCGAAACCAAATTCGAGTACGACGCGCTCGACCGGCTGACCAAAGTCACCGATCCGAAGGGACTGAATACCATCTACGCCTACAACGGCTTCGGGGATCAGACCCGGCTGACCAGCCCGGACACCGGCATCACCGATTACACCTATAACGCCGCAGGCAGGGTCGCGACCAAGCAGGACGCCAACGACGCAGTGCCGCATCGTTACACCTACGACGCGCTCGGTCGCCCGAAAGCCGTGTTTTACACCGCCAGCGGACCGGCTGATGTGGAGTACGACTACGACACGGTCAACAGCGTCTGCACGGCCGGCGAGACTTTCGCGACCGGCCGAGTTGCCGCGATGCGTGCCGATGGAACAGAGCTGAAGTACTGCTACGACCGCTTCGGGCAAGTGGCGCGCAAGGTGCAGATCGTTGCGGGCAAGAGTTTCAGCCTGAGTTACACCTACACCCTCGGAGGGCAGCTCAGCACCGTTACCTATCCCGACGGCGCGATCGTGGACTATGTGCGCGATGCGCAGGCCCGGATCAAGGAGATCGGCGTTCGACCGAATGGTGGCGTCCGCGCGTTGCTGTTGAGCAACGCGACTTACAGTCCCTTTGGCCCGGTGACCGATTGGACCTATGGCAACGGCCGTGTCCTGAGCCGCACCTACGATCTGGATTACCGTGCGAAGACGATCCTCGATAACGCCAGTGGCGGTCTGTCGGTGGGGTATGGCTACAACGCGGTCGGCGAATTAACCGAGCTGAAGGATGGCTTGAACAGTGCGATTCAGGCGAAGTACGACTACGACACGCTCGGCCGGCTGACCGTTACTCGCGACGGCTTGTCCAATCCGCTGGAAACCTATGCCTACGATGAAACGGGTAACCGTAAGAGTCTGCTGCATGGCGGTATCACCGATGCTTACGTTTATCCGGCGACCAGTCACCGCCTAAGCAGCGTCGGCGGCGTGATTCGTGGCTACGACGCGGTAGGTAATTCCGTTAGCGTGGGAGGCATGGCGAAAGAGTTCGTTTACAACGCGAACGATCGATTGAGCCAGTTCAAGCAGGCGGGCGAGGTCAAGGCCAGCTATCTCTACAATACCGTCGGCGAACGTGTTGCAGTCTCGAGTGTGGAGGCAAGTTCCGTCGATAGCTACACGCTGTACGACGAGGCTGGCAATTGGATCGGTGACTACGATGGCATCGGCGTAGCCAAGCAGCAGGTGGTGTGGCTTGACGGCATTCCCGTCGGATTGATTGTGGGGGGCGGCGGAGTCCAGGCTCTGCATTACGTCCAATCAGATCATCTCGGAACGCCGCGCGCTGTCATCGATTCTGCTCGTGATGTCGCGGTCTGGACTTGGGATGCCAAGGGTGAGGTGTTTGGCGCCAGTGCACCGAACCAGGATCCCGATCTTGACGGTACATCGCTTGTGTTCGACATGCGATTTCCGGGGCAGCGATATGATGCTGCGAGCAACCAGTTTTACAATTATTTCCGCGATTATGACGCGGCAATAGGACGATACATTCAGAGTGACCCTATAGGCTTGATTGCTGGTCCGAGTACCTATGCTTATGTAGGCGGGGATCCGGTCAGCTATAAGGATCCTTACGGTCTGAGTAAGTTCGACCAGTTCTTTGGGCTGCCAAAGCAGTTCTGGCGGTGGTACCACCGGCAAGTCAAGAAGGCTGGCGACCCCGACCTCACGAAGGAAGAGGCGGAAGCATTGCGCAAGGAGTGGGATGATTTGGGTTGCCCTACGCCGGACACTAAGAAGAAGGGGCGGAGCAGTGAAAGAGGTAGTGCCGATCTCGGGCTTTTGGAGTGGCTGATTCCTTGGCAGATTACGCCTACTGAGTTGGGGTGTTCCGATCTGGATTGCGACCGTAACGGAATTCCGGATTTCACTGAGCCGAACAATCCGAAGAGTAATCCATGAGCCGGGTTTCCATTGAGGCGCTTCTTGCGATCTCGAATCCGAGTGTGATCCCACGCTCCAAATTGGACGGGTTGATTAGGCAGATGCCGGTAGTCGAGGCAGCGGATTCATCCTGGGGATTGACCCTAGAAGATCCATGCGAGTACACGGACACCGATTCGTGCCTGGAGGCCAATTTGGAAAGAATCGGTGTGTTGGGTGAATTCGCTTCCCAGGCGGGCTTGACGTTGAGGATTGCGGTTTACAACGAGAGTGCGACATATACCGGTCGGATCAAACCGCGTCAGGAAGTCGTTGATGCCGGCTTGCTTATCGAGCTAAGCGTTTATCCCACGGCATAGACCACCTTATGAGGTGTGCTGGTCCAGAGTTCGAGCCAGCAGGCTTCGCTTCGATAGAAGCGATTTTGCAAGGCCAAGTGCGGCCTTACGGGGCGGGCCGATCAAGCTGAGCGCGATCGAGAACGTACCCTCGCATTCATACAGATCGATCAGGTGCGTAGTTCCTGGTTTTGCTCTCGGCCTTCTTAGGGGCGGCTAGATCGCGCGGCCGCAAGGCCGCGCCGTGCTTGAGGTTGAAGTACCTCGCGCAGCATTTGCCTCTATGAGCCGCGCAGGCCGCGACTGCAGCCCTCGCATGATGAGTGCGCCGCCCCGGCGAGCCAATCAACTTTGCGCAATTCGCATTTTCGTTGCTGCCCTGCACAAAAAAACACATCCTCCGCGCCCTCAATCCCTGAAACGGCACATCTCCGGCCTTCCCGTTGATGGAACGTTCACACTCAAAAAAAGAGAATGATCGTTCATTCTACGGTCCGCCCGCAGTCCGTCCCGGCCGCACCACCGACCTGAGGCTCCCCCAATGCCGTCGCGCAAGTCCATGTCCTACAAGGCAATTTTCACTGTTTCCGCGCTTGCGCTGGCCCTCGCGGCCTGCGGTAAGGGCGGCGATCAACAAGGCGGCCCCGGCGGGCCGGGCGGCCAGAAGGGCCAAGTCACCGTGGTGAC
Organism: Lysobacter enzymogenes; assembly: GCF_023617245.1. Classification (NCBI taxonomy): domain Bacteria; kingdom Pseudomonadati; phylum Pseudomonadota; class Gammaproteobacteria; order Lysobacterales; family Lysobacteraceae; genus Lysobacter; species Lysobacter enzymogenes. The sequence continues at coordinate 712,957 of NZ_CP067396.1, forward strand.
CCTGAAGCCCGAGACCATCACCCTGACCCGCGAGCTGCCGGGCCGGACCAGCGCGTCGCTGGTCGCGCAGGTACGGCCGCAGGTCAACGGCATCGTCGAGAAGCGCCTGTTCACCGAAGGCGGGCTGGTCAAGGCGGGGCAGCCGCTGTACCAGCTCGACGACAAGACCTACGCGGCCGACGCCGAGAACGCCAAGGCCACGCTGGCGCGCGCCGAGGCGTCGCTGAATTCGGCCCAGCTCAACGCGCGCCGCTCGACCGAGCTGGTCAAGATCGACGCGGTCAGCAAGCAGGACGACGAGAACGCGACCGCGACGCTCAAGCAGGCCCGCGCCGACGTCGCCGCCGGCCGCGCCCAGGTCGCCAGCACCGGGGTCATCCTCGGCCGCGCGCGCATCGTCTCGCCGATCAGCGGCCGCATCGGCAAGTCGGCGGTCACCGCCGGCGCGCTGGTCACCGCGAATCAGGCCGATGCGCTGGCGGTGGTGCAGCAGCTCGATCCGGTGTTCGTCGACATCAGCCAGTCCAGCGCCGAACTGCTGGCCCTGCGCAAGCAGATCGCCGCGGGCACGCTGAGCGAGGCGAGCACGCCGGTGCAGATCCTGCTCGAGGACGGCAGCCGCTACGAACACGACGGCAAGCTGGCGTTCTCCGAGGTCACGGTCGATGAAGGCACCGGCAGCTTCCTGCTGCGCGTGGTGGTGCCGAATCCCGACAACATCCTGATGCCGGGCATGTACGTGCGCGCCCAGGTCGGTACCGGCGTGCGCCAGAACGCGCTGCTGGTGCCGCAGCAGGGCGTGACCCGCGATCCCAAGGGCAACGCCACCGCGCTGGTCGTCAACGCCAAGAGCGAAGTCGAGCCGCGCGAGATCAAGGTCGGCCAGGCCATCGGCGACAAGTGGCTGGTCGAGGGCGGGCTGAAGGCCGGCGACAAGGTCATCGTCGAAGGCCTGCAGAAGATCGGCCCCGGCATGCCGGTGGACGCGACCGAGAAGGGCGCCGCGCCGGCCAAGCCGGCGGCCCCCGCCGCCGCGCCGAAGCAGTAATCGGAGACATTCATGGCACGGTTCTTCATCGATCGCCCCATCTTCGCGTGGGTTCTGGCGATCATCATCATGCTCGGTGGCGCGATCGCGATCACCCGGCTGCCCATCTCGCAATATCCCACCATCGCGCCGCCCACGGTCGCGGTGAACGCGTCGTATCCCGGCGCCTCGGCCAAAGCCGTCGAAAACTCGGTGACCCAGATCATCGAGCAGAACATGAAGGGCATCGACGGCCTGATGTACATGTCGGCGACCAGTTCGTCCGACGGCCAGGCCTCGGTGACGCTGACCTTCGAAAGCGGCACCGATCCGGACATCGCCCAGGTGCAGGTGCAGAACAAGCTGCAGCTGGCCACCCCGTTGCTGCCGCAGATCGTGCAGCAGCAGGGCGTGAGCGTGTCCAAGGCGAACTCGTCGTTCCTGCAGGTCATCGGCTTCGTGTCCGAGGACGGCAGCATGAACGGCGCCGACATCGCCGACTACGTGGCCGCCAACCTGGTCGACCCGCTCGCCCGCGTCAACGGCGTCGGCAGCACCCAGCTGTTCGGCACCAAGTACGCGATGCGGATCTGGCTCGATCCCGACAAGCTCAACACCTACAAGCTGACCCCGACCGACGTCATCAACGCCCTGCGCGCGCAGAACGCCCAGGTCGCGGTCGGCCAGCTCGGCGGTACGCCGTCGGTCAAGGGCCAGCAGCTCAACGCCACCATCACCGCGCAGGATCGCCTGCAGACCGCCGAACAGTTCAAGCAGATCGTGGTGCGCGCCAACAGCACCGGCGCGGTGCTGAAGCTGTCCGACGTCGCCCGCGTCGAGCTGGGCCAGGAGGACTACAGCACCATCGCCCGCTTCAACGGCAAGCCGGCCACCGGTATCGCCATCTCGCTGGCCACCGGCGCCAACGCGCTGGCCACCGCGCAGGCGGTGCAGGCCGAGCTGGAGCAGCTCAAGCCCTCGTTCCCGAAGGGCCTCAAGGCGGTGACGCCGTTCGACACCACGCCGTTCGTGCGCGTGGCGATCGAGGAAGTGGTCAAGACCCTGCTCGAAGCGATCGTGCTGGTGTTCCTGGTCATGTACCTGTTCCTGCAGAACTTCCGCGCCACCCTGATCCCGACGATCGCGGTGCCGGTGGTGTTGCTGGGTACGTTCGGCCTGCTCGCGCTGTTCGGCTACTCGGTCAACATGCTGACCATGTTCGCGGTGGTGCTCGCCATCGGCCTGTTGGTCGACGACGCCATCGTCGTGGTCGAGAACGTCGAGCGCGTGATGAGCGAGGAAGGCCTCTCGCCCAAGGAAGCCACGCGCAAGTCGATGGACCAGATCACCGGCGCCCTGATCGGTATCGGCCTGGTGCTGTCGGCGGTGTTCGTGCCGATGGCCTTCCTCGGCGGCGCCACCGGCGTGATCTACCGCCAGTTCTCGGTGACCATCGTCTCGGCGATGTTCCTGTCGGTGCTGGTCGCGATCGTGCTGACCCCGGCGCTGTGCGCGACCATGCTCAAGCCGATCCAGAAGGGCCATCACGCGTCCGACAAGGGCTTCTTCGGCTGGTTCAACAACAAGTTCGACGCCGGCAACAAGAAGTACCAGGGCGTGGTCCACGGCATCGTCACCCGCGCCGGCCGCTTCATGATCGTGTTTGCGGCGATGGCCGCGCTGATGGGCGTGCTGTTCTTCCGCCTACCGTCCTCGTTCCTGCCGCAGGAAGACCAGGGCTTCTTGTTCACCATCGTGCAGGCCCCGGTCGGCGCGACCCAGGAACGCACCGGCGAAGTGCTGAAGAAGGTCGAGGACCAGTTCCTCAACGACCCGGCCGTGGATTCGCTGTTCACCGTGCAGGGCTTCAGCTTCGCCGGCAACGGCCAGAACGCGGGCATGGCGTTCTCGCAGCTCAAGCCGTGGGAAGAGCGCGCCACCAGCTGGGGCGACCGCTTCAAGTCGTGGATGAGCTTCGGCAAGAACCCCGCGCCGGACAACAGCGTCAACGGCGTGGTCGGCCGCGCGATGGGCCGCTTCATGCAGATCAAGGACGCGTTCGTGTTCGCGCTGGCGCCGCCGGCGGTGTTCGAACTGGGCAACTCCAACGGCTTCGTGTTCTACATGAAGGACAACGGCGCGCTCGGCCACGATGCGCTGGTGGCCGCGCGCAACCAGTTCCTCGGCATGGCCGCGCAGAGCCAGTTGCTGCAGAACGTGCGTCCCAACGGCATGGAGGACACCCCGCAGTTCCGCGTCGACGTCGACAACCAGAAGGCCGCCGCGCTGGGCCTGAGCATCGCCGACATCAACTCGACCTTGCAGGCGGCTTGGGGCGGCCAGTACATCGACGACTTCGTCGACCGCGGCCGGGTCAAGCGCGTCTACGTGCAGGCCGATGCGCCGTTCCGCATGGTGCCCAGCGACTTCAACCGCTGGTACGTGCGCAACGACAAGGGCGAGATGGTGCCGTTCTCGGCGTTCGCCACGACCCGTTGGGAATACGGCTCGCCGCGCCTGGAGCGCTACAACGGCGTGTCCGCGCTGGAAATCAACGGCGAGGCCAAGCCGGGCGTGAGCTCGGGCCAGGCCATGGCCGAGGTCGAGAAGCTGGTGGCGCAGTTGCCGCAGGGCATCGGCCTGGAGTGGACCGGCCTGTCGTTCCAGGAACGCCAGGCGGGCGCGCAGACGCCGCTGCTGTACACGCTGTCGCTGCTGATCGTGTTCCTGTGTCTGGCGGCGATGTACGAGAGCTGGGCGATCCCGACCTCGGTGCTGCTGATCGCGCCGATGGGCATCCTCGGCACGGTGTTGGCGACCTGGGCGCGCGGCATGGAGCGCGACGTGTACTTCCAGGTGGCGATGCTCACCACGGTCGGCTTGTCGAGCAAGAACGCGATCCTGATCGTGGAGTTCGCCAAGGAAAACCTGGAGAAGGGCATGGACCTGATCGAGGCCACGCTGGCCGCGGTCCGCGACCGCTTGCGCCCGATCATCATGACCTCGCTGGCGTTCGGCCTGGGCGTGTTGCCGCTGGCCCTGGCCTCGGGCGCGGGTTCCGGCGCGCAGCGCGCGATCGGCACCGGCGTGCTCGGCGGCATGGTCGTGGGTACCTTCCTGGGCATCTTCTTCGTCCCGCTGTTCTTCGTCGTAGTCGAGAAGATCTTCGTCCGCAAGAAACACGCGCCCGCTGAGCACAGCGCCCAAGGAGCGCAGAGCCATGAGTAAGTTTTCGACCCACGCCCTGGCGCTGGCGATCGCCCTGGCGGCGACCGGCTGCGTGAGCCTGGCGCCCAAGCTGCCGGCGCAGGAGGCCGGCATCCCGGCGCAGTGGCCGCTGCCGCCGACCACCCAGTCCTTCGTCGGCGCGCAGCCGCTGACCTCCGATCCGGCGGCGTCGCAAACCGCCGCCGCGAGCGAAGGCGCGGCGGTGGCCGACATCGGCTGGCGCGATTTCTTCGAAGACCCGAACCTGGAGCAGCTGATCGGCCGCGCGCTGGACAACAACCGCGACCTGCGCGTGGCCGTGCTCAACGTCGAGAAGGCGCGCGCGCAGTACCGCATCCAGCGCGCCGACCGCTTGCCCGCGTTGAACGCCACGGCGCAGCTGCGGCGCACCGGCGGCGACAACCAGCAGGTCGTCGACGAGTACCAGGCCGGCGCGTCCATCGCCAACTTCGAGCTCGACCTGTTCGGCCGCGTACGCAGCCTGAGCCAGTCGGCGTTGCAGCGTTACTTCGCCGAAGAGGAGGCGCGCCGCGCCGCCCAGCTGAGCCTGATCGCCGAAGTCGCCAACGCCTACCTGACCCTGGCCGCGGACCGCGAGCTGCTGTCGGTGTCGGAGGCGACGCTGAAGAACCAGCAGTCGGCTTACGACCTGACCCAGAAGCGTCGCGAACTCGGCGCGGTCTCGGGGCTTGAACTGAGCCAGGCGCGGACCCAGGTCGAACAGGCGCGCGCCGACGCGGCGCGTTACGCCGGGCAGGTGGCGCAGGACACCAATGCGCTGAACCTGCTGGTCGGCGAACAGGTCGATCCGGCGCTGCTGCCGAGCAAGCTCACCGCCGGCGTCGCCGGCCTGGCGGCGTTGCCGCAGGGGCTGCCGTCGGAGGTGTTGCTGCGCCGTCCCGACGTGCTCCAGGCCGAGCACCTGCTGCGCGCGCAGAACGCCAACATCGGCGCCGCGCGCGCCGCGTTCTTCCCGTCGATCAGCCTGACCGGCTTCCTCGGCAGCGCCAGCAACGAACTGTCGGGGCTGTTCGATTCGAACACCCGCAGCTGGCTGGTCAATCCGGTGGTCAACATCCCGATCTTCCAGGGCGGCAAGCTGCGCGCCAACCTGGCCTCGGCGAAGGCCGACCAGAAGATCGCGCTGGCCCAGTACGAGAAGGCGATCCAGGCCGGCTTCCGCGACGTGTCCGACGCGCTGGCGCTGACCAAGACCCTGGCCGAACAGCGCCAGGCGCAGGAAGCGCTGGTCGAGGCGGCCGCGCGCGCCGACCAGTTGTCGACCGCGCGCTACAAGGCCGGCCGCGACAGCTACCTCAACCAGCTCGATGCCCAGCGCACGCTGTACGGCGCGCAGCAGGGGCTGGTGACCACGCGCCTGGCCGAGCAGAGCAATCGGGTCGCGCTGTACAAAGTGCTCGGAGGTGGCTGGAACGAGCGCAGCCAATGAGCAGCCCCGGCAACACGACCGCCAAGCCCAGCGCCAAGGCCGCCGCGCGCGCGCAGGCCCAGCGCGAGCGCATCCTGGTCGCGGCGCAGCGATGTTTCGTCGTGCACGGCTTCCATGCCGCCAGCATGGCCAACATCGCCGAAACCGCGGGCATGAGCGCCGGGCTGATCTACCGCTACTTCAAGGGCAAGAACGACATCATCCTGGCCATCATCGAGCGCCAGCTCGAGGAGGCCCGGGCCGATGTGGCCAAGCTCAACACCAGCAGCGACCTGGTCGGCGGGATCGCCGAGGTCTTCCAGCAATGGCAGGCCAACGATCCCGGCATCACCAGCGCGGCCTTGTTCCTGGAGCTGACCGCCGAAGCCACGCGCGATCCGGAGATCGCCGCGGCCACGCACGCCTCCGACAAGGTGTTCCGGGCGGATCTGGCCTCGTGGTTCGCGCGCAGCGCCGCCGAGGGCGGCCTGGGCGTGCCGCAGGACCAGGTCGGCACGCGGGTGTTGATCCTGCAGTCGTTGATCGAAGGATTGGCGATGCGCGCGATCAGCCAGCCCGACCTCACCGTCGATCAGGTCAAGACCGCGTTGAGCCAGTTCCTGCCGAGCCTGTTGACGGCGCAGGCCTGAGACGGGGCCGGTCCGGCCCGAAGCGATAACGAAACGAGCCGCGGTCGCGGGACCGCGGCTCGTTTCGTTTCGATAGCGGCGAATGTAGGGTCGCACCCTGTAGGAGCGGCGCAAGCCGCGACTGCGGCAACGCAACCATGACGAAGCTCGCGGCGTAGTTGCGTTGTCGCGGTCGCGGCTCGCGCCGCTCCTACAGGAATGCCGCGCGGCTATCGCGCGAGTTGCTTGGCCAACTGGCCCAACGTCTTCAACGCCGCTTCCATCGCCCGATCCCACGGCTGCCCGCAGCTCAACCGCACGTGGTGGGTGTAATCGCCGCGGTTGGAAAACAGATGCCCCGGCAGGATGCCGATGCCGCGCGCCAGCGCCGCTTCGAACAAGGCCTGGCCGTCGCTGCGTTCGGGCAACTCCACCCACAGCGTCATCCCGCCGGCCGGTTCGGCCACGCAGGTGCCCTCGGGCCAGTGGTCCAGCAGCGCCTGCCGGTAGGCCTGGGCGTTGCCGGCCAAGGCGCGGCGCAGGCGGCGCAGGCCGCGTTCGATGTCGTGGCGGGCGAGGAAGTCGATCAGCGCCATCTGCGGCAGGGTCGCGGTGGCGACGGTGGAGAAGCTCTTGGTGCGCAGCAGCTCCGAGCGCCGCCGGCCGCCGAGCATCCAGCCCACGCGCAGGCCGGGCGCGAGGATCTTCGAATACGAGCCGCAGGTGACGACATGCTCGCCGTCGTCGTAGCGGCGCAGCGGCGCGGGCCGTTCGCCCGAATAGGCCAGTTCGCCGTACAGATCGTCCTCGATCAACACCGTGCCGTGCGCGGCGCAGGCGGCGACGATCTCGCGCTTGGCCGCCTCGCCGGTGAGGCTGCCGAGCGGGTTGTTGAAGTTCGGCACCAGCAGCGCCGCGCGCACGGCGTGGCGTTCGAGCAGTTCGCGCAGTTGCGCCGGATCCAGGCCGCGGCCGGGATGGTTGGGGATCTCCAGCACGCGCAGCCCGTGCGCGGCCACCGCCTGCAACAGGCCGTGGTAGGTCGGCGTTTCCAGGATCACGATGTCGCCGGGCCGGGTCAGCGTGCGCAGGGTCAGGCTGATCGCCTCCATCGCGCCGGCGGTGACGATGACCTCGTCCGGATCGATCTCCACCCCGCATTGCGCGTAGCGCTGGGCGATGCGCTCTCGCAGCGCCGGCAGGCCCTGCGGCACGGTGTAGCCGAGCGCGGCGGCGGGATCGCGGCGCATCGCCCGGGTCACCGATGCGGCCAGCGCGGCGCTCGGCAGCAGCGCCGCGGCCGGGGTCGCGGCGTGCAGCGGCACCAGGTCGCGGCGCGATTGCACATCGAGCACGCCGAGCAGCGCGGGATTGCGCATCGGCGTCGGCGCGCGCGACAGATGGCGAGCGCGGTGGCTGCGCGGCGGCGCCGCCGGCGCGGCGCGCACGTAGTAGCCCGAGCGCGGCCGCGCCTCGATCAGGCCTTCGCGTTCGAGTTGCTGGTAAGCCTCGACCGCGGTGGCCAGGCTGATGCGCTGATCGCGGCCGAGCCGGCGCAGCGACGGCAGGCGTTCGCCGGCGCGCAGCACGCCGCGCTGGATCTGCCGGCGCATGCGCTCGGCGAGGCGTTCGTAGAGCAGCTCCTGGGACATCACGAACCTCGCGACTGGAAAGCCCCTCTCCCGCAAGCGGGAGAGGGGGTGGGTGAGGGCGCGGCCGCCCGGCGATGCGCTTGCCCTCACTCCGGCCCGCTCCCGCAAGCGGGAGAGGGAGCAAGACAGCGGGTGAATCTGTATCGGTCGAAATTCATCCTAACTGAATCTGTATCGGTCCACCGCCCGGACCTACCCTGAGCCTCCCGTCCCCGTCCGTCCCCCCATGAGCACCGTCGCCGCCACCGCGCCGAGCGCCGATTCGCGCACCGCGCTGATCCAGTTGCTGATCGCCGAACTGTTGATCGGCTCGGTCGGCGTGTTCGTGCACGAGAGCGGCCAGGACGCGATCACCGCGGTGCTGTTCCGCTGCGTGTTCGGCGTCGTCTTCCTGCTCGCCTGGGGTTGGGCGCGTGGCTTGTTCCGCGGCCTGCTCGGCGAGCGTGCGCTGATCCGCTCGGCGGTGTTCAGCGGCGTGCTGCTGGTGCTGAACTGGGTCGCCCTGTTCGCCGGCATGCAGCGCTCGTCGATCGGCGTGGCGACGATGGTCTACCACTTCTTCCCGTTCGTGGTGCTGGGCCTGGCCGCGGCGTTCTACGGCGAGCGCAGCCGCGCCGCCGACATCGGCTGGACCGCGATCGCCTTCGTCGGCGTGCTGTGCTCGGCCGATCCGTTCAAGCTGCTGCGCAGCGCCGACAGCGGCTATCTGATCGGGGTCGGCCTGACCTTCGTCGCGGCGGTGCTGTGCGGCGCCTCGTTGCTGCTGTCGCGCCGGATCAGCCGCGAGCGGCCGTTCGCGGTGGTGCTGATCCAGTGCCTGGTCGGGGTGGTCATGCTGGCGCCGTTCGCCGACTACGCCAAGGTCATGCTGCCCGGCGCGCACTGGTTCTGGCTGGCCGGTCTCGGCCTGATCCACAGCGGCGTGTGCTACGTGCTGTTCTATTCGTCCTACCCGCGCCTGCAGGTGGCGACGATCGCGGTGCTGGCCTTCATCTATCCGGTGGTCGCGCTGCTGCTGGATTACGCGGTCTACGGCCACACCCTGGCGCCGGTGCAGAGCCTGGGCGTGGCGCTGATCGTGCTCGGCACGCTCGGCGTCAACCTCAAGTGGCGGTGGCGCCTGCGCGCGCAGCCGGCGCGCGCATGAGCGCGCGGGCCCGGGCGTACGCCGCGCCCGCGCAACGGTATACGGTTGCGGCGACGACGGTTTTCTCGACCCGTTCCGCCCATTAGCGGATCCGCCGCGCCCTCGCGCGCGGTGGCCGGCACAAGGACGCGCCGGTGGGACTTTGTCGCGCGACGCCCGTGCTGTGAATGCGGTCACGCGCGTTCAGTCGCGAGCGGCGTTCGTCGCCGGTTCGTCGCAGGGCGCTCACGCAGCGGACGAACGAATGCCTGCGATCCCCGATTCGCGTTTGCGACATCGCTCGCGTTTTGCGCGTGCGGATTCGACTTTTGCCGAACTCCCGCGCGATAAAAAACGTTATCGTCGAGATGCAAAAGGGATGCCAACGGATTCGTCCATGCCGCCTCGAAACGTCGATCGGTTCAGTTCCATCAGCGCAGAAGAGGCCAGCGGGACCGACGCCGCGTCGGCCGCCGCGACCGCCGCGGTCCAGGCCCTGATTCCCCACCGTACCCGCGAACTGGCCATCACCTATGGCCTGGGCGCGCGCCTGCACCACGGCGAGCGCCATTGGGACGACATCCGCGACGAGCTCGCGCGCGGCTGGGAACGGTTGCGCGGGGCCGAGCGCGCGTCGTGGTCGCAGGTCGAGGCCGACGTCGAAGGCGCCTGGCGGCTGGTATTGGCCGACTGAACAAAAAAACGCCGCCCTCGCGGGCGGCGCAAAGTACCGCAACAAACCCAACGCGGATCCTGGCTCAGCCCTTGATGCAGACCACCTGGCGCAAGGTGTGTACCACTTCGACCAGGTCGGCCTGCGCCGCCATCACCGCCTCGATCGGCTTGTACGCCGCCGGCGATTCGTCGATGACCGCCGCGTCCTTGCGGCATTCCACGTGGGCGGTGGCTTCGCGGTGCTGCTTGAGGGTGATGCTGCGGCGCGCCTCGGCCCGGCTCATCACCCGGCCGGCGCCGTGGCTGCAGCTGTGGAAGCTGTCGGCGTTGCCCTTGCCGCGCACGATGTAGCTGCGCGCGCCCATGCTGCCGGGAATGATCCCGAGCTCGCCCTCGCGCGCGCTGACCGCGCCCTTGCGCGTCACCCACAACGGCTCGCCGAAGTGCTGTTCGCGCTGGACGTAGTTGTGGTGGCAGTTGACCGCGGTCTTGTCGAGCTGGAACTTCGGCAGCTGGATGCGCATGGCGTGCAGCACCCGGTCCATCATCGCCTCGCGGTTGTGGCGGGCGTAGTCCTGGGCCCAGCCGACCGCTTCGACGTAGTCGTCGAACAAGGGCTCGCCTTCGAGCAGGAAGGCCAGGTCCTTGTCCGGCAGGTGGAAGCCGAGCGTGCGCTTCTCCAGCTTGATCCGCGCCAGCTCGATGAAGTAGCTGCCGATCAGGTTGCCGGTGCCGCGCGAGCCGGAGTGCAGCATCACCCACACCGCGCCGGCCTCGTCCAGGCACAGCTCGATGAAGTGGTTGCCGCCGCCGAGCGTGCCGATCTGCTTGTCGAGCTTGTCGGTGCGCAGCTTGCGGTGCTTGGCGTGGATCGCGTCGAGCCGCGTCGCCAGCCCCGACTTCGCCAGCCGGGTGGCATGGCTGTCGGGCAGGCGCCGGTGCTCGCCGCCGCGGCCGTTGCCGACCGGCACGCAGTGCTCGATCGCCGCGCGCACGCGGGCCAGGCTGTCGGGCAGGTCCTGGGCCCGCAGCGTGGTGCGCACCGCGGCCATGCCGCAGCCGATGTCGACGCCGACCGCGGCGGGAATGATCGCGCCGCGCGTGGGCACCACCGAGCCGACCGTGGCGCCCTTGCCCAGGTGCACGTCGGGCATCGCCGCGACCCAGGGGCCGACATGGGGCAGGGCGGCGATGTTGCGCAGCTGGCGCTTGGCGCCCTCGTCGACCGGCACCCCGCGGATCCAGGCCTTGACCGGGGCCACGCCTTCGTCGGCGTGGAGCAGTTCGTAGTGTGAAGTACTCATGGTTCAGTGTTCCTTGTGTTGTTCGCCGAAGTACAGCGGACCGCGGCACTTGCGCGTGCGCTCGCGCCGCGTGGCGGTCCAGCGCGGGTCGAACGGATCGGGCCCGTCGCCGTTGCGCAGCCGGTATGCGATCAATTCGGTCTGGCTCAGCTGACGCTTGCTGCGCGCATAGACATCGCAGCGGCCGTACAGGCCGCAACGCTTGCCCGCGCACGAGCCGACCTTGTCGCGAAGCAGCGCGTCGAACGCCGGCACCGGCACGCAGGCGCCGGGCTTGCGCTTGCTGGGACGCGGCGGCGGCACCGGCGCGAGTTCCACCCGGTACCAGATGCCATCCACCCGATGCAGCTGGGCGGTGTCGTCGAGCCGGCGCACGCCTTCGCGCCAACCCGCTTCGTGCGCCCGCACTGCGAGCAGATGCTCGCGGCGCCGCCGGGCGCGGTCGGCCGCGGCTTCCTCGTTGCGCATCAGGCAGCCGTTGCGCGGGTCCACGTACAGGTCGCAGCGGCTGTCGGCCAGGGCGACAACGCCGCCCCAATCGCGCGCGACGCAGAGCCGGCCGCCGATCTCGAGCACGTCGACGGCGACGAAATCGCGCAGGTGTTCGTGGATGTGCTGCTGCACGGTATTGCGCCGGTCCACGCCCTTGCACAGTTCCGAATAGACCGCGTCCCAGCGGCGTCCGGCCTGGCGCTCCAGCCAGCGCTGCAAGGGGCGCAGGTTCTCGTTGAGCCATTTGCGGCTTCTGCCGCGCGGGCGCATGCCTTCGCAGGCGCGACGATCGTCCGGCTCGCGCGGTTGGCGCCCCGGCTTGGTCCAGCCGGCGCCCGTGCGCGGCCGTTCCACGATCACTTTGTACATATCGCTTTGCATAGGGATTTCGTATCCGATAGTCGGCCGCGCGCGGCTTGCGTTGCGCGCACGCGACCCTGCGCCGCCCCGTCCGGGGCGGCGTTCGCGTTGGATCACGCTGTCGCGCTATCGGAACCCGGACGGCGCGATGCCGTCCGGCCCTGCGTTTCAGCCGTGGCCCTTGAGGCTGACGAGCTGCTTCATGACTCCCTCCAGACCGCCGAAGACGGTCAGCTTGTCGATCTTTTCGGTGATCTTTTCCAAGGCCTCGAGTTCCTTCAGGCGCATCAGCACCGGAGAGTCCTCGATCAGCTTGGCGGTGTTGAGCAGGCTGCGGGTCGCGTTGGCTTCCTCGCGGCGGCGGATCGTGTTGGCCTGGGCGGTCTTCTCCGCCTGCACCACGGCGTTGAGGATTTCCTTCATCTCGCCCGGCAGGATCACGTCCTTGACGCCGACGCCGAGCACGTCCACGCCGATCTCGGCGCAGGCGCCGCGCGCGCTGGCGAGGATGTCCGCGTCGAGCGAGGCCTTGTCGCCGAGCAGTTCGTCCAGGGTCTTGGACGAGACCGCCTTGCGCAGGCCGTACTGCAGCTCGCGGTAGACGTGCTCGGCGTACTTGGCGACCTTGGTGCGCGCGGCCACCGGAGAGGCCACGCGCACGCTGGCGGCGAGGTTCACGCGCAGGGTGACCTTGTCGCGGGTCAGCAGTTCCTGGCCCGAGACTTCCATCGCCTGCACGCGCAGCTCCACGGTTTCCACCGCGACGTTCTTGCGCAGGTTCCAGAACGCGTACGCGCCCGGCGCCAGCACGCGCACGAACTTGCCGTCGACGAACAGCAGGCCGGCCGACTCGGTCGGCACGGTGCCGTGCGCCGCGACGCGGTCGAGCTGGGCGATCTGGCGCAGGCCGTCGGCGACTTCGCGCTCGATTTCCAGGCCCTCGCCCAGTCGCAGCGCGCGCACTTCGATCGTCGCCAGGCCCTTCCAGTACAGGCGGCGCAGACCCGGCGCCAGCACCTCGGCGTAGCGGCCGTTGCGCAGCACCAGACCGACTTCGTCGTTGCCGATGTCGGCGAGGACGAAATACTCGGACAGGCGCTCGCCGAGGCCGGCGATCAGCGCTTCGCTGTCGTTGCCGGCATAGGCGCTGTTGCCGATGTTGCAGTGATCCAGGGTGAGCTCGTCGCGCAGGTCGCGCAGCCTGTGCACGCCCGGGCCGAGCACGCGCTCGATGCGGCGGTTGCGGTAAACCAGGACGCGCTCGGCATCGCCGACCACGACCTTCTTCGTCCAGAACATGAGTTTCTCCTTGGGTTCCGGTGTGGTCCGATCCGTGGTGTGGGCCGATGCGACCGAATCGGTGTGTCGCAACGGCGCGGTGGATCGCGTCGGCGACGCGAACGGCGATAAACGCGAATCTCGGGTTCCGTCGTGCGAGCGCGACGGAAGGCAATAGGGTGGGAACGCCCCTGGCGTCGTCGTCGCGGACCGCATGCGCGGCGGGCGTGGCGCGGTCGGCGCCGGCATCGCCACGTCCGTTGTGGCCGATGCCGTGCGCCGTGCGCCATCGCTCGCCGGGCATGAAGCCGGCGGCATCGCCGCTGCGACGTTCCTTCGCGCGTCCCGTGCCGGCGATGCGAAGAGGAACGCCGCGCGGGGCGTTTCCCGGGTCGGAACTTTCGTTCCGCGTTCAACGACTGTCGTTTCAGGACAGTGGATAGCGGGAGTCGAACCCGCGACAACAGCATCATTTGCTGCGCTCTAACCGTCTGAGCTATATCCGGCAGAGAAGGTCGGAATCGAACCGACGGCCTGCGCACGAGGCGCCGCTCTAACCGCTGAGCTACTTCCCTAGGTTGGAGCCCCTCCACGCACCGCGGCATACGCCACGGCAGGGCCGCGCGCACCGGGCCGGTCGGAAACCGGCGCCGCTGCGGTGCGTTTCATCGGGTGCTGCCTATTGCCGCCCGTCTCCGGACGGCAATCCATTCGGGCGCAAGCGCCCCTGTTGGTTTCTTTCGCGCACGCACCGCCCGTGCCGAAGCATCGGGGCACAGCGTCTTTCGACGCCTCGACGGTCGATCCCCCTTCGTCTCGGATGCTTCGGGGGTATGCGGAAAGAGCTATTTTTAAGGTGATTTCCTGCAGCAAGTCCTTTGCCGACGCCCGAAACGAAAACGCCCCCGGAGCGAGCTCCGAGGGCGTGGGCTTCCTCGGAAGATCGGGGCGACCGATCTTCCTGGAATGGAAGATCAGTGCGGGGTGCGCGTATCCCGGCCGCGACCGCGCGGGATCGACGCGCACGCAAACGCCGCGGGGCTGTGCCCTTGCGCGTTGTGCTTGGCGATGTTCGATTCGATGCACATGAGAAGGCGGTCGGAAGGTGTGGGGAAGATGGGCGCGAACTTTACGCGGGGAAAATTACCCTTGCAAGACCGTTCGTCGTTTTATGAGCGGATGTTTTTCGCGGCACGCTCGCGGACCGCATCGCGCATGCGCTGGACGAGGCAGCGCGCATGCGCGCGTATGACGGCCTCGCTCTGTTCTTCGCCTGCAAGCGCAAGAGCGGCAGCAGGCATCAGATTGCGTCGAGCGTCGCCAGAAACTCGGCGGTGTCCAGCACTTGCGCGAACTCCGCGCGCAGGGTCGCCAGATGCGCGGCGCTGATCGCTTCGGCCGCGATCGTCGCGCCCGCGCCGTCGTCCAGATCGAAACAGAAACAGGCATCGCCGATCACCACGGTGCGATAACCGAGATTGCTCGCCATGCGCGCGGTGGTGGACACGCACATGTCGGTGCTGACGCCGAACAGCACGACGGTATCGACACCGAGGCGGCGCAGGCGCAGGTCGAGATCGGTGCCGATGAAGCCGGCGTTGACCGACTTGGCCACCACCGCTTCGCCCGGCAGCGGTTCGAAGCCGTCGCGAAAGGCGTTGCCGGGATGCCCGGGACTCAGGCTCGATCCGGGCTGCACCGAATCGTGGCGCACGTGGATCAGCGGCCAGCCGCGTTCGCGCCAGGCCGCGAGCAGGCGGCGGCCGTTGGCTTCCATGTCCGGGTTGTTGCGCCGGCCCCACGGCGGATGGTCGAAGCCGCGCTGCACGTCGATGGGAATCAGGGCGATGCGTTGGCGGGCGACGGTCATGGCAGGGGGCTCGATGGATGCGGGACGCGCCATCGTGGCCGCTCGCCGCGGCCGGTCTCAACCCGGCAGAATGACGGCTCCCGCCGGCGCCGCGCCGGCCGCGACGTTACGGATCGCCCTGGCATGAAGACCCTCGACGAGATCGACCGCAAGCTGATCGCGTTGTTGCAGGACAATGCACGCCTGTCCACCGTCGCCCTGGCCAAGGCGGTGGCGTTGTCGCGCAGCACCGTGCAGGAACGCCTGCAGCGCCTGGAAGCGAGCGGAACCATCGCCCAGTACACCGTGCGCCTGGGCAGCGGCGGCGATCCGCTGCGGGCGTGGCTGTTGCTGCGCTACGCCGAGGGTTTCAGCTGCGACGACGTGGTGCCGCTGCTGACGCCGCTGCCGCAGGTGCGGCTGGCGCACAGCGTGGTCGGCGACACCGATCTGATGGTGTTGGTGGAAACGCGTTCGCCGGGCGAATTGGCCGATCTGCGCGAACGGGTGATGGGGCTCAAGGGCGTGGACGATGTCACCACGGTGCCGGTGTTGCGGACGGTGCTGGGTCGGCTGTGAGGCGAGGAGGGACTTGCGCCGGCGATTGCGGTGTCGCGGTCGCGGCTTGCGCCGCTCCTACAGGTAGGCCATGCGGGAGCGGCGCGAGCGGTGGTCGCGAAGTTTCGGCGGCCGGCGTTACTCGGAATCGATCTGCGCCAGATTCAGCACCCAGTCCGGCACCGACGGCTCGCCGGCGAAGAAACTCGCCGGCCGCTTCTCGCCGATCGCCCAGCGATGCAGCCAGCTCGGGCCGGCCGGTCCAGTGTAGGCGTCGGCGCGCTGGTAGGCCGGGTCGCGCATGGCTTCGTCCAGGCCGATGAAGCGGTAGCCGCGCTTGCGCGTCATCGCGATCAGGTCGCCGTAGGTGTCGGCGTTGAGCGCGTTGGCGTGGATCAGCCACACCTGCGGCAGGTTGTAGCCGAGCAGCGCGACCGACTGGCGTTCGTAGTAGTCGAGCTTGCGGCCCATGTACTTGACGTAGTCGCGGCGCAGGCGCGCCTTGAGCCGCTGCGGGTCGTTCTTGGCGCTGGGCTTGACGCCGGCGGGCAGCGGTTCGTCGGCGCGCAGGTAGGCGGCGGCCCAGATCCAGTCGGAATTGTCGACCGTGACCGGGGCGATGCGGTAGCCGTGCTGGTCGAGGAAGCGCGCAAGCGCGGCCTTGTCGGCGGCGCTGCGGCCGGCGCGCAGGTAAGGATGGCGGAACCAGCGCGGGGCCTGGCCGCGCGCCTGCAGCAGCGGACGCAGCTGGCGCTCGCCGCGCAGGATGTCGTCCTGGTAGGCGGCCAGGCCGACCGCGTGCAGGTCGGAATGGCCGTAGGTGTGGTTGCCCAGTTCGGCGCCGGCGTCGAGCCAGTCGCGCAGCATCGCCAGCCGCGCCGGTTGCGGCTGGCCGTCGGCGTCCAGCTTGCCTTCGTTGACGAAACCGACCACCGGCACGTCGGCGCGGCGGATCGCGGCGATCAGGCGGCGGTGGCCGTCGAGGATCGATCCGGTGGAGACCACGGGCAGCTGCACCCAGGGCAGGTCGTCCACGGTCAGGGCGATGCGCCGGTCCGGCGGCGGCGTCTGGGGCTTCGAGGCGGCGGCCGCGGCGGCCGCGGCGATCATCAACAGGCAGGCGAGCAGGCAACGCAGACGGGCGGACGGGCGCATGCGGAACGATCCGGTCGGGATGACGCCGATGATGGCCGCGCCCGCGGCGCATGACCAGCGACTTACGGCGCATCCCGGGCCGCGGCGGACGCCGGCGCGCCCGCCGTTTAGCTCGCGCTGTGGGTGGTTAACCGGTCTTTCGCGCCGGCCGCACGGTCGTGCGCGGGCCGTGTCGTCAATCGAGCTTGCGCACGATCACGTAGTAGGCCAGGTTGCCCAGGCCGACCGCGCCGAGCAGCAGGGCGAAGGTGCCGGCGGTGGCGTCGCGCCAGCCGGCCGCTTCGATGATCGCGAAGGCGATCGCGAGCAGCACCAGCACGATGCCCCAGCGCAGCGCGCCGTGGCGGCGGCGCTGGTCTTCGTCGCGGGCGAGCGAGCGCAGCAGTTCTTCGCTGCCGGCGCTCTGCGCCAGCTTGCCGCGCACGCGCGCCTCGACGACGACCTTGATGGCGAAGGCGATGCAGACGAACAGGGTGATGGGAACCAGGATATCGGGCATGACGGCGGTCTCTTGGGTTCGTGTCCGGGTGACAGGGGCGGATGGGGCGGGCCGTGAAGAGGAGTGCCGCGGGCGGAGCCGGGCTTCGGGGCAAGAGATACGGCCGGCCGCGGGGCGGTTGCAGCGGCCGCGGGCGACGGGGTGACAGTCGTCACACCCGGGCGGGCGCGGCGGGCACTGCAACCGCGCGCGCCTTGCCCGCATCCTCGCTGCGATGACCGGTAACCCCGCCCCGACCGACGACCGCGCCCTGGTCGACGCCGTCCTGTCCCGCCAGCCGGGCGCGTTCGAGCGCCTGGTGCGCGAGTACCAGGGGCTGTGCTGGCACATCATCCAGCGCATGGTCCGGCATCCCGACGACACCCGCGAGCTGTGCCAGGAAGCGTTCCTGCGCGTCCACCAGTGTCTGCACCAGTACCGCCACGAGAGCGCGTTGAAGTCGTGGATCGGCCAGGTCGCCTACTCGGTGGCCAAGCGCCATCTGGAACGCAAGCGCATCCCGATCGTGGAGGCCGCCGCCGACGAGGACGCGCTGTCGCCGCTGGAGGCGGTCAGCGACGGCTTCGACCTGGAGGCGGCCTGCGCCGACGAGGAGATCGCCGCCGGCCTGCACGCCGAGATCGAGGCGCTGCCGCCGTTGCAGCGCACCCTGTTGACCCTGTATCACCTGGACGAAGTGCCCATCGGCGAGATCGCGCAGATGACCGGCCTGGCCGAGGGCACCATCAAGAGCCACCTGTTCCGGACCCGGGCGCGCCTGCGCCAGCGGCTGGAAGCGCGGCTGGGAGAGATCGCATGAACCGCAACGACGATTCCGACGCGCGCCCGGGCGGTTCGCGTCCGCACCCGCCGCATTCCGAGACCGCGGCCGCCGCGCGCGAGTGGGCGCTGCAGGAGCGCGCGCGCGAGGACGAGCGGCGCGGCGCGCCGATGAGCGAGGACGAGCCGCGCCTGGCCCAGTACCGCTTGCTGAGCCGGGCGCTGCGCGCGCCGCCGATGGAGCCGATCCCCTACGGTTTCGCCGAGCAGGTCGCGCGGCGCGCGCAGGCCGCGGCGGAGGCGGGCGACGGCATCGAACGCTGGCTGCAACGCCTGTTGCTGCTGGGTTTGGCGGTGGCCGGCGCGAGCCTGATCGCGGGCGGCGCGAGCGAATGGTTGCCGGGCGTGGACGCGGCGTTGCGGCGCTTGCCGTCCGGCATCGTCTCGTGGGGCGCGCTGGCCGGCGCGTGCTGTCTGCTGAGCTGGGGCTGGAGCGCGCTCGCGCGCGCGGCGGGCCTGGAGCCCGGCGCATCGGCGCGCGCGGCGTGACCGCCGCCGCGCGCGGCGACAACGCCGCAGCGCGACGAATGTGAGCCCGCGCATGCTTCGAATGCGGCCGCGCGCAAGCCCGCGCCGCTGCCCGGCGCACGCGCGCCGACCCGCCGCGGCTGCGATCGCGGCGCCGGAAATCGCGAAAAACCCCGCTATTTCGCTGTATCGCGACCGGGTGCGCAGTTGCCCCGCCGCATGCGCCGTGTGCGTGTCACCCAAGTAACAGCCATCGCCCGACCCCCTGTCCAGACTCGCCTGCACTGCAGACGACAGGAGGGGGACCGTGATGGATGCGAACGGACGCGAGCGTGCCGATACCGAGCAGTTTCGCCCAGCGCCGGCCGGCGCCGCGCAGGACCGCGGCGCCGCCGGCGCGCCGTGCGCGGACTTCAAGCTCGCCGACCAGATGTTCACCGAGGCCTGGCGCAGCAACCTTCCGGAACTGGAAGCGCGCGCGCGCCGCTTCGCCGAGGGCCAGCGCGACCGCGCCGAGGAACTGCTCGGCAACGCCGCGATCAAGGCCTTGCTGTTCATGCGCCGGGCGCCGCACACCATCACCGATCCGGGCGGGTTCCTGTTCGTGGTGTTGCGCCACGTCTTCCTCGACAGCGTGCGCCAGCGCAGCCGCGACCGCGAAGTGTTCGACCGCCACCGCGAGGTCGACGGCGAAGGCGGCGGCTTCGCCCACGAGGGCCTGTCGGCGCTGCAGAAGCTCGAGCTGGAGGAGCAACTGGAGCGGGTGGTGGCGGCGGTGGCGCGGATGAGCCGCAAGCAGCGCCGGCTGTTCGCTTACCGCTTTGTCGAGGAATTGCCGTATCCGGTTATTGCCGAGCGTCTGGAAATGAACCAGCCGCTGGCGCGCAAGCACGTCGAACTGTTGCGCAACCGGCTGCGGGTGGCGGTGGGACGCGAGTGAGCGCGCCGGCGCGGCGGTTCACAAGGGCCCCGGGCCCGCGTTCCACCCCATACAGACGCAACCGAACGCACGCGACCGACTCCGCAACGCATCTCTCACCAAGGACAGGCTCATGGCCGACCCCGTCAACTCGCAGATCACCGATGCCGTTACCCAGACCAACGTCAAGGTGGTCGCCGAGGCGCCCGCGCAAGCCATCGCCTCGCTGTACCAGGTATCCAGCCATTCCACCGGGTTGGCGCTGCAGAACGCGGTGCACAGCCAACAGGTGCTCAACCAGATCTCCAGCGCGGTGGTGTCCAAGGCCGTGCAGATGATCATGGCCGTGGGCGACAAGTAAGGACGCAGCGCAGCGCACCGCGCCGACGGCGCGAGCGATACGGGGCTGACGAGCGTCCGGGAGGACAGCGATGAAACTGGCTTGGGACGAAAACGAACAGGCGGGCGCCGCGCCCGCCGCGCACGGCGACGGTCCCGGCGCGGGGCCGGATGCGGAGACGGGCGCGGCGCGGGGGGCGGCCGACGGCGCCGCGGCGGCCGCTGCGGCGGCGGCTGCGGCCAAGACCGCCGACGGCGACGCTAGCGACGGTACGCCGCCCGCGGCCGCGAAGACCCTGCCGGACGATGCCGGCGGCGCGGGTGCCGGCGGCGATGCGGGCAAGGCGAAGTCCGCCGGCGCAGCGGCCGGCGATGACGCGCCGGCGGACGGCGATCCCGCCGCGGGCGCTCCCGGAAACGATGGCTCCGGCAATGGCGCGAATGGGGACGGCGCCGGCCCGGGCAGCGGTGGCGGCGGCAATGGCAATGGCAATGGCAATGGCGGCAGCGACGGCGCCGGCAGCGGCGACGACAACGGCAGCCGCCTGCCGCAGTCGCCGCTCGCCGCCGCGCGCGGCCGGGCGCTGACCCGCAGCAAGGCGATGATGAGCGGCAGCGCGACGCCGCCCGACACCAGCGCGTTGAACACGCAGATCGTCCAGGCGGTGCAGTTCAGCAACGCCGAGACCGCGTCCTACGCGCCGGCGCAGATCGCCACCAACGCCGACATGATGATCAGCCAGGCCGCCGGCCTGGTCGCGCAGTCGGCGGCGGCCTACTTCGACGGCGTCACCAAGATCGCGCTGGCCAGCCAGGGCGTGCTGATGAAGCAGCTCACCCAAGACATCGTCGCAGGCAAGGTCACCAATGCCGCCGAAGACGCGGTCGGCATCCTCGCCACCGATGTGTTCATGGGCGTGGCCGCCGCGGTCGCGGCCGCGGCCGGGGCGATGGAGGCCGAGTCGGCCAAGTTCGCCATCGACGCGATCGACTCGAGCATTTCCAAGTACACCTCGGTGCTGCAGAACAGCGGCGCCAAGTAGCCCGCGGCGGCGCCGGGCCGGTCCTTCGATACCGCGCCGGCGTCGCAACCGAACCGCCCGCGGCCACCGGTCCGCCTTGCCGCCGGACCGGTCGCGCCGGACGCCGGCGCACCCGTCGGGCGCGCCTGCCCCAGCGACGGCTGCCGGCGCCCGCATGCGGCCGCCGTCGCCGCGTCGCCGCGCCGCAGGGGCCGCCCGCCACGCTCTACCCGCCCGCCGAGTCGGCCTGATCGGCGCCCTCATTGCGTATCGCATGACGTGTAAGACGGAGTTCGCGATGGACGAGAATCTGCACTATCTGCTGCACCAGGAACTGGACGGGCTGTTCGATCGGCCGTCGGCCGGCGGCGGGACGGGCGACGGCGCGCCGTCGCCGGCCGCGTCCGCGACGCAGGCCGAGCCGTCCGCGGCCGTCGCGGCGCAGCCCGATCGCGACGCCGACGACGGCGCCGGGCCGGCGTTCGAACCGACCCGGGCCGAGCGCCTGCGCGATCCGAAGCTGCTGCAAGCGCTGGTGCGCCTGCTGGGGCTGCACGCATGAGCGCGCCGACATCGACGCCAGCGCCCGCCGCCGGCGGCGCGCGCGAGCAGCTCGACAAGGTCGTGCGCGATTTCGCCCGCGCCCAGCTCGGCCGCGAACTCGGCCAGGACGAACAGCAAGTGCTGGCGGCCTACGTGGCGCTGGTCGAGGCGCAGTCGCCGGCGCCCGCGACGGCGTCGCGCGGCGAGGTCGGCAATCTGTTCGACAGCGAACGCCAGCAGATCCAGGAGGTGATCCGGCAAAGCCTGCAGCGCACCCAGTCCGCGGTCGCCAGCAACGCCCGCGCCGGCGAGGCCGCCGAACGCGAAGTGCTGGGCGTGGTCGAACGCGCGCAGTCGCTGCAGGACCTGATCCCGCCCAAGCCGGCGCCGGGCGCGCCGGCGCGGACCGCGCCGGCCACGCCGATGGAGCAGATCGCCGTGCGCTTGGGCGAATTGGTGCGCGAGGAAGTGCAGGCGTGCTTCCAGCGCGAGATCGGCCCGCTCGCGCGGCAATTGCAGCAAGTGATCGACGCCGCGCGCGCCAACGGGGTCTTGCCCGACGCCGACGCGCCCGCGCAGGAAAACGACGGTTCCGCGTCCTCCGACGAGTCGCGCGCAACCGCCCCGGACAGCGCCGACGCTGTTCGCCCCGACCGCGACAACAACTCCGATTCCGCCGCTCAGGCGAACGGCGGGGCCGCTTCACAAGGCAAGGCATGACTCGTTAATCAGCCATGTACGGCAGCGGCCGTACTTCACTTTCCAAGGAGCTCGATATGGCATTCCCGACCGCCGTCAACGATCAAATCACCGATGCCGTCACCCAGTCCAACGTCAAGGTCATCGGCGAAGCGCCGGCCTTCGCGATGGGTTCGATCTACCAGTCGATGGCCCACTCCACCGGCATCCTGTTCGAGAACGCCGTGGCTGCGCAGCAGCAGCAGAACTCGCTCTCGCAGGCGGCGGCCAACCAGGGCGTGATGCAGATCTACAGCGTCGACACCACCGCCGCCGCCGGCGCCACCGAGAAGGTCGCGCAGACCGGCGTGTCCGACAACCTCACCAGCCTGCTGACCGTGCTGCGGGCGTTCAAGTAAGGCCGGTTCGGCGCCCGATCCGCGTGATCGGGCCACGCGGCGCCCGCCCGGCATGAGGGCCGGCGTCGCAGCCTAGCCCCAACCCGATACCGAGGAGCGTTCCATGGCATACCCCACCGCAGTCAACAACCAGATCACCGACGCCGTCACCCAGTCCAACGTCAAGGTCATCGCCGAAGGCCCGGCCTTCGCGATGGGCTCGATGTATCAGGCGTCGGCCCACTCCACCGGCATCCTGTTCGAGAACGCGATCGCGTCGCAGCAGCAGCAGACGTCGCTGTCGCAGGCCGCCACCAACCAGGGCGTGATGCAGATCTACACCGTCGACACCACCGCCGCGGCCGGCGCGACCGAGAAGATCGCGCAGACCGGCGTGGCCGACAACCTGACCAGCCTGATGACCGTGCTGCAGTCGTTCAAGAGCAATCCGTACGGCCCGTAAGGCCCGCGCCGCGCGATGCCGGGCCGGAACACGGCTCCGGCATCGTCGCTGCCGCATCCCGGCCGCGCCTGGCCGTGGCGAGCCGATTGGAATCGACCCGGGCCGCACGCGCTTCGCACTCAGCCGCTTCGCACCGAGCCGCTTTGAATCGAGCCATTTTGAATCGAGCCGTTTCGAATCGAACCGTTTCGAATCGAACCGCTTCGAGCCGAACCGTTTCGAGCCGAACCGTTTCGAGCCGAACCGTTTCGAGCCGAACCGCTTCGGACTGACTCGCTTCGAACCGACTCGATTCGAACAGTTTCGCCCCGGATCGATCCGCGTCGGTTCGATCCGATCCGATCCGAACCCAGCCGAGCCGCATCGATCCGCGCGCCGCGTCCGCGGCGCGGGTCGCCGGTCGCTTGCCGCGTCCGCGCCGTGCCGACGTCCACAGGGGGCGTTATGAATCCTGCCACCGGCCGCGCCCGCGGCCGTTCCGGAGCCTTCTGCCGCGGCGTCCGGGCCGTCCTTCGCCTTGCCCGCCGCAACCCGCGCCGATGCGCGGGTCGGCCGGCCGCCGCGCCGTGCGCGCGGCCGGGCGCATGGCCCTGAGCGCCGCCGACGGCGCCGCGGTGCGCAGGCGCCGCTGGGGCCTGGACCGCTGCGCGCTGCTGCGCGGCCTGCCGGTCACGCTGCTGGAACACATCGCCCGCCACAGCAGCGAGGCCAATCTGGAAGAAGGCGACGCGCTGTTCTTCAAGAACGATCCCAGCGACTGCCTCGCCTTCGTCGTGCACGGGCGCATCTACAAGCTGCTGTACGGCCCGGACGGACAGGAGCTGATCGTGGACACGATCGAGAGCGGCGAGACCGTCGACGAGACGCCGCTGCTGGACACCCACGCGCACACCTTCACCGCGGTCGCCTACAGCCCGACCCGGGTGCTGCTGCTGCCGCGCCGGCACTTTCCCAGCCTGACCAACGATCCGGTGGTGATCGAGCGCGCCCACGCCTCGCTGTGCCTGCGCCTGCGCCAGGCGGTGGAGAGTCTGGAGACGATGTGCCTGCACCGGCTCGAATCGCGTCTGGCGCGCTATCTGCTGTCGCTGATGCACAACCAGCCGCAGCCGCGCGGCGGCGATTTCGAAGTGGCGCTGCCGCCGACCCAGAGCATCCTGGCGGCGATGGTCAACGCCAGCCGGCCGAAGTTGAACGCGCAGTTGCAGACCTGGCACCGCAGCGGCCTGGTCAGCCGCAAGCGCAACATCCTGCGCATCAACGACATCGACCAGTTCCGCTGCAAGGCCTACCTGGGCCGCGACTTCGAGCGGCCGGGCGGCCGCGCGCGCGCCGGGTCCGCGTGGCGCAACGCCTGAGCGCGGGCGCCGGCGGCGCCCGCGACGACGCCGACCGCTCGCGCGGCCGGCGTCGCGGGCCACGCCCGCACGCGGGCATCAGCCGTTGCGGCAGGCGTCGCGCGGCAGCGCGCGCAGCAGTTCGCTGGCGTCCTTGAGCAGCCCGTCGAAGTCGTTCTTGTTGTCGGCCGGGCAGAAGTCCTTGAGCCGGGTGCCGTTGGAACGGTACTCGACCTGGAACACGGCCTTGTTGCGCTTGATGAACTCCTTGTACCCGCCGCATTCGTCGTGCTGGTTGCATTCCTCGTTGAGCGCCCAGTCGGCGAACGCGGCCGCGTACGGCGCCATCTCCGGCCCGTTCTTCAGGCCCATCGACAGGCCGCGCGCATGCGCCGCGTCGACCAACAGCTGCAGATAGTGCAGCGAATCCTCCATGGTCAGGTCGAAGCCGGTGTTCTCCTCGCCCTGGTTGAAGGAATCGTCCAGGTCCGGCTCGACGCCGTCGCAACCCTTGGCGCGGGCCTTGTCCAGGCGCGCGGTCATGATCGGCATCAGTGCGTCGGTCATGCGCACGTCGATCCAGTACTCGTCCTCGAAGCCGTCCATCGGCTTGCCGATCAGGCCGGGCACCTTGCGGAACTCGGCGGCGTCGGCGCGCTGGATGTTGTAGCTGCCGACTTCGGTGTAGCACACCACGTAGATGCCCTTGGCCTTGAGCCGGGCGACTTCGGCGGCGGAGGTCGCGTCCAGGTCGATGTCGAGCATCTTCTTCGGATTGGCCAAGCCGTCGAGCATCGAGGTGTTGGCGGCGCGGCCGTCGAGTTGCCAGTTCCAGCTGGTGCCCGGGGTCAGCGGCTTCCAGGTCGGGGCGGCGGCTTCGGCGCGGACGGCGGGAGCCTGCGCGTGGACGCCGGGGCCGCAGAGCGCGGCGGAGAGGGCCAGGGCGATGAGCGCGAACTTGTTCATTGCATCTCCAGAATCGGAATGTAGGGAATCGGACGGAGGGGACGTGCGAGGCGGACCGCGCCGCCCGCGGCTCCCACGCGCCGTCGCGCCGCGCGCCAGCGGCGGATCGGTCGCGGCCGGCCCGGGCGCGCGAGCGCCGGGCGGCGATGGGGGATGGGGGCGACGTCGGCGGCGCGCAGCGGCTCCTGCCGTGCTTCCTGCGCGCGTGGATTGCGATTGCGCGGCCCGGGCGGCGGGGCGCGAACGCCAGGGGCGTCGCGCACCGTCGCGGCCCCGGGGCCGCCCGCGATCGGCCCGCGACTGCGGCCCGACCGGGGACGCCAGCATCGCGGCGGCGGCCGGCAACGAAACCGGCGCGACTTCTCAGCTTGACCGACGCTTACAAATCCCGCGCGCCGCGGCGGCCTCGGTGAACAGGCGGCGGCCGCGGCCGCGACCGGAATCCACGTCCCAGTTCCGCGCTCGCCGCGCCGCCATCGGTGCCGGCGCCGGCCGGCCGACCGTATACCGTGGGCTATCCTCCACAGGCTGAAAACACGTTGCTGAGGAAATGGAACGGTCCTGGCGCCTACTCTGGCAGACCCTGCTGACCCTGCTGGGTCTGAGCGCAGCGGCGTTGGCGTGCGCGCAGCCGTTCGTGGTCGCGCGGCTCGGCCCCGGCGCCGACCCGCCGTTGGCGCAGGTGCTGGCGGGGCGCTACGACGCGCGCTTCGCGCCGGTGGCCGGCGAACGCATCGCCTATCCCGATCGCCGCATGCAGTGGCTGCGCCTGACCGCGACCGCCGACGTCGGCGAAGACCAACTGCCGCAACTGGTGATCGACCAGCCCTACCGCAAGTTCTTCGACATCTGGCGCCACCGCGACGCCGACCCGGTGCGGCGCGCGCTGCACGGCCGCGGCAGCGAGTTCCAGCATTCCTCGCGGTTCGTGGTCTATCCGCTGGAAGGCGGCCTGCGCAAGGGCGAGGTGATCTACCTGCGCACCTACGCGACCGAGTTCACCCCCTCGACCCTGCGCATCGAACCGCTGGCGCAGGTGCACCGCCAGGACATGGGCCACGTCGCCCTGCGCAGCGTGGTGCTGACCGCGCTCGGCGCGACCGCGATCCTGGCGTTCGGTTTCTGGGTCGGCCTGCGCGAGCGCGGCTACGCCTACCTGTGCCTGACCCTGCTGGTGCAGACCGTCAACCTGGCGGTGGAGGGCGGCGAGATCCGCATGATCCCGTGGCTGTACGAGGTGCTGCCCAATCGCCGCACCAACGTCGTGCTGAACACCGCCGCGACCCTCGCCAGCGTGCGCTTCCTGATGTTCTACCTCGACCTGCGCACCACCCAGGCCGGAGTGGCCAAGGTGCTCAACGTCTGCAGCTGGGTGCTGGGCGCGTTGCTGGCGGTATCGCTGGTGCAGACCTGGAAGCTCAGCGCCAGCTTCGGCAACCTGGTGCTGCTGGTGCTGATCGGCGCGGTGTTCTATGCCTGCGCGGTAGCGATTTCGCGGCGCCAGCACGAGGCTTATTTCCTCGCCGGCGCCTGGGTGCCGTTGCTGGCGGTGCTGGTGGTGCTGGTCGGCGGCTTCCAGAAATGGTGGCCGATGTTCGCCTGGCTGGAATACGCCTATCCGCTCGGCCTGGTGTTCGGCGGCCTGGGCCTGCTGCTGGGCCTGGCCGCCAAGCTGCAGAAGCTGCGCGAGGACCACGACACTGCCAAGCACCGCGCCACCTACGACCGCCTGACCAGCGTGATGAACCGGCAGGCGATCGAGCAGAGCCTGCGCGAGGCGATCCTCGAAGCCCATCGCAGCCGGCGGCCGTTGACCGTGGTGTTCTTCGACATCGACCACTTCAAGCGCATCAACGACGAACACGGCCACAGCGCCGGCGACGAAGCCTTGCGCACGGTCGCCGAGCGCACCCGCAACCGGCTGCGCGCGACCGACCTGTGCGGCCGCTACGGCGGCGACGAGATCCTGGTCGGCCTGCCCGGCACGCGCCTGGAGCAAGGCCTGGTGGTGGCCGAACACCTGCGCCGCGCGGTCGGCGCCAACCCGCCCAGCGTGCACGGCCGCGCGCTCAACCTGAGCCTGAGCATGGGCGTGGCCGAACTGCGCCCGGGCGAGAACTTCGACCAGTTGCTCGAACGCGCCGACGCGGCGCTGTACGCGAGCAAGGCCGGCGGCCGCGACCGGGTCACCGTGCAGCGCGCGGCGATGGAGGAAGTGGCGATCTGAGCCGCCGCGGGCCGGCGCCGCGGCGCCGGCTGCCCATGTCATCGATATGACGGGACTTTCCGATCAGGCGGTGAAGGCGTTGCAGCAATCGCTGCAGGGTTCGAAGGTTCGAATCATCTATGTCAAGGGCGACCAATGACGACCAGCGCTATCAGGTTCAAGGGGCACTCTGTGTTTGTCGCGGACGTGGAGCTACGGGAGTGGGTCAAGGCTATCGCTTGGAGCCTGCCGTCATTCGTCACCGACGAAGCCGGCAGCGATGGCGGGTGGCTTTTGCTGGCCTGCGATGAATGGATAAACGATCACGAGAATCTTCCGCCGGGGCTGCGGGATATCGAGTTGGACGAGGTGTTGTTGACGACGGAACGTGTCGATGACTTTCGGGGTTATCTGCTGTCGCTGCCGGACTCGGAGGCCGGCGGCCATGGCTATGACGCGAAAACCGCGCATTCGGTAGCAGGCAGGGTGGTGCAGGAATTGTTGAGGTAGGTACTTTCGGGAATCGGTCGCGTGGCTATTGCCTGAACTGTCTCGTGCGTTGATATCCACGTCGACGGGATGTGGTAACGCGAATCGGAGTTCGCGGCGATACCGGCCTCATTACGATGGACAAAAATGTCGGTCGATCTGATCGCGCAGCAGCTGCAAAGCGAGGGGTTCGTAGCCGAGATCTATTCGGTCGAACCGCCGGTGATCCATGGCGGAACCGAAACAAGGCAATCGCGCGGGATAAAGGTCTACGCCCGCGGATTCTCCGTTCGACGCGGCGATGCAGTCTGGCTTGTCTCCTTGCCTGTCGGGCAGACGGTGGAGGTTTGTTCCGTGGAGAACGACAAGGACGTGGCGGCTTGCGTCGTCGCGCATTTCGACAAGCATGGGCTTGTGGACTAGCGGCTGAGCCGGGTGCGCGACCGGCGGGGAAGGTCGAGGCGGGGCGCTGCGTTCTCGCGTCGCCGCACTGGTCGCGACGCGAGCGACGACGCGGCGTCGACTCCGCGCCACCGTTAGCGGGCAACGTCCACAAGTCCGGTAGAGATATGAACTGGTGCGGACGGCGAACGCCGTCCACGGCTGGTCGGGCTGCGCGGTCGGCTTTGTCGGATCCGTGTATGCGGCGATCGAGACGGTGCGAGTCGTTCGGTTGCACTCAGGCCCGCGAACGACAGCCCGCCAGCACCTTACGGACCACTTCGAATCCGCTCTGCATACGATGCGGAAGCGCCGACGCGAATCCGAACACCAAACCGCCGCGCCCGCTCTCGCCGTATTTCGACAAGGGATGCACGACGATTCCTGCTTCGGCGCACGCCGCGCTGACGGCGCGGTCGTCCAGCCCGGCGGCCGCATCGGTGAATCGCGTAGCCACGTGCATTCCGGCGACGGCCGGGCCGAAGTCCAGCCACGGCCGCACTACCTGCACGTGTTCCAGAAACGCCAAACGCCGCTGGTCGTACGCCGCCCGCGTCTTGCGCAAATGCCGGCCGAGGTGTCCTTCTTCGATGAAAGCCGCCAGCACGCCCTGCATCAGCAGCGCGGTATGCCCGTCGGCGATGTGCTTGGCGTCGACGAACGCGTCGATCAACGGTTCGGGCACGATGGCGTAGGCGATGCGCAGTGCGGGGAACAGGATCTTGTTGAAGCTGCCGATGTAAACGACGCGGCCGCGTTCGTCCATGGCCTGCAGCGAGGCGATGGGCCGGCCTTCGTAGCGGTAGTCGCCGTCGTAGTCGTCTTCGAGCACGTAGGCGTCGCGCTCGTGGGCCCAGTCGAGCAGGGCGCGGCGGCGCGATAGCGAGAGTTCGACGCCCAACGGGTATTGGTGCGCGGGCGTCAGATAAGCCAGGCGCGCGTCGGGCGCGGCCACGAGGCCGGCGGCGACATCGAGGCCTTCGTCGTCGATGCGGACGTCGACGATGTCCAGACCGGCGCTGCGCAGGCCGTGCCGCGCCGGCGGGTAGCCCGGCGACTCGCACCAGGCGCGGTCGCCGGGATCGGCCAGCGCTTTCGCCGCGAGTTCGACGGCCTGTTGGGTGCTGGTGACCACGACGACCTGCTCGGCCGAGCAGCGCACCGCGCGCATCGCCGAGGCGTGCGCGGCGATGGCGCGGCGCAGTGCCGGCAGGCCGTTGCTCGCGCCGTAGTGCCAGTAATCGTCGCCGCTGCGCGCGGCTTCGCGTTGCAGCAGGCGGTTCCAGGTCTGGCGCGGGAACAGGTCGGTCGGCGGCAGCGATGGCGTGAACGGCGTGGCCGCGGCTGGCGCGTAGTGGCCGGGATACGCGCGCAGCGCTTCGGCACGACGCGAAAGCCGGCGGGGAGCGGCGTCGGGGAGCGCGACGCGACTGCTATCAGGACGCAGCGGCGGCGCGTCGCGTTCGGGCAAGCGCGCGGCGACGAAACTGCCGGCGCCGCGGCGGCGAACGATGTAGCCGTCGGCGACGAGTTGGTCGAGCGCCCAGTCGACGGTGTTGCGGGCGACGCCGAGGTCGTGGGCCAGGGTGCGCGCCGACGGCAGGCGCGCCTCGGGCGGCAGCGCGCCGCTGAGGATCGCGGCGCGGATGCGTTCGCCGATGCGCGCATAGGCCGGCTGGCCGGCCTCGGGTTCCAGCCCGGTGACGTCGACGCTGAATACGGAGCCGGCATGCTTGGCCATGCCGGTAGCGTAGCCGGCGCGGGCGGGGGCCGCGCATGATGGTTGTCATGACCTCGCCTCGCCGCCGTGCGCACGCGCGAGGGCGTCGCCGCGGCGTGCGGATGGCGCGGCGTCTTCGGCCGCGTCCGTCGGCTTAGCCGCCGACTCGCGTGTGCTCCATCGTCCAGTTCGTCTCCCACGCCTTGCCGTCGCGCGAGAACGCCTGTTCCCAACGCGCGTGGTCGGCGTCGATGCGGGTCCAGAGGAAGCGCACCTTGACCGGGCGGCCTTCGTCGCTGTCGTCGCCGTAGAACACCCCGCGGTCGCCGTCGAAGCCGCCGGCCACCGGCGGGAACAACTGGCCGGTGCTGCTGTTGATCCAGTACAGATACCAGCGTTTTTCGGCGAGATTGAACACGCGCACGGTCATGCCCTGCCAGCCCTTGGTCGGGAACGCGCCTTCGTCGAGGTTGACCACGCCGCCCATGCGGCTTTCGCAGCGCAGCGAAGCGGGGAACTCGTCCCAGTCGTCGCTGCCGACCCAGCGCTGTTTCAGGCGGCGGTTGCGGAAGGTCCAATGGCCGACGAAGAAGTCGAAGTCGCGTACATCGCCGGTCGGCAGCGCGATATCGGTTCCCGGCAAGGTCTTGGCGCCGGCGGCGGCGAAGGCCAGCGGCGACAGACCCAGGGCGGCGGCGCCGGCGCAGGCTTGCCTGAGGACGCGGCGGCGCGACGGGGAGCGGGGTGCGTGCATGCGGGCGGCTCACGAAGACGGGGCTTCACGGTGCGCGTTCCGCGTGGGCTGCGACAGGGCCATTAAGCCGTGCCGCGTCCGGCCAGGATCGCCGCGGCCGCGCAGCCATGGCGCATACTATGGCGCAGGCCGCGCGCCGTTCGTCGTCGCGCGCCTGGTTGTCTCGCCGTCGCAATGCGCCGCTGTTCCCTTCCGCCGCTCTTCGAAACCGAACGCCTGCGATGACCGAAATCTCCCGTCTCGACCGCCTCATCGCGCAATTGCGCGTGCACCTGCGCAAGCAAGGCGGCGCCACCGCCGCGCGTCAGCCGCGACAGGAAGGCGCGCCGGCGCGCGAGGCCGGGCGGCAGTCGCCGCTGCAGGCGGTGCAGGCGCTCAAGGCCGCCGGCGTGGGCGACGAGAAGGTGCTGGTCGGGCGCCTGGTCGAGGGGCTGCTGGCCGAGGAGTTCGGCGACGAACTCGCCAATTCGGCCGAGTTCCATCAGACCATCGCCGTGGTGGTTTCGGTGCTGGGCGAGGATGCCGAGGCCTGGGCCTTGTGCCGGGCCTGCGTCGAGGAAGCCTGAGCGCCGCGCTGCGGCTGGCCGTTACGGGCCGCAATAGTTCCGCGGGCGCCGCGGGTCAGCGGATCGTCGCCAGCGCGTCGAGTTCGCCGCCGCCGTTCTGAGTCGCGGCCTGCGGCGCGGCCGGCGCGACGGCCGCAGCCGCGGCCATCGCGTCGCTCGTGGCGTTCGCGGACGACTGCGCGGCGGACGGGACGAGCTTCGGCGCCGCCGCCGCGACCGCCGGCAACAATCCCCACCGCCGCATCACGTCCTGGATCCGGCGCATGTACGCCTCGCCGATCTGCGGCGTTTCCGAGTGATACGCCGCCACCGCCTTCCAGGTGGCGCCGTACTTGTCGACCTTGCGCCGCAACAGCCACGCGCCGACGTAGGCGTTGACGCAGGGGTCGAACAAACGGTCGGGGCCGATGCCGTAGCGCGAGAGTTCGCCGCCGTGCACGGTGTTGATGCCCATCAGGCCGATGTCGCGGGTGCTGTTCTTGTTGTGGTTGACCGTCTCGGGTTTCATCCGCGATTCGTGGTACGCGATCGCGCGCAGCACGTGCGGGTGCACGCCCTGGTAGCGCGCGGCGTCGTCGATGCAGTCGGCCGCGGCCGGCGCGGACGCCAGCAGCGCGGCCAGCGCCAGCGAGGGCGCCAACGCGCGCCGTCGCGGCGGGAGACGGTGGGGATTCATGCGCGGACTCAGTGATCGCGGCGGTCGAGATAACCGCCGAGCAGCAGGTGGCTGCCGTTGCCGAGATCCTCGTCCGCGCCGTCGCCGGTGTCGTGGTCGGTTTCGGCGGCGGCCGGCACCGCGCCGAAGCCGGGCACCGGCGCCGGTTCGCCGGCGGCGACGATCTCGTGCGACTTCTCGATCAGCGACTGCACGAACGGCGACAGTTCGGGATGTTCGCGGTTGCCTTCCAGGCCGCGCTGCAGGAACGCGCGCGCCTGCTCCGGCTGGCCGGTCACCAGCAAGGTCAGGCCGCGGGCGAAGTCGCCCAGCGCTTCGTGCTCGCCGAGCTGGGTCAGCGGGTGCCACACCGCGATCGCCTGCGCCGCGCCGCGATGGCACAGCTCCAGGTAGCCGAGCATGAAACGCGCCGCGTACAGCTCCGGCGCCATCACCACCGCCTGGCTGAGGTCGGCGAAGGCCTGCGGGTAGGCGCCCTGGCTGGCGTAGACCGAACCGCGCAGCAGCGCCAGGCGCGCGTCGGCGGGGTGCCGCGACACCGCGGCGTCGAGCAGCGCGAGCGCTTCCTCGTCGGAACGTTGCATCGCCGCCTTGATCGCGTCGAGGGTGTCGTCGTCGCAGGCGATGGGGTAACGGTCGTCTCTCATGTCGTGGTCCGCGATGGGGAATGGGGTTGGATCTTCTCGCGCAGCTGGGTCAGGGCGGCGCGGTGGATCTGCGAGATGCGGCCCTTGCTCAGGCCGAGGATGCCGGCGATCTGTTCGAACGGCAGCGAATGGAAATAGTGGTAGCCCACGACCTTGGCCATATCCGCCGGCAGGCGGTCGACGGCCTGGCGCAGGCTGCGGCAGGTCTGCTGCCAGGCGACCGCGGCATAGCCGTCGTGGCGGTCGGCCTGCTCGCCGTCGGCGTACATGCCGGTGCCCTCGAGCATGTGGCCGATGGCCAGGCCGACCGCCAGTTCCGACAGCGCGTCGAGCTTGCGTCCGGCGGGTTTGCCGTCCTTGAGCGAACTCAGGCGGTCGCGCTGCAGCCGGCGCTTGAGCGAGATCTGTTCCTGCGCCTCGCTGAGCTGGCGCAGGCCGTCGAGCACGTTACCGGTGATGCGCGGGGTGCAGAAGGTCTTGAAGCCGGCGCCTTGCTGCGGATCGTAGCGGTCCATCGAATCGAGCAGGCCGATGTAGGCCAGTTGCTGGTAATCGCGGAACTCGACCTCGCGGCTGTGGCGGCCGCCGTAGATGCGCGCCGCCAGCGCCTGCGCGTACGGCTGATAGCGCAGGAACAGGGCCTCGCGCGCCGCGGTCGAGCCGTCGCGCCGCAACGCCGCCCACAGCGCCGCCTCCGCCGCGGGCGCGGCGTCGTCTTCGGCGGCGACGGCGGGCGGCGCGGTCATTTGAAGCTGAGCACCACGCCCTGCAGGATCAGGCTCCAACCATCCACCAGCACGAACATCAGCACCTTCAGCGGCAGCGAGATCGTCGCCGGCGGAACCATCAGCATGCCCAGCGACAACAGCACGCTCGACACCACCAGGTCGATCAGCAGGAACGGCAGCAGGATCACGAAGCCGATCTGGAAGGCCACGCGCAGTTCGTTGAGGATGAAGGCCGAGGTCAGCTGCAGCATGCCGACTTGCGCCGGTTCGTCCGGCAGCGGCTTGCCGGAGATTTCGTACATCAGCTTGAGCTCGTCCTCGCGCACTTGCCGCAGCATGAAGTCCTTGACCGGCGCGCTGCCCTTGTCCAGCGCGACGTCGAGCGCCATCTGCCCGCTCATGAAAGGTTGGTAGGCCTCGCTGTTGACCTTCTCCAGGGTCGGCAACATGGTGAACACGGTCAGCAGCAGGCCGAGGCTGATCAGCACCGGCGTCGGCGGCGTCTCGGGCATGCCGAAGGCGTGGCGGATCATCGACAGCACGATGATGATGCGGATGAACGCGGTCATCGAGATCACCAGCGCCGGCACGATGCTGAGCAGGGTCAGCACGGTGGCGATGCGCACGCTCTCGCTGGTGCCGCCCTTGAGCGCGCCGAGCACGGCGCCTTGCTGGACGAACGGATCGGGCACGGCCGGCGCCTGCGGCGGCGCGGCGGCCATCGCCGAGGCGGCGGCGAACACGCCCATCAGCAGCGCCAGCAACAGCAGGCGGCGATGGCGGACGAAGAAGGCGGTCATGGCGCGGGCGCTCCGTCGCTGGCGTCGTGGGAAGCGGGCTGCGCGCCGGCGTCGTGCGGTTGCGCGGACGCTACAGGCGCCGGCGCGCCGGCGGGCAGCACGGTCACGTGCACGGCGTTGTCGCGCGTGGTCAGCAGCAGGCGCTGGTCCTGGTAGGCCAGCACGTGCACGGCCGTGCGCGGGTCCACGCGCAGGCTTTCCAGCAGCGCCAGGTCGCGCGCGGGGCCGACGCTGAGCCCGCGGAAGCGCGAGCGCAGCAGGAAGATGGCGGCCACGCCCAGTCCCAGGCACAGGGCCAGCGACAGCGCGACGCGCAGGTAGTCGATCTGCATGGACATAGTTCGGTATCCGGGCCGTCCGCGGCGGCGGACGGCGCGCTCAGGCGGCGCCGAGTTCCTTGATCCGCACGCCGAAACGATCGCCGACCGCGACCACTTCGCCGCGCGCGACCACGCGTTCGTTGAGCAGCACGTCGACGTCCTGCAGCAGGTGCTGGTCCAGGGTCAGCAGCGAGCCGGCCTGCAGCGCCATCAGTTCCTTGACCGTGAGCCGGGCGGTGCCGAGCTGGATTTCGACCTCGACCGCAATCTCGCCGAGCATGTCCAGCGGGATGCGCTGGCCGGACGGTTCGGCGCCGGCGCGCTCGCCGGCGGGCGCGGCGTGTTCGGGAAGGTCGATCTGCATGATGTCGATTTTGCTGACGCCGAGCGGGGTGTTCATGGGGTTCGCTTCTGCTGGAGGGTGGTGAGCTCGATCGAGAGCCGCTGCTGCGCGCGTCCCGGCCGGCCGTGGGCGATGGTGCGCGGCGCGACGCCGTCGGCGTGCAGGCGCAGCGCGATCGGTTCGTGCAGCGACTGCGCGGTGGTCAGCACATCGCCGACCGCCAGCTCGCTGAGCTGCAGCGCGGTGAGCCGGCAACGGCCGAGCACGGCCGAGAGCCGCACTGGGTTGTCGCCGAGCGCTTCGGCGCGCGCGGCGGGCGCGGCCGGCTTGGCCGCCGGCGCGGCGCTCAGCGGCCGCGCCCAGGCCAGTTCGGCGGCGCAATACAGGTCGAGCAGCTGCGGGTCGCGCGCGGTGCCGATGCGCAGGCGCACCCCGCCGGCGGCGAAGCCGGCGTCGTCGCCCGGCAGGGCGCGCTCGAAGCCGGCGCGGACGCCGGACGCGCCGTCCGCCAGCGCGTCGGCCAGGCGCGCGAGCAGCGCGTCGAGCATCTGCGCCTGCAGCGGCGCGAGCAGCGCTTCGGGCACCTGCGCGTCGGCCTGCGCCGACAGCGCCATCGCCGCCAGCGCATGGCGCTTCCACGCGCCCGGCTCGGTCTGCGCCGCCAGCGAGGCGCCGGCGCGCCAGCATGCGCCGCCGTCGGCGCATGCCTGGCCCGGCGCGAACGCCTGTGCGTCGAGCACGTCGAACGCGCCGGCGTCGAACCATTCGTCCTGCCAGGCGCGCAGCGCCGGCGCCGCGCGCTCGCGCAGCCAATCGGCGTCGGCCTGACCGAGCGGACGCCAGCGCGGCGCCGCTTCGGCGCCGCGCGAGGAAACATCGGCCGCGGCGCTCATCCCTGGCCGCTCTTCATCTGGAACAGCTGCATGATCATCTCGTTGGCGGTGCTGATGACCTGCGAGGACGCCTGGAAGCCGCGCTGGATCAGGATCAGCCGGCCGAACTCGGTGGACAGGTCGACGTTGGAAGCCTCGATCGCGCCCGAGGAGAGCGTGCCGGCGCCCTGCTTGCTGGCGACGTAGGCGGGGTCCGGCAATTGCGAGGCGTCGAACACGCCGTCGCCGAGCTGGATCAGGCGTTGCGGGTCGGCGAAGTCGGCCATCGCGATCTTGCCGAGGGTTTCCTTCTGGCCGTTGGAGTAGTCGATGACCAGCGCGCCGGTGTCGTCCACGCGCATGCCCGACATCGTGCCGGGACCGTAACCGTCGGTCTTGGCGACCTTGAGGTCGGAATTGACCGTGGGCCCGAACACATAGGCGATGTTGGCGAAGTCCAGGGTCACCTCGCTGGTCATGCCGTTGCCGGAGGTCACCCGGATCGCGACCTTGTCCGCGCCCGGCTCGATGGTCGAGTTGATGAAGCGGATCTCGCCCTGGCCGATGGTCTTGTTGTCCTTGTCGATCAAGGCCACCTGCCAGCGCGCGGAGTTGTTGCCCAGCGGCGGCGAGATCAGGTCGCGGGTGATCTTGACCGTGGTGACGATCTTGGTGCCGGAGGCGTCGTACATCTCGACGTTGGCGATCGAGAAGGTTTCCGGCGCGGTGCCGGTGGGCGGGTTGTTGCCGCTGCCGGGCTGGTTGGGATTGACGTTGGACTGCAGCCTGCCTTCGATCTTGACCGTGGCGGTCGGCTTGGCCGAACTGGTGCGCAGCTTGTCGATCAGGATGTTGGCGAGCTTGCCGTCGGCGCCGAGCGTGGTCAGCTCCATCTTGCTGCCCTTCTCGCGCACGATGCCGTCGTCGTCGATGACGAATTGGCCGGTGCGCGCGTAGCGCACCTTGCCGTCCTGGAGCAGGGCCAGGAAGCCGGGGCCGTCGATGCCCAGGTCGAGCTGGCCGTCGCTGCGGCGGATCTCGCCCTGCTTGAAGTTGAGCGCGCCGTAGCCGTATTCCACGCCGCTGCCGCCGCTGGCCACGCGCGCCGAATCCGGGCCCTGGCCGAAGAAGCGCTGGCCGTAGTACAGGTCGGAGAAGCGCGGCGTGGTGGTCTTGAAGCCGGGCGTGTTGAGGTTGGCGACGTTGTTGCTGATGGTCTGCAGACCCTTGGAATGGGCGGTCAGGCCGCTCATGCCGATGTAGATGCTGTCGAGCATGTCGGTGGCTCCTTCAGCGCACTTGCACGATCTGGGACAGGGAGGCGTTGGCGAGGAACTCGCCGCCGGCGGTGGTGATGGTCAGTTCCGGCGCGCCGTTCTTGAACGAGACGTTCTTGACCACGCCCGACACCAGCGCCTCGCCCTGCTGCACGTCGACGCTGCGCCCGAGCAGGCCCAGGGTCTGGGTCGCCGATTGCACGCCCAGCAGCTGGTCCATCTTGTCGGTCAGCTGGCGGCTCTGCTCCAGCGAGGTGAACTGGGCCAGCTGCGAGACGAACTCGAAGTTGTCGACCGGCTTGAGCGGGTCCTGGTAGGTCAGCTGGGTCAGGATGATCTGCAGCAGCGACTGCATGTCCAGGCCCAGCGAATCGATGCGCTGCGAGGTGCCGGCGCTGCCGCCGCCGCCGCTGATGGGACTAATCGCCATGTGGTGTTTCCCCTTGGAAAAGGCTTGCGTCGGTTCCGTCGATGGTCAGGCGCATCAGGCGCGCGCCGTGTTCGTGCAGCACGCGCGCCAGCGCGCGCTTGAGCAGGTCCGCGTCCAGCGGGCGGTCCTCGCGCAGGCGCAGCGCCAGGCCGAAGCCGCCGGGCGCGGCGAGCAGGCTGAGGCGGTCGCCGGCGGATTCCTCGCGTTGCGGCGCGGGGTTCGCGTGGAAGACACGCGTGGCGTCGGCGACGGCGTTGTCCGATCCGGTCGCCGCGCCGATGCCCATGCGCGCCGGCGGCGTCGCGACGAAGGCCGCGAACGCGGTGGCGTCGCCGTTGCCGCGCGCGGCCGCCGGCATCGCGACGGCCGGCGCCGTAGCGCTGGCTTCGACGATGTCGCGCAAGCCGTACTGCGGCGTCGGTTCGGCGCCGCCCGCGGGCAGGTCGGGATCGCGCAGGTAGGCGAGCGGACGCATCACCGCCGGTGCGGCGGCGGCCAATGGCGCGCGCGCACCGGCGCGCGGCGCGGGCGCCGAGCCCGGCGCGCCGCCGGCGGCGGCGCCGGACCACATGTCCTGCTCCAGCCGTTGCACCAGTTGTTGGAACGGCCCGCGCTCCTGGCCGCGCGGCGCCGCGCCGTTGGCGGGCGCGGGCAGCGGCGGCGAAGCCGGTGCGGAGATCTTCATGGCGCGGCTCCCTGGGCGTGTGTCGATGTCGCTTCGTGCAGCAAGGCGTTGTGCCGCTCCAGCGCGGCATCGCCGAGTTTTTCCTCGCGCTTGCGCGTCAGCGCGGCGCGTTCGCGCGCGACGTCCGCGTCGCTGCGTTCGGATTGGGTGCGCAGGCGCAGCAGTTCGCGTGCGAACGCGTCGACGGCGTCGCCGGCCTGCCGCTGCGCGACTTCGTTTTCGTCGCAGCGGCGTTGGGCCTCGCCGGCGAGCGAGCGCCAGCCGGCGATCGCGGCCAGATCCAATCCGGCGCCGCGGTCCAACGCGGCCCGCCATTGGGCCTGGAGGCCGTCGCGCTCGGTCAGACTGGCCTGGCAGGCCTGTTGCGCGCGCTGCAGTTCACGGCGCAGCCCAGCCGCGTGCAGCTGCGCCCGATCCAGGCGCACGCGCTGCAGTTGGGCGATGGACTCGAACTGGCGCAGGCGGTCGCGGTTCATCGTGCGCTTCCTTCGCCGGCGGCGAGCAGCGCGCGCAGGCGCTCGACGCTGCCCGCGGCGTCGTCGGCCTGGCCGCTGTCCTGGCGCAGGAAGTCGATCAGCGCCGGGCGCGTGCGCAAGGCGCGGTCGAGTTCGGGATTCGTGCCGGCCGCGTACAGGCCGGATTCGACCAGGGTGCGCGAGCTTTCGTACAGCGACAGCTGGGCGATCGCGGCCTTGGCCGCGGCGCGATGCTCGGACGAGGTCACCTGGCCGAACACGCGGCTGATGCTGCGCGGCACGTCGATGGCCGGATAGTGGCCTTGCTCGGCCAGTGCCCGGGTCAGCACGATGTGGCCGTCGAGCAGGGCGCGCAGGGTCTCGGTCATCGGATCGTCGATGTCGTCGCTCTCGGCCAGCACCGTCATCAGCGCGGTGATCGCGCCGCCCTGGCGCAGCGCGCCGCAGCGTTCGATCACCTTCGGCAGGGCCGAGAACACGCTCGGGGTGTAGGCGCGGATGGTCGGCGGCTCGCCCGCGGCCAGGCCGATCTCGCGCAAGGCCAGCGCATAGCGGGTGATCGAATCCAGCAACAGCAACACGTGCTTGCCCTGGGCGCGGAAATACTCGGCCAGCGACAGCGCCGCGAGCACGCTGCGCGCGCGCAGGATCGCCGGCTGGTCGGAACTGGCGACCACCATCACCGAACGCCGGCGCGCCGCGTCGTCGAGCGAATGGCGCCAGAAATCGTCGGCCTCGCGACCGCGCTCGCCGACCAGGCACAGCACGCACACGTCGGCCTGCACTTGGCCGGCGAGGTCGGCCAGCAGCGTGGTCTTGCCGACGCCGCTGCCGGCGAAGATGCCGGCGCGCTGGCCGACGCCGAGGGTCAGCAGCGCGTCGATCGCGCGCAGCCCGCTGTGCAATGGCGCGCGCGGCGACAGCCGGTCCAGCGCCGAGGTCGCCGCGCCGGCGAGCGGCCAGTCGCGTTCGCATTCGCCGATGGCGCCGCCGCCGTCGAGCGGCGCGCCCATCGGATCGACGATGCGGCCTAGATAGCCGGGGCCGACCGGCAAGGTCGCGCCGACGCGCAGCGCTTCGACGCTGTCGCCGACGTGCGCGCTGGATACCGCGCCATACGGCGCCAGGGTGATGCGGCCGGTCTCGACCTTGGCCACTTCGGCCAGCAGTTCCTGGCCGCCGCCCGCGCGCACCCGGCACAGCGAGCCCAGCGGCAGGCCGGGGCCGTCGGCCTCGATGAAGGTCGGCATGATCCGGGTCACGGTGCCGAGCCGGGTCGCGGTATCGACCCGGCCGATCGCATCGAGCAGCGCGCGCAAGGCCATGTCAGTCGCCCTCGCGCAGTTGCGCGAACGCCGCGTCCAGGCGCTCGCGTTGCGACGCCAGGCCGAGGTCGAGGCGGCCGAGCTTCAGCCGGACCACGCAGCTGCCGGCCGCGCGGGCGGGATCGGCGTCGATCCGGCACGGCGGCAGCGCGCCGTGGCGCGACAGCGCGGCGCGCAGCGCCGGCGGGTCGGGGAAGTCGGCATCGGGGAAGTCCTGGGCGGAGACTTCCACCGCGAGCACGCTGTCCCGGCTCAACGCGGACAGGTGATGGGCGAGCGTGCGCGCGACCAGCTCGGCGTGGAGCGCGCCGTCGCCGACGATCCGCGCCAACGCCGCTTGCGCCAGTTGCAGCGACCAGTCGCGGGCGACGTCGGCCAACTGCGTTTCGAAGCGCTGCTGCGCGCCCGTCACCGCCTCGGTCAGCGCCTGCACGCGTTCGTCGTAACGCTGCTGCGCGGCCGCCTGGCCGGCTTCGGCGCCCTGCGCGCGGCCGCGTTCGAAGGCTTGCTTCTCGCGGCTTTCGGCGGCCTTGGCCTGGCTCGCCAGTTGCGCCTGCGCGGCGGCCAGCGCCTGTTCGAGTTCGGCGATGCGCAGCGCCTGCGGATCGGGCGCGGCGACGGCCGCCGACGCGGGCGTGAGATCGCGCACGGTCGAACGGCGTTCGCCGCTGACCGCGACGGTGCCGGCCTTGATCACGCCGTTCAAAGGCGGGCCATTCAAAGGCGGGCCGTTCAAAGGCGGGCCGCTCATGCGCGCGCGCTCCGCCGCCACAGCCGCGACAGGCCGCGCGGCGCGGTTTCCGCCGGCGCCTGGATCGGTGCGGGCGCGGCTTCGCGCGCGGCCGCCAGCGCCGCGTCATGCAGGGCTCGGCGCGCGGCCGGGCGCAGCCGCAGCGGCGCGGCCGCGGCGCGCAGGCTTTCGCGCCGTGCCGGGTCCGGCAGCGCCTGCAGCGCGGCCTCGCGCGCGGACGCGTCGAGGCTCGCCAGCACGCTGGCGGCGACGGTTTCGGGCAACTGCGCGAGATAGTGTCCGAACGCGGGCGGAAGCGACGCGGGCGCGGCCTCGGCCGCGGCCTGCGACACGGCCGGCAGCGCGCCCAGCGCCGACTCCGGCAACGAGCCGCTGGCTTCGGCCAGCAACGGCCGCAGTTGCGCCTGTTCGCGCGGATCGAGCTGCGACCAGATCGCCTCGATGTCCTCGATCGAGCATTGGCTCAGACGGCCGACGGTGCGGCGCAGCTCGCGTTCGGACTTGCCGCGCGCGCCGTCAGGGCGGATCGTTTCAAGGCCGGACATGCGCGTCTCCCTGTTCCTGCAGCAGCCGCTTCAGGCGCGCGGCGAATTCCTCGCGCTCGTGCTCGCTGAGCCGGCGCGCGGCGGGCTCGCGCCGGCGCAGCGCGCGCCAGGCGACGCCGCCGACCAGCAGCAACACGCCGGCGGCGCCGAGCAGGGCCGCGTCCTTGGCGGCAAACGCCGTGGCGTTCGCGGTGGCGGCCGAAACCGGCTGCGCGCGCGGCGCCGCCAGCGCGGGCAGCGCCGCAACCGGCGTCGCCGCGGCGGCCACCGGCAGGGCCGGATCGCGGACCACGATCGACACCACGTCGCCGCGCTTGCCGTCGATGCCGGCCGAGGCCGCGACCACTGCCTGCACCTTCTCCACCACCTCGGCCGGTTGCTCGCGTTCGAGCACGATCGCCACGCTGAGCCGGCGCACCGTGCCCGGCGCGCTGACGATCTGTTCGAGCACGCGGTTGGTGCGCACCGGCGCGGCCGGCGTCGCCGCCGAGGCGGGCAGCGGCGGCAGCGGATCGGCGGCGCCGGGCGCGGCGGAAGCGCCGGCCACCGCGGGCAACGGCGGCAGCGCGCGCGGCGCCGCTTCGGCCGGTGGCGCGATGCCGGTCTCGCGCGTGGTCTGGACCTGATCGAAGTTGATTTCGGCGTTGACGCTGACGGTGGCGCCGGTCTCGCGCAGCACCCGCGCCAGCTGCTCGGAGATCTTTTTCTCGTAGCTGCGCTCGATCGCCTGCTTGAGCGCGAACTTGGGATCGGAGACGTCGCCGATCTCGTCGGCGGTCGCGGCCGCGCCGCGCTGGTCGAGCACGATCACGTCGCCCGGCGCCATGCCCGGCACCGAGGCGGCGACCAGCTTCTGGATGCCGCGGATGCTGTCTTCGCCGAGCGGGGCGCTGCTCTTGGGGAAGATCGTCACCGAGGCCTTCGGCTTGACCTGGTCGCGGCGGAAGATCGACGACTCCGGCAGGGTCAGGTGGACCCGCGCCATGTCCACTTCCTCCAGCGACATCAGCGTGCGCGCGACCTCGCCCTGCAGCGCGCGCTGGTAGTTCACCTTCTGCGCGAACTCGGTCAGGCCCAGGTCGGAGTCCTTGAACAGCTCCAGGCCGACCACGTCCTGCAGGCGCAGGTCGGCGCTGCCGAGCTTGATCCGCGCGGCCTTGGACTCGCCTTCCGGCACCAGGATGGCATTCGCGGCTTCGTCGTAGCGGTAAGGGATCTTCTCCTTCTCCAGCTCCTTGACCACCGCCGCCGCATCCAGCGGCTTGAGCCCGCGGAACAGCACGATGTAGTTCGGGCGCAGCATCAGGTAGCCGCCGAGCAGCAGCGCGAAGATCAGCAGCGACAGCGCGACGGCCACCGCGATCTGGCGTCGGCGCGGATCGGCCTGCAGGCGCGCCAGCCAGCCGCCGGCGTTTGGGGTGTGCGTGGCGGTATCCATGTCAGAGCTGCATGCGCATCAGTTCTTGGTAGCCCTCGACCAGGCGATTGCGCACCTGCAGGGCGAAATGCAGCGACATGCGCGCCTCTTCCAGCGCGAGCATGACCTGGTGCGGCGGCGCCTGGCCGTCGAGGGCGAAGGCCTGCACGGCGCTTTCGGCGGCCTGCACCGAGGCGTCGGCGTGCATGACGTTGGCCAGCAGCATCGAACCGAAGTCCTGGCCGGCGGCGTTCGGCGCGGCGGCCGGCGCGGCGGCTTGCGGTGCGGCCGCGGCCGCTTGGGCCGCGCTCAGCGCGGCGATGGCGTCGATGCTCACGGGCTGTTGCCTCCGATGTCCATCGCGCGCATGAACATGCTGCGCGCGGAGTTGTACATGACCACGTTGGCCTCGTAGACGCGCTGGGTCTGCACCATCAGCGCCATCTCGCCGGCGTGGTCGACGCCGGGGTAGGCGACGTTGCCGTCGGCGTCGGCCAGCGGATTGGCCGGTTCGTGCACGATCCGCGGCGGCGCGGCGGTGGCTTGCACGCCGTAGCTGCGCGCGCCGGCGAGCGCGCCGGGCGCGTGCACGGTGTAGCCGCGCGCGGCGTCGCCGAGCGCCTGCTCGAAGCCCGATACCGTGTTCGGGCCGGAGACCAGCCGCACCGGCTGGTAGCCCTCGACGCCGGCGCCGCGCGCCGAACTGGCGTTGGCCAGGTTCTGCGCGATCACCTCCATGCGCAGGCGTTCGACGTCCATGCCGGAGCGGGCGATGGCGAAAAGCGTATCGCTCATGGCCGTCAGCTCCCGCGGATCGCCAGCTGCTGCATCTGCAGGCTGCGGTTGAGCATGCCGATCAGCATCGCGTAGCGCGCCGAGGTCTCCGAGGCGATGGCGATCTCCTGGTCGATCTTGACACTGCGTTCGGCCGGGTCGGCCGATGCGGCGACCCGCGGCTGCAACGCCGAGAGCTCGGCGGCGCGCTGCGGCGGCGCCATCGCGGCGGTGGCCTGGGCCAGCTCCTGCAACTGCCCTTCGAAACTCACCCGCACCGGCACGAAGCCGGGCGAGGAGGCGTTGGCGACGTTGTGCGAGGTGGCGATCTCGCGCAGGTGCAGGCCGTCCAGGGCCTTGCTTACGATCGCTTCGAGTACCGGCGATGTCATGGTGGTTCCTCTGTGGGTTCTGTGCGGTGCGTGCGGTTACTGGACGACCAGGTCGGCGTGCA
Organism: Lysobacter enzymogenes; assembly: GCF_023617245.1. NCBI lineage: Bacteria > Pseudomonadati > Pseudomonadota > Gammaproteobacteria > Lysobacterales > Lysobacteraceae > Lysobacter > Lysobacter enzymogenes. The sequence continues at coordinate 756,866 of NZ_CP067396.1, forward strand.
GCGCGCCGGCGGCCTTGATCGCCTGGAGGATGGCGATCACCTCGCGGGTGCCGACCCGCGCGCGGGCGAGGCTGGCGACGAGTTCGGCCACCGTGGTCTGCTTGTAGGTCTGGGCGACGCGCTGGCCGCTCTCGTCCACGTCCAGGCGGCTGTTGCCGACGATCAGGCTGCGCACCGAGTCGTCGGCGACGCCGATGAAGTTGGGTTGCGAGGCGGTGTATTCGGTGTCGATCGACACGCGCAGATCGCCGTGCGAGATCGTCACCGGCGAGATGCGGGTGTCGCCGCCGGCGGCGACGGTGCCGGTGCGTTCGTTGATGACGACCCGCGAGGCCACGTCGGGCACCACCGCCAGCGCCTCGATCGAGGCGACGAAAGCATTGAGCCGGCCCGGGTCCTGCGGCGCGCGGATGCGCACGGTTTCCGGGTCCAGCGACACCGCCGCGCCGGCGCCGAAGGCCTGGTTGATGCGCGCGGCGATGCGTTCGGAGGTGACCGCGTCGCTGTTCTTGAGCACGTAGTCCACGCGCCCGTCCTGCGCGGCGATCTGCGCGCGCACCGGCACCTCGACCGTCGCGCCCTCGGAGACCACGCCGACCGTGGGGTGGTTCTTCTGCCGCAGGTTGCCGTTGCCATCGAAGCGGTAGCCGCCGACGGTGACCGGGCCCTGCGCCAGCGCGTAGGTGCGTTTGTCCGGACCGCGCAGCGCGCTCATGATCAAGGTGCCGCCGGCGATGCTGCGCGCGTCGCCGGTCGAGGTGACGTTGACGTCGATCTTGTCGCCGATGTTGGACGTGGCCGGCAGGGTCGCGGTGATCATCACCATCGCCACGTTGCGGCTCTGGATCTGATCGAGCGGCACGGTCAGGTCGAACTGCGACAGCAGGTTCTGCATGGCCTGACGGGTGGCCTGGTTGCGCGGCGCGTCGCCCGAGCCGGCCAGGCCGGTGACGATGCCGTAGCCGACCAGCATGTTGTCGCGGCGGCCGAGGAAGCGGCCGAGGTCCTTCAGCCGCACCGAACCGGCGGCGGCGTCTTCGGCCGCCCGCGCGGCCGGCGCGGCGACGGCCAGCGCGACGGCGAGGCCGAACGCGACGAGAGTGTGCTTGTACACGGCGAAATTCGCGTTCATGAGGTTCACCACAGCCCCAGCCAGCCGAGGATGCGCGGGATCAAACCGGGCTTGGTGCGGTCGCTGACGTAGCCGTCACCGGTGTAGTCGATGCGCGCATCGGCGATGCGGCTGGACAGCACGGTGTTGTTCTGGCCGATGTCGTTGGGGCGGACCTTGCCGGTCAGGCGGATCTGGGTCTTCTCGCCGTTGATGTTGATGCGCTGCTCGCCGGAGATGGCCAGGTCGCCGTTGGGATAGGTGCCGGTGACGGTCGCGCTGATCTGCGCGAGCAGGTTGCCCGAGCGCTGGATCTGGCCGCGGCCGCCGTAGCGGTCGCCCAGGCCGACGCTGAAGTCCGAGCTGGTGTCGCCCAGGGTCTTGATGTTGCCGCCGATGCCGACATCGGTCTTGGTGGTGGTGTCGGCGGTGTTGCGCGCGCTGGAATTCTCGTAGACCAGGATGGTGACCAGGTCGCCGACGCGCTGGGCGCGGCGGTCGGAAGTCAGCGGCTGGAAGCTTTCCTCGCGGTACAGATCGGCGGCCGCGGCGATTCCCGCGAAGGGCGCGGCGATCGACAGGACGAGCAGCGCGCCGGCCAGCGGCGTGCGGTTGCGGCGGTTCATGGCGTTTCCCCGGGACGGGACGAAGGCGGAAGCGGAAGCGGAAGCGACTGAAGTGCGGGAACGAAGACGGCATCGGCGGCGGAAGACGGCGCGGTCACCACCGCGCCGTCGGCGAGGGCGACGCGCACCGGCGCGCCGGGCTTGCTGTCGCGCGCGGCGACGCCGCCGCGCGATATTGCGATGGCGCCGTCGCGGTAGATGAGCGCGACCTTGTCGCCCTGGCGCAGATCGGCGAGCAGGGTCGGCGCGACCGGCGCGATCGCCGCGCCGGCGGCGAGATCGGCCGGCGCGCGCACCAGTCCGGCGTCGCGGTCGTAGTACGCGCGCAGCACGGTGTCCTCGCGTCCGCAGCGCGCGCTGCGCAGATCCGCGGCGACGAAGGCCTGGCCGCGCGCGACCGCGCGCAGCACGCGCATGCAGGCGCGCTCGCCGGCGGGCGCGGGCGCGGCGACGTCCGCCGCGGCGACGTCGACCGCGTCCGCGGCCCGATCCAGGCGCACGCCCGCCGTCGCCGCGGCCGGCGCGGCGGCGAGGACGCACAGCAGCGCGGCGCGCAGGCGCGGCGACGACGGCGGGAGCGCGACGGCGGCCATGTTCAGCGCTTGAGCCCGTTGGCGATGCCCATCAGCTCGTCGCCGATCTGCACCAGCCGCGCGCTGGAGGCGTAGGCGCGCTGATAGATCATCAGGCTCACCATTTCGTCGGCGAGCTTGATGTTCGATGCTTCGCTGAAGCCCTGCGCGACCAGGCCGGCCTTGTCCTCGCCCGGCACCGAGCGGGTCACCGACAGCGCGTCGTCGGGCAGCGCGTACAGGCCGTCGCCGAGCGATTCCATGCGTTGCAGGTCGGCCGGCACTGCCAGCTCGATATGGCCGATCTCCACTGGCGTGCGCTCGTTGCGCAGGGTCGCGGTGACCATGCCGTTCTTGGCGATGTGGATCGCCTCGGCGTCGGCCGGCACCGCGATCATCGCCGCCAGCGGCAGCCCGTTGGCGGCGGCGAGGAAGCCGTCGGCGCCGATGCGCAGGGTGCCGCCACGCCACAGCGTGGTGCGGCCGTCGCCGCCGGCCAGTTCCAGGAAGCCCTCGCCCTGCACGGCGATGTCCATGTCGTTGCCGGTCGGACGCAGGTCGCCCTGGGCGAACACGTGCAGGGTCGGGTTGGCCATCACCCCGGCGGCGGCGCGCTTGACCTCGTCGGCGCCGGCCGCGCCGTTCGCTGCGTCGGCGCTCAGCAGTTCGGAGAACGAGACCGTGCCGCGCTTGTAGGCGGCGGTGTTGATGTTGGCGACGTTGTTGGCGACCGTCTCCACCGCCTTGCCCTGCGCGTCCAGTCCGGTCGCGCCGATATAGAAAATTCCGTTCATCGCTTACATGCCTCCGAGGCGTTGCAGTGCGCTGCCGACCATGTCGTCGTAGGCATGGACGAGCTTCTGTGCGGATTCGATGCGGCGCATCGCTTCCATGATCTGGACCATGTCGTCGCCGACCGAGACGTTGGCCGCTTCCAGGTATCCCTGCTGCACCGCGCTGGCGAGCGCGCCGCCCTGCGCGCCGGGCAGGCGCTCGCTCATGCGCGCGTCGTCCGGCGCGGCGAAGGCGTTGCCGCCGGCGCGGGCGAGGCGTTCGAGTCGGTCGAACTCGACCAGGCGCACCGCGCTGGCCGGATTGCCGGCGTCGACCACGGTGCCGTCGCGCTCGAGCTTCCAGTCTTCGCCGGACACGGTCACATCGCCGCCGCCGGCGGCCTGCAGCCGCCAGCCCTGTGCGGTGACCAGCCGGCCTTCGCCGTCGCGGTGCAGCGCGGCGGTGCGCGCGTAGACGAAGCCGCGTTCGGTCGCCAGCTGCAGGAAACCCGGGCCGGTCACGCTGAGGTCGTAAGGGTTGCCGGTGTGCTGCAGCTTGCCGGCGGCGAAGTCGGTGGCGCGGCGCACCGCGCGGCTCGCGGCGGGCGCCTGCGCCGCGCCTTCGCGCAGCTCCGCGTCCGGCGCGATCCCGGCGGCGGCGTCCAGCGCTTGCTGCTGCAGCTGCTGCGCCGCTTGCGCGCCGAGCACGCTGTGGAAGGCGAGTTCGCGCTTGAAGCCGGGCGTGGCGACGTTGGCGATATTGTTGGCCGAGACCTCCACGCGCTGGGATTCGCGCGCGATCATCTGGGTGGCCGTCAGCATCAGGTTGTCCATGGCGATCCTCAGGCGGCGACGGGTTTGAAGGAGACGGGCGCGGCGGGCGCGGTCGCGTCGGCCGGCGCCGGCGGCAGCTCGGCGCCGACGGTGCCGAACGAGGTCAGGCTGATCGAATGCGGGATCTCGCTCATCGACAGCACCGCCAGGCGCGGCGCGACGCGGCGGCTGAACTGGCGCAGCGCGCGGCGGATCTCCGGCCGGCACAGCAGCGCCGGCGACAGGTTCTTGCGCATCATCGCTTCGTTGAGCTTGAGCAGCCGCGCCAGGAAGCTCTCGGCCAGGCGCGGGTCGAGCACGAAGCCGTGGCTGGCGTCGCCGGCCTGGGCCAGGCTCTGCAGCATGCGGTTCTCCACCGCCGGATCGAGGGTCAGCACCGACAGCGTTTCGCGCTCGCCCTGCAGCGCGCGGCAGATGCCGTGGCCCAGGCGCCGGCGGATCGCTTCGACCAGCCGCGCCGGGTCCTTCTCGTGGCGGCCGTTGTCGGCCAGCACCTCGACGATCAGGTCGATGTTGCGGATCGACACGTTCTCTTCCAGCAGCCCTTGCAGCACGTGCTGCACGTCGCTGACCGCGAGCACGTTCGGCACCAGTTCCTCGACCAGCCCGGGCTGGCGCGCGCGCACGCCTTCGAGCATGGCCATGGTCTCCGCGCGCGTCAGCAGGCCGGCGATGTTGGCCTTGATCACCTCGATCGCGTGGGTGGTCAGCACCGTCACCGGATCGATCGGGGTGTAGCCGAGCTGGCGCGCCTGCGCGGCCTGTTCGTTGTCGATCCACACCGCCGGCAGGCCAAACGCCGGGTCCTTGGTGGCGATGCCGGCGAGCTTGCCGGCCTTGTCCGAGGCGTGGATCGCCAGGGTCTTGTCGGCGTGCACGGTGGCGTCGGCGTAGCGGTCGCCGAACAGATAGATGCGGTAGTCGTCGGCGCCGGGCATCGCTTCCTCGCGGAAGGTCACCGCCGGCACGCTCACGCCCATGTCCTTGGAATAGTGCTTGCGGAACGAGGCGATGCGGTCGGTCAGCACGCTGCGCATCGGCAGCCAGGCCGCGGCCAGGGCCGGGCCGAAGGCGATTTCGATCGGCGCCACCGCGCCGGCCGCGGCGGCATCGGCCGGCGCGTCCTCGGTCTCGGCGGCCGGCTCGCTCCTGGCCGCGCGCTGGATCTTGCGCACCAGCAGCCAGATCGCCAGCGCCACCACCGCCAGGATCGGCAGCGGCCACTTCGGCATGCCCGGCAGCAACAGCAGCCCCATCAGCGCCAGCACCACCATCAGCTGGATCTTGGGGAAGCGCACCATCTGCCGCACCACTTCGGCGCTGAGCTCGTTGTCGGACGACGAGCGGGTGACGATGATGCCGGTGGCGACCGAGATCACCAGCGCCGGCACCTGGGTGACGATGCCGTCGCCGATGGTCAGCAGGGTGAAGGTGCGCAGCGCGTCGTGCCACTGCATGCCCATCTGCGCCACGCCGACCGCCCAGCCGCCGAAGATGTTGATCAGCAGGATCACGATGCCGGCGATGGCGTCGCCCTTGACGAACTTGCTGGCGCCGTCCATCGAACCGTAGAAGCCGGCTTCCTTCTCCAGTTCCTTGCGCCGCCGCTTGGCCTCGTCCTGGTCGATCAGGCCCATGTTGAGGTCGGCGTCGATGCTCATCTGCTGGCCGGGCATGGCGTCGAGCACGAAGCGCGCGGCCACTTCCGACACGCGCTGGGCGCCGGCGGTGACCACCACGTACTGGACCACGATCAGGATGAAGAAGACGATCAAACCGATGACGTAGTTGCCGCGCACCACGAAGTCGCCGATCGAATGGATCACGTTGCCGGCGTCGGCGCCGGACATGATCAGGCGGGTCGCGGCGATGTTCAGCGCCAATCGGAACAGCGTGGCGATCAGCAGCAGCGACGGGAACGTGGAGAAATCGACCGGCCGGGCGACGTAGAACGTCATCAGCAGGATCGACAGGGCGAAGGCGAAGTTGACCAGGATCAGCAGGTCCAGCAGCGCCGGCGGGATCGGGATGAACAGGATCAGCAGGATGCCGAGCACCGCGCCGACCAGCGCAAGGTCGGCGTGGCGGCCTAGCCTGCCGAGCCAGGTCTTGGACGCGAGCGCGGTCATGCGCGCGCCTCCGCGCCGCGGCGCAGGCGCAGGTACAGCTGGGCCACGTCGCGGTACAGCGCGTCGGGCACCTCGCGCTCCAGCGGGATCTTGTGGAACAGCTGCCGCGCCAGCGCGCGCGATTCGATCACCGGCACGCCGTAGACGAAGGCCAGCTTGCGCAGGCGCAGGGCGAACTCGCCGGAACCCTTGGCGACGATGGTGGGGGCAAGCATCTTGGTCGGCTCGTACTTCAGCGCGATGGCGTAATGGGTGGGGTTGGTGACCAGCACGTCGGCGCCGCGCACGTTGCGCATGCTCTGCGCGCGCTGCAGCAGTTCGCGCGCGAGTTGCTTGCGCCGCTGCTTGATGCGCGGATCGCCTTCGCGCTGCTTGTGTTCCTGCTTGATCTCGTGCTTGCTCATGCGCATGCGCCGGGCGAACATGCGCCGCACCAGGATCTGGTCGATCGCGGCGAACACCGCCGCGGCGAACAGGAACCACAGCAGCAACTTCAGGCCGAGCGAGGACAGCGACACGGCGATGCCGGCGGCGTTGCGGTCGGCGTCGGCCAGGGTGCGCGCGAGCTGCCAGATCAGCAGCAGGCACAGGCCGCTGTAGACCAGCATCTTGAAGCAGGCCTTGGCCGCCTCGATCAGGGTCTGCAGCGAGAACACCCGCTTGAAGCCCTGCATCGGGTTGAGCTTGGACATGTCGGGCTTGATCGCCGCGGGCGCGAACAGCAGCCCGGTCTGGGCCAGGCTGGCGACCAGCGCGCCGAGCGCGACCACGCCGATCAGCGGCGCGATCGCGGCGACGGTTTCCAGCATCAGCCGCTGCAGCCAGTGCAGCAGCGCGCGGCCGCCGCCGTCGAGCGCGGCGGCCTCGGCCAGCGCGCGCGCATTCAGCGCGCCGAGCCGGGCGAACAACAGGTCGCCGCGCGCGTACAGATAACCGACCGCGCAAGCCAACGCCGCCACCAGGCCCAGCTCCTGGCTCTTGGCGATCATGCCCTTCTTGCGCGCCTGTTCGAGTTTGTACGGCGTCGCCTGTTCGGATTTGTTGAGATCGCTCTCGCTCATGGCGCGCCTCCCGGACCGAGCGCGGCCATGAAGTCCAGCGCGTGGCGGATCAGCCGCAGCGCCACCGGCGCCAGCAGGCCGGCGGAGAGCGTCAGCATCACCAGGGTGGCGATGGTCTTGACCTGCAGCCCGAGCATCAACGCGTTCATCTGCGGCAGCGCGCGCGAGAGCAGGGCGATGGTGAGGTCGATCAGGAACAAGGTGACGGTGACCGCGGCGATCGCGCCGAACGCGGTGCTCATCAGCAATCCCAGGTAGCCGATCAGCGCCTGCGGCGTGCCGGCCATGACCGGCAGTCCGATCGGCATGGCGTGGGCGCTGGCGACCAGCACCCGCACCAGTTCCAGGTGGCCGTTGCTGGCGAAGAAGATCGCCGCCGCGGCCAGCGAGAAGATCGTGCCGAACAGCGGCGACTGCGCGCGCGTGGACGGGTCGATCACCAGCGCCAGGCCGTAGCCGGCCTGCACGTCGAGCACGCGCCCGGCGAAGGACAGCGCGGCGAACGCCATCTGCAGCGCCACCGCGAAGGTCAGGCCGATCAGCAGTTCCGACAGCGCCGACAGCACGAACGCGCCTTCGTTGGCGGGCAGCGCCATCGGCAGCACCGGCGCCAGCAGCGCGGCCAGCGCCAGCACCAGGCACACCCGCACCCGTTGCGGCACGCGCACCAGCGAGAACGGCGGCGACAGCACGAACACCGGCCCGATCCGCAGGGTCAACAAGGCGATCGCGGCGACATAGGCGTTCATCGCGTCAGCCCAGGTTGGCGATGCTCTTGAACAGCTCGGTGGCGAAACCGGTGAGCCGTCCCAGCATCCAACTGCCGAGCACGACCACGATCACCACCGCCACGCCCAGCTTGGGCACGTAGCTCAGGCTCATCTCCTGCAATTGCGTCACCACCTGCACGATGCTGATCAGCACGCCGACCAGCAGCGTCGCGATCAGGATCGGCGAGGCGATCAGGAAACTGTTCCAGAACAGCTGTTCCATCAGCTGCAGCGCTTGGTCGGCCGACATGGGTCCCCCTGTGGACGGTCGCGGCCGCTCAGTCGCGCGCGCCGTGCGAGGCACGGCGCGCGATCAACTGGGCGATGCTCGGGCCGTCTTCGCCGAGCGGGCGCTGCAGCATCTGCTGGTACAGCGCGGCGCCTTCCTGCTCGCGTCCGCCGCGCGCCAGCAACAGGCTGCGGGCGTAGGTCGCGGACAGGCAGTTCGGATCCAGGCGCAGGGCGACTTCGGCGCGGTGGCGCGCCTGCTCGTCGTGTCCTTCGAAGGCATCGACCACGGCCAACGCGCCGGTGGCTTCGGCGAAGCCGCGATCGGTCTGCAGGCTGCGTTCGAAACGCTCGCGCGCCTGCGCCGGCTGGCCGGCCATCAGATAGGCCCAACCGGCCGACAGCCAGGAACCGGCGTGGCTGCGCAGCAAGGTCGCGGCGCGGTCCAGGCGCGGCGCGGCCGCGGCGAAGTCGTGCTCGGCCAGGCAGGCCAGGCCTTCGCCGAGCTGGGCGCGGCCGCTGGCCGGATCGGCTTCCAGCGCCAGCGCGAAACGTTGCCGCGCGGTCGCGGTGTCGTCTTCGTGCAGCGCCAGCAGGCCGAGCACGGTGAGGCCGCCGACCGAGTCGGGCGCGAGCGCGGCGTAGTGCTGGGCGCGCTCGAATTCGTCGGCGTCGAACAGCGCGGTGGCGAGCAGGCCGCGCACTTGTTCGCCGGCCTGCGGATGCTGCGCGTAGCGCTCGCCGAGTTCGACGACGTCATCGAGCCGGCCGAGGTGGTACAGGCACAGCATCTTCAGGCGGATCGCTTCGGCGACCTGTTCCAGCACCGCGTCGTCGAGCCCTTGCAGTGCCTCTTCATAGCGCGCCTGCATCGCCACCGCATAGGCGTGGTTGAAGCGCAGCTGGGGATCGTCGAACTCGGTCAGCAGGCTGGCGAACTGCGTTTCGGCTTCCTCGAAACGGCTGGCCGACATCGCCGACAGGCCGGCGAGATTGCGCAGCGACGGCGTCGGCGCGGCATGCCGCGCATAGCGCGCGATCAGCGCATCGCATTCGTCGAGGTGGCGGGCGTCGAAGGCGGCGGAGGCGGCGTCGGCGAGCAGGCCGAGGTTGTCCGGGTCGGCCTGCAGGTACTGCTGCAGGCGCTGGTGCCGCGCCGTCAAAGCGGCGAAATCGGGAGCTGCGCTCATTGATCCGTGCGTCCTTGTACCGGGTTTCACAAATGTGAATAAAAAGTTAAAGCGCAACGCTTTGACGCTATCGTAACTTTTCGGATCGAGTAAATGTGATCCCAATCGTGATTCATATACGGTCTTTGTCCTGATTGTTTTCTATTTAGGTCAATGGCTTGACGATTGGAGAACAAATTTGTGACGAAATTCTGTTTATCTGGCATTAAATTTTGTGACGCCAGACGAACGGATGCGCTGTGCTTCGGCCCTGCCGTCTGTCCCCGTTACCGTCGCCGCGGCTGCGGGGCGGCCCAGCGCAACAGAGCCGGCTCGGCGCCGGCCGGTTGCAAGCCGCGCTTCAGCCGCTTCAGGCAATGCGCTCGCGATCCGGGGCGAGCGCCTTGCCGATGCGCCGAGGCCGCGCGCGGCGCATCGATGCCGATCGCCGCGCGCGCCGCCGGTTCGTGAGCGCTCATGCAGGCGCTCGTTCGCCGCGCATCGTTGTCCGCTGCGCAGGCCTTCGCACGTTCGCGCGCCGGCCGGCGCAATCGCAGACTCCCATCGTCGCGTCGCAGAGAACGAAACTGATCGCCAGCCCAACGCCGATCCGCCGCCGCGGTCGGCGTCGGCATAATCCGGGCCGCCGTCGCAGGCAGTGCATCGGCGCTCGGCTAGGCTGGACGCATCGTCCTCGCACGTCGCCGACGCAGGCCCGCCATGAGCACCCCATCCGTTTCCGCCGCACAAGCCGACCGCGCGATCCAGGCCATCCGCGAGGCGACGTTCTTCGCGCTGAGCGAAGGCGACCGCTACACCGCGCTGGGCCGCAAGGCGGTGGCGAATTCGTTCTACAACCTGTTGCCGATGCTGGCGGAGATCCGCAAGGCCATCGTCGAGGACGGCGCGCCGGCGCAGGCCAACGACGACGCGCTCGACGACGCGCCGGTGGGTTGAGAAGACCGGTCGAGCGTTCTCGTATCCGTACGACACGCCTCGCATGGAGGCGCTCGCCGCAGCGCGCTCTGCCGCGGTGCGCCTGATCGAAACTCGCCGGCGGCCATGCGCCGATTTCAGGCCGCAATCTGCCCAGCCATGACAGGCTGCCGCTGCGCACGCAGGCCGATCGAACCCGCACCCGCCAAAAGACAGGGTGACCTCCGCCCCGCGGTTCGCGCCGGCAGGCCGCGCTAGGCTGCGCCGACCGCAACGATGGAGGCGTGGCGATGTTGGGTATTGCAGGCAAGGCGGCGTTGGCCGCGACGTTGATGTGCGCGGCCGCAGCGTCGCAACCGGTTTGGGCGGAAACGCCCGCCAAGCCGGCCGGCGCCGATGGCGCTTCCGCGCCGGCCGAGGCAGCGCTGCCGGAGGGCGCGGCGCTGGACGAACTGGTCGCCGGACTGGATGCGCAGCTGTTCGACTCGTTCAACCGCTGCACCGATCCGGCCCAGCTCGAGCGCCATGGCGCGCTGTTCGACGAGAAGATCGAGTTCTATCACGATCTCGGCGGCGTCACTTGGACCCGCGAGGCGATGGTCGACAGCGTGCGCCGCAACGTCTGCGGCAAGTTCCGCCGCGAGCTGGTCGCCGGCAGCCTGCGCGCCTATCCGATTCCCGGATTCGGAGTGATGGAAATCGGCGAGCATCGCTTCTGCAAACCCGACGGCGGCGCCTGCCACGGCCACGGCGAGTTCGTCATGGTCTGGCGCCGCGACGGCGAGCGCTGGCGGGTGACGCGGGCGCTGAGCTACGCGCATCGGGCGGTTGGGGAGCAGGAGTGAGCGCAGAGGAGTGAGGAGTGAGAGAAAAGCGGCCTTCTCGCCCCTGATTCCGGCGCGCTTACAGGAGTGAGAACAGCGGCTTTTCTCTCACTCCTCACTCCTCTGCGCTCACTCCTCGCGTACGCCGAGCGCGCGCTCACGCATAGCCGGCCGCGCGGGCGATGCGCCACAGGCCGCGGCAGAACGCGGTGTCGCCTTCGACGATGTAGTGCGCCTGGCCGTAGCGGCGCAGCGCTTGCGCGTAGATCGCCGCCGGGCGGGCGTCGCCGACGATGGCGATTTCGCCCTCGCCGGGGTCGGCGGCCTGGGCGGCCAGGCATTCGTAGCCGATCAGCAAGCCCGACAGGAACGCCGGCAGTTCCTCGGCCGGCGCGGCGTCGCGCACGTGGCGGGCGCGCACGCCGAACAATTGGTGCAGCCAGTCCGGCCGCGCGCGCGCCGTGTCCAGGCCGAGCGCGAAGCCGCGTTCGGACCAGGCCTGCGCCGGCAGGCCGCGGCCGAGCAAGCTTTGCTCAAGCAGCAGCGAATAGAGCTCGCCGGTCGGGTAGCTGGAGAATCCGACCACGGCGCCGGCGCGCAGGCGCAGCCATTTGCTGTGCGCGCCCGGAGCGACCGCGCGCGCGGTGCCCGGCGGTACGCCCATCGCCTGGGTCTCTTCGCCGCGCATCACGTCGGCGAATCCGGCGGCGGCCGCGTCGATGCCGAAACCGGCGACCGCGGGGCCGCACACGCCGGGCACGATCGCCGCGTGGCGGCCGCGGAACCGCAGCGGCTGCAGCATCGCCGCGATCGCATCGGCATCGGCCGGCAACGCTGCGTACGGCGCCTCCTGCCAGCCCTGGCGCGCGCCGACCATGCCGGCCAGCAGGATCGGCGCGCGTCCGTCGTCCAGTTCCGCGCCGAGCAGTTCGTCGAGGGCGGCGGAGAATTCGTCGGCGTTGGCCAGCCCGGCCATGCCGCGCGCGCTGTCGCGGGTGGCGAGCACGCCGCCGTGGCTGTCGAAGGCGTGGGCGCGGACCCGCGTCGGTCCCCAGTCCACGCCGATCAGGGCGATTTGCGGGCCCGGCGGCGTGCGCGCGGCGGCCGTGCGACGGCCGAGGCCGGGCGCGAACGCGGCGTCGTCGGCGCGCCCGCGCAAGGCCCGCGTTGGCGCGGCTTGCGCGCCGTCCGGATCGACGCCGTGCGCGAGCGCGCGGTCGAGGCATGCGTTGCCGAGATCCGCGCCGGCGCGCGGCGCGGCCCCGACGGCGCGGGTGGAAGCCGCGGCGGTCGCCGGCGCGAACGGATGCGGATTCATGCGCGCACCGTCCCCGGCGCCGGCGCCGATGGCGCGCGTTCGAGTCCGACCGCGGCGCGGCGCGCTTTCTCCAGCACCGCCGGTTGCTGGCGCAGCGCCACGGCGATGGCGAGCATGTCGGCCAGCGCCAACTGCATCAGTTGGGCCACGCCGGGCGAGTACGGCGTGGCCGCGCTCGACGGCGGCAGCAGCAGCGGCACGTCGGCGTCGCGGCTCAGCGGCGTGCCGGCGGCGGTCAGCGCGATCGTCCGCGCGCCCTGGCGCCGGGCGATGCGCGCGCAGTCGGCGATTTCCGCGCTGCATCCGGACAGCGAGATCGCCAGCAGCGCGTCCTGCGCGCCGAGCAGGCCCGCGGCCAGCCGTTGCGATTCGCCGTCGCTGTGCGCGCTGGCGGCGATGTCCAGGCGCTGCAGGCGCAGGCACGCCTCTTGCGCGACCGCCGCGCAGCCCGGGCCGACGCCGATGCAGCACACCCGGCGCGCGCCGGCGATCAGCGCGGCGGCCTCGTCGAGCGCGGCCGGATCGGTGCGTTCGCGCATCTCGTCGAGCGCCGCGGCGATGCTGTCGCAGACCTTGTGCACCAGCAGCGCCGCGCCGTCGCGCTTGTCGATGGTGACCGCCTGGTACGGCACGCCGGCGGCCAGGCTGTGGCTGAGCCGGCGCTTGAACTGGCGCAGGCCGCCGCAACCGACCGCGCGGCTGAAGCGGGTCACGCTCGGCTCGGACACGCCGGCGCGCGCGGCCAGTTCGCGGATGCTGGCGCCGGCGGCGAAATCCAGTTCCGCCAGGACCACGGCGGCGACCTTGCGTTCGGCCGGGCGCAGCGCGTGCAGCGCGCCGCGGATCGCCGGGATCAGGTTGTCGGACACGGGGCTGCGCTCCTCATTGGCGGGGCGGTCAGAAGAAGGTGTTGATCGCGCCGACGACGCGGTAGCTGTCGTCGCTGAGCAGCATCAACGGCCACTTGTCGAAGGTGGTGCACGGGTGCGAGATGCCGACGGCGACCAGGTCGCCGACCTGCAGCGGGTGCTCGGGCGGCAGTTCCAGATACGCGTGTTGGTCGTTCATCCGGGCGATGCGCGCCTCGCGCAGCGGCCACGGCGCGGGTTCGCCGGGACGGTGCCATTGCAGCGGGCGCGGCAGTTCGACGTCGTAGGACGCGTCGCGCTTGCCCAGCGTCAGCAAGGCCAGCCCGGGCTCGGGCCGCGACTGCACCATCGCCCACAGTTCCAGCGCCGGCTGCAGGCCGTGGCGGAACTCGGCGCCGTGGCGGGTGCGCATTTCCTGCTGCAGACCGTGGTAGAGGCCGTGGTCGGAGGTCAGATAGCAGCCCGAGCGCAGCACCCGGCGCAGCGGCCGCGACAGGCCGTCGAGGCCGGCGAAGGCGTCGGCGACCAGATCGAAATAGGCCGAGCCGCCGGCGCTGATCAGGATCTCCTCGCCGTCGAACAGGCCGGCGCGGTCGCAGCGGCGGGTGGCGTCGAGCATCCGCGCGAGCAGGGCTTGCACGCGTTGCAGGTCGGCGGCGCGGTCGGCGCCGGTCCACAGGCCTTCGTAGCCTTCGATGCCGGCTAGGCGCAGGTGCGAGGCGGCGGCGACTTCGCCGGCCAGCGCCAGCGCGGCGTCGACGCCGCGCGCGCCGGTGCGGCCGCCGGACAGGCCCAGTTCCACCAACACCGGCAGCCGCCGCCGCGGCGCGTGCCGGCGCACGACCTCGTTCAAGCGCGCCGCGCCGGCGCTGGAATCGACCAGCACCCAGGCCTCGAAGCCTTCGTCTTCGCGCAGCAGCGCCGCCAGGCTCTCGATGTCGGCGTAGGCCACCGGTTGGTTCGCCAGCAGCACCCGCCGAACCCCGAAACGATGGGCCACGCGCAGTTGCGGAACCGTGGCCAGGGTGATCGCCCAGGCGCCGGCGTCGAGCTGGGCCTGGAACAACTGCGGGCTCATCGTGGTCTTGCCGTGCGGCGCCAGCAGCGCGCCGGCGCGTTCGGCGAATTCGCGCATCCAGCGCAGGTTGTGGTCCAGCGTCGATTGCCGCAGCACCGCGACCGGATACGACAAGCGGCCGTCGAGCACGCAATAGCCTTGCGCGGCGATCCGGTCCTGCGCCAGCGGCGCTTGCAGCGGCAGGCCTTTGACGCCCGGCAACAGGGTCTGGTTCTGCAACGCGCGCAATGCTTCGTTCATGGTCGTCTCCGGAGCGCCGGCGGTCGGGTGGGTTGGCCGGCGCTGCGGGCGATCGCGCGCGCGGCCGGCGCGGCGCAGGCGCGACGGCCGCGCCGAAACGCATCATCGGCGACGCGCGGCCGCGGGTCTGTGCGCCTGCGCCCGCGCCTGGACGCGGCCGATGCGCGCGCCGCGAACATCGCCGCGGGCCGCGACGCGCTCATGCGACGCCCGCCGATGGATGCGCGGCGCCGGCCGACCCGGCGCGCAGCGCCGCGCCGAGCGCGTGCAACTGGTGCGGCCGCAGCCGGCCGTAGTGATAGAACGCGACATCGCCGATGCCGGCCGTCTGCAGCGCGGCCAGCGCCGCGGCGAGCGCGGCGCCGTCGCCGAGCTCCGGTGGGCCGGGGCGCAGGATCGCGCGCACCCGCGCCGGATCGCCGACGCGCTGGACCGCGTCGAAGGCGTCGGCGGCCACGCGCGCGGCGTCGGCATGGTCGAACCGCACTTCCACGCCGTCGCAAGCGCGCGCCAGCGCGGCGAGCGGACTGCCTTCGAGCCAGGCGTTCGCGCTCGGCCGCCGGGTGGTCGCGATCGCCCAGACGTCGCGGTCGCGCGGCAGGCGCGCGCGGATCGCCGCGACGGCTTCGGCGACGCGTTCGTGCCGCAACCTCAGATACGCCGCCAACTGCGGCATCTCCAGCAGGTCGGCCAGCAGCCACGCCGCCGCCTGGTCGGCCGCGGCGTCGACCGGCGCGGCCAGGTAGGCGTCGACGCGCGCGCGTACCCGCGCCGCCAGCGCGTCGGCGTCGACATCGGCCGCGCCGGCGCGCTGGCGGCAGTGGCTGCAGAAGCACAGGCTCAGCAGCGCTTCCAGCCACAGGTTGCCGTGCGCCTGGGCGAACTCGCGCGCGTGGCCGTGCGCATAGGACAGCCAGTTCGGCGCTTCCAGCACCAGCCCGCGCAGCGGCAGGCGCGCGCAGTCGGCGCTCAGCGCCAGCGCGTATTCCAATGCCGCCGGCGACGACGGACACAGGTGGTGGGCGTAAGCGTCGCCCCAGGCGTTGCGCACCACGTGCAGCGGATGCTGCGCGGCGAGGCGGGCGTTGTGCAGCAGCGGCAGCTTCGCGCGCAGCTGCAGGCGTCCGTCGGCGGCGAGATCCTCGACCGCGTGGCGCAGCGCCGGGTCGCTGTGGGCGACCGGCACGATCTCGCCGTAACCGCGCGGATCGGGTTCGAAGCACACCGTGCCTTCTTCGGCGAACACCACGCGGCTGCCGCGATGCTGCGCGGCGACGAACTTGCCGGCGCGGCCGCCGAGCGCCACGGTCGCCGCGGTCAGGCCCAGCCCGAGCGCCTGCGCGGCGAACTCGCGCGCGCCCTGCGACGCCACGTCCCAGGGGTAGACGTAGAGCGAACGCAGCGCGGGCGGACGGCCGAGCAACATCTTTCGATTCCTTGTGGTTTTCAAGCGATAACTTTCGATATTGCCGAGGGCTTTCAGGCGCATCCTAATAAATTCGATACTTATGCCACATTGTGCGGCGCAAAATGCATCCCAGATACTCGTAATATATTTTATCGAAAGAAATTAGAAAGATTTCCGGGCGAAATATTTCGATTTTGCCCGCGCCCGCGCGCAACGCACGATCCTTCTTTCCACCGCACCGCATCCATCGAGGCACCCGCATGAACCGACGCGACTTCATCGCCAGCTCCGCGACCGCCGGCACCCTGCTCGCCGCCAACGCGTTCGCCCCGGCGCTCGCGCGCAAGCGCTCCACGCTGCGCCTGGGCATGATCGGCACCGGCATGCGCGGCCAGGTCCTGCTCAAGGAGCTGGTGCGCCGCGACGATGTCGAGGTCGTCGCGCTGTGCGACATCGAGCCGATCATGCTCGGCCGCGCGCTGGCGATGATCGACAAGGCCGGCAAGCCCAAGCCGGCGACGTACGGCGACGGCGGCGACGTCGAGGCGTACCGCAAGATGCTCGCCAAGGACGGGCTCGACGGCGTGATCGTCGCCACGCCCTGGGAGTACCACGCGCCGATGGCGATCGCGGCGATGCAGGCCGGCATCGCGGTCGGTTGCGAGGTGGTCGCCGGCATCACCCTGGACGATCACTGGCAGGTGCTGCGCACCCAGCTCAAGACCGGCGCGCCGTACATGCTGCTGGAGAACGTGTGCTATCGCCGCGACGTGCTGGCCGTGCTCAACATGGTGCGCCAGGGCCTGTTCGGCGAACTGGTGCACCTGCAGGGCGGCTACCAGCACGACCTGCGCGCGGTGAAGTTCAACAACGGCAATCCCGACCAGCCTTACGGCAGCGGCGTGGAGTTCGGGCCGAAGGGATGGTCGGAGGCGCGCTGGCGCACCGAGCATTCGGTCAAGCGCGACGGCGACCTGTACCCGAGCCACGGCATCGGCCCCTGCGCGATGGCGGCGAACATCCACCGCGGCAACCGCTTCACCTATCTGAGCGCGATGTCGAGCAAGCCGCGCGGGCTGCACGACTACATCGTCAAGAAGGCCGGCGCGGACCATCCGAACGCGAAGGTCAAGTTCAAGCTCGGCGACCTGGTGACCACCCAGATCGCCTGCGCCAACGGCGAGACCATCGTGCTGCAGCACGACACCTCGCTGCCGCGCCCGTACTCGCTGGGCTTCCGCGTGCAGGGCACCGACGGGCTGTGGATGGACGTCAACGATTCGATCCACATCGAAGGCAAGAGCAAGCCGCACGAGTGGGACAAGGCCGAGGTGTGGCTGGACAAGTACGACCATCCGCTGTGGAAGCGCCACGGCGCGACCGCCGCCGGCGCCGGCCACGGCGGCATGGACTGGTTCGTGATCAACGCCTTCGTCGAAGCGCTCAAGGCCGGCGCGCCGATGCCGATCGACATCTTCGACGCGGTCGCCTGGAGCGCGATCACGCCGCTGTCGGAGCAGTCCATCGCCGAGCACCGCACGCTGGAGTTCCCGGACTTCACCGACGGCAAGTGGAAGGACCGCAAGCCGATCTTCGGCTTCGACGAGCTTTACTGAAGCCCGCGCGCGCCGCCGTCCGCGCGACGGCGGCGCGTCAGCGCGCCGGCCCCCACTGGCCGCCGCGATGCAATGCGCGGTAATCGCGCGGCGCCATTCCGACCATCGCCTTGAACTGGCGCGCGAACGCGCTCTGGTCGGTGAAGCCGCAGGCCAGCCCGACCTCGGCGATGCTCGCGTCGCCGCACAGCTCGCGCATCGCCGCTTCGATCCGCAGCCGGGTCAGGCTCTGCTGCGGCGTGAGCTGGAACACGCGCTGGAAATGCCGTTCCAGCTGCGCTACCGACAGGTCGGCCAGCCGCGCCAGCGCGGCGATGCGCAGCGGTCCGGCGTAGTGCGCCTGCATGTGTTCCAACACCCGCCGCAGCCGCTCGTAGGTGGGATCGCGCCCGTCCGGCGCGCCGAGATCGCGCGACAGCCCGACCAGGCCGTGGCCGCCGTCGGGCAGCGCCAGCGGGCGCTTGCCGGTGAGGCACCAACCCGGGCGGCGGTTCGGATACAGATGCACTTCCAACTGGTTCTCGATCGTGTCGCCGTCGAGCACGCGCCGGTCCTGCTGGGCGTAGCGCGCGGCCAATCGCGCCGGAAACACTTCGGCGACGTCGCGGCCGATCACCTCCTCGCGCCGCTTCAGTCCCAGCCGCCGGACCAGGGTCAGGTTGGCGTGGGTGTAACGGCCGGCTTCGTCCTTGACGAAGAACACCACGTCGGCGAGCGCGTCGCACAAGGTCTGCATCAGTTCGGCGTCGATCCGCACCGGATCGGGCTGGGGCGCGGGCAGGGCAGTGGCCATGGCGGCAGCCGCGGGCAGGCAGTGGAGACCCCGCCGATTATGCCCGCAGCCGCGTCGGCCATTGTGCCGAATTCCGCATCGGCGACCGGCAAGCCCGTCTAGACCTCCAGGCGCCCGCGACGCGAGCATGAGCGGATGCACAGCCTCGACATCATCGACTCGCACACCGGCGGCGAACCCACCCGCGTGGTGGTCGCCGGCTTCCCCGACCTCGGCGGCGGCAGCCTGGCCGAACAGCGCCGCCGCTTCGGCGAGCGATACGACGGCTGGCGCAGCGCGATCGCCTGCGAGCCGCGCGGTTCCGACACCGTGGTCGGCGCGCTGCTGCTGCCGCCGCAGTCGCCCGACGCCTGCGCCGGCACGATCTTCTTCAACAACGTCGGCACCCTGGGCATGTGCGGCCACGGCACCATCGGCCTGGTGCGCACGCTGCAGTTCCTCGGCCGCATCGAGCCGGGCGAGCACCGCATCGACACCCCGGTCGGCACGGTCGGCGCGCGCCTGCACGACGACGGACGGGTGTCGGTCGACAACGTCGAAAGCTGGCGCCACGCCGCGCAGGTGAGGCTCGACGTGCCCGGCTACGGCGCGGTGTGCGGCGACGTGGCCTGGGGCGGCAACTGGTTCTTCATCGTCAAGGTCGCGCGGGTGATCGCGCTGACCCACGTGCGCGAGCTGAGCGCGTTCGCCGAGGCGATCCGCACCGCGCTGGAAGCGGCCGGCGTGCGCGGCGCCGACGGCGCGCAGATCGACCATATCGAACTGGAAACCGCTTCGACCACGCCCGGCATCGACGGCCGCAACTTCGTGCTGTGCCCGGGCCTGGCCTACGACCGCTCACCGTGCGGCACCGGCACCAGCGCCAAGCTCGCCTGCCTGGCCGCCGACGGCAAGCTCGCGCCGGGCGCGCTGTGGCGCCAGGAGAGCGTGCTCGGCAGCGTGTTCGAAGGCTCGTACCGCAGCGGCGAGCGCGGCGTGCATCCGACCATCACCGGCAGCGCCCACATCACCGCGCGCGCGCAGTTGCTGATCGACGAAACCGATCCCTTCGCCTGGGGCATCGGCGCGCGCTGAGCGCGCCGCCTAGCGCGCCATGGCCAGCTACGACCTCATCGTCCTGGGCGCCGGCATCGTCGGCGCGGCCTGCGCCGAGCGCGCGGCCGGCGAGGGCCTGCGCGTGGCGGTGGTCGAACCCGGCCCGGTCGGCGGCGGTGCGACCGCGGCGGCGATGGGGCATCTGGTGGCGATGGACGACGATCCGGCCGAGCTGGCGTTGTCGCGCCTGTCGCTGCGGTTGTGGGAGCGCTTTGCCGACCTGCCGCTCGCCGAATTCAGCCGTTGCGGCACCTTGTGGGTCGCGCGCGAGCCGCGCGAACTCGACGGCGTCGCGGCCAAGGTCGCGCGCCTGGCCGCGGCCGGAATCGAGGCGCGGCCGGTCGGTGCCGATGAGTTGTACGCGCTGGAGCCGTATCTCACGCCCGGCCTGTGCGGCGGCATGTTGGTCGCGGGCGAAGCGGTGGTGTATCCGCCGCGCGTCGCCCAGCATCTGCTGCAACTGGCGTGCGAACGCCAGGCGCAGGCCTTCCTCGGCCGCCGCGCGGTCGCGCTGACCGCGCACGGCGCGCGCCTGGACGACGGCAGCGAACTGCGCGGCCCGGTGTTGGTCGCCACCGGTTGCGCCCTGCCCGAACTGCTGCCGCAACTGCCGATGCGTTCGCGCAAGGGCCATCTGGTCATCACCGAGCGCTATCCCGGCCGCATCCGCCATCAACTGCTGGAACTCGGCTATGCCGACAGCGCCCACGGCGACGCCGACAGCAGCGTCGCCTTCAACGTGCAGCCGCGGCCGACCGGGCAGATCCTGATCGGCTCCTCGCGCGAGTTCGGCGTCGAAGAGCGGGCGGTCTCGCCGCCGATGCTGCGGCGCATGCTCGAACGCGCTTTCGCCTTCGTGCCGATGCTGCGCGAATTGCAGGCGTTGCGGGTGTGGACGGGGTTCCGCCCGTGCACGCCGGACGGCCTCCCCTACATCGGCGCGTTCGCGCCGCGCCCGCACACCTGGGTCGCCGCCGGCCACGAAGGCCTGGGCGTGACCACGGCGCTGGGCACGGCGCAGTTGCTGGTCGAGCAACTGCTCGGCCGCGCGCCGGCCATCGATCCGGCGCCGTACGCGCCGACGCGGATGCTGCGATGAGCGCCGCGCCGGTTCGCCTGGACATCGACGGCGTCGCGGTCGAAGTGCCCGCCGGCGCCAGCGTCGCCGCCGCGGTGGCGCTGGCCGCGCCGCATTTCCGCCGCTCGCGCAGCGGCCAGCCGCGCGCGCCGCTGTGCGGCATGGGCGTGTGCTTCGAATGCCGGGTGCGCATCGACGGCGTCGAGCACCAGCGCTCGTGCCTGGTGCCGGCGCGCGAGGGCATGCGGGTGGCCTGCGATGACTGAGCGCTGCGACGTGCTGGTGGTGGGCGCCGGCCCGGCCGGGCTGGCGGCGGCGCAGGCGGCCGCGTCGCACGGCGCGCGGGTCGCGCTGGTCGACATGCAGGCCAATGCGGGCGGACAGGTGTGGCGGCGCGACGCGCGCCGGCCTGCGTCCGATCCGGCGCGCGAGCGCCTCGACGCATTGCTCGCCGGCGCACGCGTGCGCTGGCTCGGGCAGGCGCAGGTGGTCGCGGCCGAGCCCGGGCAGGTGCTGGTCGAACAAGCCGGAACCGCCATCGAACTGAGTTACGGCGCGTTGGTGCTGGCCACCGGCGCGCGCGAATTGCTGTTGCCGTTTCCGGGCTGGACCTTGCCCGGCGTCACCGGCGCCGGCGGCCTGCAGGCGCTGGTCAAGCAAGGCTGGCCGATCGCCGGCCGGCGCGTACTGGTCGCCGGCAGCGGCCCGCTGCTGCTGGCCGCGGCCGCCACCGCGCAGCGCCACGGCGCGCGCGTGGTCGCGATCTGCGAACAGGCGCCGGCCGCGCGATTGCACGCGTTCGCGCGTCATCTGTGGCGCTGGCCGGGCAAATTGGCCCAGGCCGCGGCCTTGCGCGCGCGTCTGGCCGGCACGCCGTATCGCACCGGCCGCTGGGTCGTGGCCGCGCACGGCGAAGGCCGCGTGGTCGAGGCCGAATTGAACGACGGCGAACGCATCGCGGTCGACCAACTCGCGGTCGGCTACGGGCTGGTGCCGAATCTGGAACTGGCGCAGCAACTGGGCTGCGAGCTGCAGGCGCACGGCGCCCATGCCTGCGTGCGCGTGGACGCGCTGCTGCGCACCAGCGTCGCTTCGGTGTACGCCGCCGGCGAGGTCTGCGGCATCGGCGGCCGCGACTGCGCGCTGGTCGAGGGCGCGATGGCCGGCCACGCCGCCGCCGGCGCGGTCGAGGCCGCGCGCGCGCTGCAGCCGCGGCGCGCGCGGGCGCGCGCGTTCGCGGCGTTGTTGCCGGAACACTTCCGGCTCGATCCGCGGGTCCTGGCCGCGGCGACGCCGGACGCCTTGGTATGCCGCTGCGAAGACGTGCGCCTGGGCGAGATCGACGCCCACGCCGACTGGCGCGCGGCCAAGCTCGCCACCCGCTGCGGCATGGGCAGCTGCCAGGGCCGCGTCTGCGGCGCCGCGCTGGCGCAGTTGCGCGGGCCGGCGTTCGCGCCGTCGCTGTCCGCCGCGGGCCCGCGTCCTCCCGTTTTCCCCGTGCGCCTGGCGGCCCTGGCCGCGCACGGCGCCGCGCCGCACGCGCCGCCGCCGGCGGCGTCCGAACCGATCACGCACTCAGTCCCACAAGGAACCGTTCCATGAGCACTGCTTCCATCTGGCGCGGCGTCATCCCCGCCATCACCACTCCCTTCCACGCCGACGGCGCGATCGACCACGACTTCCTCGCCCGCCACGCGCGCGAGCTGATCGACGCCGGCTGCACCGGCATCGTCCCGCTGGGCTCGCTCGGCGAGGCGGCGACGCTGAGCTTCGACGACAAGCTGGCGATCCTGCGCACCCTGGTCGCCGCGCTCGACGGCCGCGCGCCGGTGATCCCGGGCATCGCCGCGCTGTCCACCGCCGAGGCCGTGCGCCTGGCCCAGGAAGCCAAGAAGATCGGCTGCGCCGGCCTGATGGTGCTGCCGCCGTACGTGTATTCGACCGACTGGCGCGAGATGAAGGCGCACGTGGCCGCGGTGATCGCCGCCACCGACCTGCCGTGCATGATCTACAACAACCCGGTCGCGTATAAGACCGACTTCTCGCCCGAACAGATCGCCGAACTCGCCGGCGAATTCGCCAACGTGCAGGCGGTGAAGGAATCCTCCGCCGACGTGCGCCGCTTCGCCGCGCTGCGCGCGCTGCTCGGCGACCGGCTGGAGCTGCTGGTCGGCATGGACGACGCCATCGTCGAAGGCGTGGCGATGGGCGCGACCGGCTGGATCGCGGGCCTGGTCAACGCCTATCCGAAGGAATCGGTGCGCCTGTTCGAACTCGCCCGCGACGGCGGCGCGCCCGCGGCGGCAGCGTTGTACGCGTGGTTCCTGCCGCTGCTGCGGCTCGACACCGTGCCCAAGTTCGTGCAGCTGATCAAGCTGGTGCAGGCCCAGGTCGGCATGGGCGCCGAGCACGTGCGCGCGCCGCGCCTGCCGGTGACCGGCGCCGAGCGCGACGCCGCGCTGGCGGTGATCGAACGCGCCCAGGCGCAGCGTCCGGAGCTGTGACGATGAGCGCGCGCGAACCGGTGTTGGTGGGCGGGCGCTGGCAGGCTTCGCTGGACGCGGCCGGCGAGTTCCGCGCCTTCGACCCGACCCGCGCGGTCGAGGTCGGCGCGGCGTTCCCGATCTCCGGCGCGCAGGACGCGCGCGCTGCGTTGGCGTCCGCGTGCGCGGCCGCCGAGGAACTGGCCGCGTGCGCGCCCGCGCGCATCGCGGCGTTCCTCGACGCCTACGCCGCGGCGATCGAGGCCGACGGCGAGACGCTGGTCGAACTGGCGCACCTGGAAACCGCGCTGCCGGCGCGGCCGCGCCTGGCCGAGGTCGAATTGCCGCGCGCCAGCGGCCAGCTGCGCCAGGCCGCTCGCGCCGCGCGCGAGCGCAGCTGGACCCAGCCGATCATCGACACCGCCGCCGGCCTGCGCTCGCACCTGGCACCGCTGCGCAAGCCGGTGCTGATCTTCGGGCCGAACAATTTCCCGTTCGCGTTCAACGCGGTCGCCGGCAGCGATTTCGCCTCGGCCATCGCCGCGCGCAATCCGGTGATCGCCAAGGTCCATCCCTCGCATCCGGGCACCAGCCAGCGGCTGGCGCAGCTGGCGCACCGCGCGTTGCTGGACGCCGGCCTGCCGGCGCAGTCGCTGCAGGTGCTGTATCACCTCGACCCCGCGCTCGGCCTGGAACTGGCCAGCGACGCGCGCCTGGGCGCGCTGGCGTTCACCGGCAGCCGCAGCGCCGGGCTCGCACTCAAGGCCGCGGCCGACGCGGCCGGCGTGCCGGCCTATCTGGAGCTGTCGAGCGTCAACCCGGTGTTCCTGCTCGAAGGCGCGTTGCGCGAGCGCGGCGAGGCGCTGGCGCAGGAATTCTTCGCTTCGTGCACGCTCGGCGTCGGCCAGTTCTGCACCAACCCCGGCGTGGTGGTGGTGCCGCGCGGCGAGGCCGGCGACGCGTTCGTCGCCGCCGCGGCCACGCGTTTCGACGCCGCGCCGGCCGGCACGATGTTCTCGCAAGGCGTGCTCGATCACCTGCGCGCGGGCGTGGCGGCCTGGCGCGCGGCCGGTGCGCAGCCGCTCGGCGGCGACGTGGCGGCGGACGGCGAGGGCTATCGGGTGCGGCCGGCGCTGCTCGGCGTGGACGCGGCTGCGTTCGTGGCCGACCGCCGCCTGCAGAGCGAGGCGTTCGGCCCGGCCAGCCTGGTGGTGCGGGTCGACGGCATCGACGAGGCGTTGCGGGTCGCCGCGGCGCTGGAAGGCAATCTCACCGGCACCATCTACGGCGGCGACAGCGCCGCGGACGACGACGACTGGCGCCGTCTGGCCGGCGCGTTGCGCCCGCGCGTGGGCCGGCTGATCGACGGGCGCATGCCCACCGGCGTCGCGGTCAGCGCGGCGATGAACCACGGCGGCCCGTATCCGAGCACCGGCCATCCGGGTTTCACCGCGGTCGGCATGCCCAGCGCGATCCGCCGCTTCGCCGCGCTGCATTGCTACGACCACGTGCGCCAGGACGTGCTGCCGGAGGAATTGCGTGACCGCAATCCCGGCGGGCTGTCGCGCTGGATCGACGGCGGCTGGACCTTGGACGACATCGCGACGAAGACGGGCGGAACGACGGCATGAACGCAGCGGCGCAGATCGGCGGACTGACCCTGGAAACGGCGCGCGCGCAGCTGGCGCCGTGGGCGCAACGCGCGCCGGCGATCGGCGCGGAGGAGTACCAGCGGCGCCTGGAACGCGCGCGCGCGCTGATGCGCGCGCACGGCTTCGACGCGCTGCTGGTCAGCGCCGGCGCCTCGCTGCGCTATTTCGCCGGCGTGCCCTGGGGTGCGAGCGAGCGGCTGGTGGCGCTGCTGCTGACCCTCGACGGCGATCCGCTGCTGGTGTGCCCGGCGTTCGAAGCCGGTTCGCTCGCGCACGTGCTCAAGATTCCGGCCCAGGCGCGGTTCTGGGAAGAACACGAAGACCCGCACGCGCTGGTCGCCGCGGCCCTGCGCGAGCGCGGCGCGCGCCGGCTGGCGCTGGACCCCGGCGCGGCGTTCGCGATCTTCACCGGCCTGCGCGCGGCCGCGCCGCAGCTGGAACTCGGCGACGCCGCGGCGATCGTCGACGGTTGCCGCGCGCGCAAGTCGCCGGCCGAGCTGGCGCTGATGCAACAGGCCACGGCGATGACCCTGCAGGTGCATCGTCTCGCCGCCGGCCTGGCCGACGAGGGCGTCTCCACCGCGACCCTGCGCCGCTTCATCGACGAAGCGCACCGCGCGCTCGGCGCCGACAACGGCTCGACCTTCTGCATCGTCCAGTTCGGCCGCGCCACCGCGTTCCCGCACGGAATCCCCGGCGAGCAGCAGTTGCGCGAAGGCGAACTGGTGCTGATCGACACCGGCTGCGCGGTGCAGGGCTACCACTCCGACATCACCCGCACCTACATCTGCGGCCGCGCCGACGACGACCAGCGGCGCATCTGGGACCTGGAACACGCGGCCCAGCGCGCCGCGTTCGAAGCGGTGCGTCCCGGCGTTAGCGGCGAAGCGGTCGACGACGCGGCGCGCGCGGTGTTGCAGCGCGGCGGCCTGGGGCCGGACTACCGTCTGCCTGGGCTGCCGCACCGCACCGGCCACGGCTGCGGGTTGAGCGTGCACGAGGCGCCGTACCTGGTGCGCGGCAACCGCGTCGGGCTGGAGGTCGGCAACTGTTGTTCGAACGAGCCGATGATCGTGGTGCCGGAGCGGTTCGGGGTGCGGCTGGAGGATCATTTCTTCGTCACCGAAGACGGCGCGCGTTGGTTCACCGAGCCGTCGGTGGCGATCGACCGGCCGTTCGCGGATTGATTCGCGCGCGGGGCGAGGTTCGTCGGCGGTCGCGGGTGCGCGGTCGGGGCTTGCGCCGCTCCTGCAGTCGGAGACGAAACCGACCGAAGCCCCTGTAGGAGCGGCGCGAGCCGCGACCGCGCACCCCCAACCGCCGGCGCAACCCGCCAACGCGCGGCAACCGTTCGTTCCGAACTGCGTATCTGCGCGGCCGATCAAGCTTTGCGCTCCCGACCATGCAATGCGGCATTGGCCGCGCCCGTGCGGTCCGCGTTTCGCTGTGGTCCGCGCCGTCGCCGGGGCTCGCGCCCTGCGCGCGGCGCGTCCCCTGAACACGCCGTCCAAGGAGGTTCGCATGTTCCGCGCAATCCGCATTGGCTTGTCCCGTTTCGCCGCCGCGCCCCGACGTTTGCTGGCCGTGGCGCTGTTGTCGCCGGCGCTGTCGCTGCTCGCCGCCGCGCCCGCGCTCGCGGCGACGCCGCAGGCACCGGCAGCGGCGCCCAAGCGCTTCGACCTGCCGCCGACCACCGGCCCGTACAAGGTCGGCACCTTCACCCTGCACATCGTCGACCGCGCGCGCACCGATCGTTTCGTCGGTGGGCCGCGCGAGTACATGGTCACCGTCAGCTATCCGATCGCGCCGCACGCGCGCGGCGCGCGCGCGCCGTGGCTGGAACCGGCGATGGTGCCGGAATGGAGCGCCACCGCCGCCGGCTACGGCATCGCGCCCGAAGCGGTGGACTGGGCCGGCGCGCGCCGGCCGGCGATCCAGGGCGCGCCGCTGCTGCGCAGCCCGCGCGGCTGGCCGGTGGTGCTGTTCTCGCCGGGCCTGCAGTACTTCCGCGAACTCTACAGCTCGCTCACCGACGATCTGGCCAGCCACGGCTACGTGGTCGCGTCGATGACCCACACCCACGAAGCGTTCTACACCGCATTCCCGGGCGGGCGCGTGGTGCGCGGCCAGGACTTGGTGGAAACGGTGGAATCGACCCAGATGTGGCTCGACACGCGGGTCGGCGATTCGCGTCATCTGCTCGATGCGCTGACGCTGTCGAACCGCGGTTTCTATCCCGGCGCCGGACACGGCCGCCTGCCGTCGGGCTGGCGCGGCGGGCTGGACCTGGCGCGGGTCGGTTTCCTCGGCCATTCCTACGGCGGCACCACCGCGGCCGAGACGATGTTCTTCGACCGCCGTTTCGACGCCGGCCTGGATTACGACGGCCGCCTCTCGACCACCTACGGCCCGCCGCAGGACCTGCCGTACGGCCCGACCCTGGCCGCGCGTTTCGGCCTGGACCGGCCGTTCCTGCTGGTCGGCGCCGGCGTGCACAGCCACCTGGATTCGCACGATCCGTCGTGGCCGCAGTTCTGGGCCAGCCAACGCGGCTGGAAGCGCGAGGTCAACGTCGCCCGCGGCGAGCATTTCACCTTCAGCGATTTCACCGCGGTGCTGCCGGCGCTCGGCGACGCGGTGCCGCCCGGCTTCGGCGTCGCCGTCTACGGCAGCCTGCCGCCGGCGCAGGCCGTGGCCGCGACGCGTTACCACAACCGCGCGTTCTTCGACCTGTACTTGAAGGGCCGGCCGACGCGCTTGTTCGACCGCGGCAGCCCGGCGTATCCGGAGTTCCGCCCGGTGCCCTGAAACAGCCGACGGCGCAAAGACGCGAGCGGCGAGCCGGCCGGGCCCGGCTCGCTTCTCGCTGCTTTTCGCTGTTTTCTAGCCCCAAAGGCATATCCGCGGACCCGGCGATTCCCGCATCATGGGCGAATCCGTAACCGCAGGGTCCCGCGATGCCTTCGATCCGTTCCGTTTCCGTGCGCGCGCCGCTGGCCGCGTTGTCCGTGGCCGTGCTGATGGCGCTCGCGCCCGCGTCCGCGCTGGCTGCGCAAGCCGCGCCCGCCGCCGCCGACAAGGCCGCCAGCGCGGCCGCCGACAGCGCCGCGGCGCGTTTCAAGGCGCTGTACACGCGCGAATGGAAATGGCGCCAGGCGCAGTTCGCCGGCGGCGACGACGAGGACGGTCCGCAGGGCCAGCCGGCCGCGCGCCTGCCGAAGGTCGATCCAGCCACCCAGGCCGAGCGCGAGCGCTATTGGGCGCAGGTGCTCAAGGAACTCGACGCCATCGACGCCAAGCAGCTCGAAGGCGAAGACCCGGTCAACCTGGAAGTGTTCCGCCAGCAGATCCAGAGCCTGCTCGCCAACCAGCGCGTGCGCCAGTACGAGATGCCGTTCAACAGCGACAGCGCGTTCTGGACCAACCTGGGCTTCACCGCGCGCCGCACCTTCCGCGACGTCGACGGCTACGAGCGTTACCTCGGCCAGCTGCGCGACATCCCGCGCTATTTCGACGAGCAGATCGTCAACATGCGCGCGGGCCTCAAGCGCGGTTTCAGCGTGCCGCGGGTGACGCTGACCGGGCGCGACGTGTCGATCAAGGAAGTCGTCGACGCCAAGCTCGAGGACAACCTGCTCTACACCCCGTTCAAGAAGATGCCGGCCACCATCCCCGCCGCCGAGCAGGCGCGCCTGCGCGCGGAAGCGGCCAAGGCGATCGACGCCTCGGTGTTGCCGGCGTACCGCAAGCTGCTGCGGTTCATGCAGGACGAGTACACGCCGCAGGCGCGCACCACCCTCGCCGCGGAGAAGATGCCCGGCGGCGAGGACTACTACCGCGCCAAGATCCGCGAATTCACCACGCTCGACCTGACTCCGCAGCAGATCCATCGGATCGGCGTGGAGGAAGTGGCCAAGATCCGCGCGCAGATGGAGCAGACCATCGTCAAGACGGGATTCAAGGGTACGTTCCCGGAGTTCCTGCACTACCTGCGCACCGATCCGAAGTTCTATCCCAAGAGCGGCGACGAACTGCTGATGCGCGCTTCGTGGCTGGCCAAGCGCGTGGACGCCGAGATCGGCAACTACATCGGCCTGCTGCCGCGCCAGCGCTTCGCGATCAAGCCGGTGCCGCCGGATCTGGCGCCGTTCTACACCGCCGGCCGCGGCGGCCGCGACGTCTATCTGGTCAACACCTACGACCTGCCGTCGCGCCCCCTGTTCAACCTACCGGCGCTGACCCTACACGAATCCGCGCCGGGCCATTCGCTGCAGATGTCGCTGGCGGCCGAACACGAGGGCCTGCCGGATTTCCGCCGCTACACCTACATCTCCGCCTACGGCGAAGGCTGGGCGCTGTACACCGAGAAGCTCGGCATCGAGATGGGAATGTACGACACGCCCTACGATTACTTCGGTTACCTGACCTACCAGATGTGGCGCGCGAGCCGCCTGGTCGTGGACACCGGCGTGCACCACCTGGGCTGGACCCGCGAGCAGTCGCTGGCGTTCCTGCGCGACAACACCGCGCTGAGCGAGCATGAGATCGAGACCGAGGTCGACCGCTACATCGGCTGGCCGGGGCAGGCGCTGTCGTACTACCTCGGCCAGATGAGCATCGAGCGCTCGCGCGCCAAGGCCGAGCAAGCGCTGGGCGAGGACTTCGACATCCGCGCCTTCCACGACGCGGTGCTGGCGCTGGGCTCGGTGCCGCTGCCGGTGCTGGAGCGGCGGGTGGACCGGTTCATCGAGGAGAGCCGGGCCAAGGCGGCGGAGAAGAAGCGCGATGCGGCGGCGAAGAAGAGCGCTGCGGCGGGGTGATCGGGTGGCTCGATCGAGCGGAGCGGTGTGATGCGGCAGCGCGATCGAGCGGCGTGATGCGGCAGCGTGATGCGGCGTGATGCAACGCTATTTCGTCCCGCCGCGACCTCACCTATCGTCATTCCCGCGAACGCGGGAATCCAGGGCTTCATCGCGACAGTGTTTTGAAGTCCCTGCGGCGTGCGGGTCGAAGCAAAGTCGAAATGGGTTCCGGCTTTCGCCGGAATGACGGTGTGAGGACTGCGCGGCGGGTCGATGAGCAGTGCGATATGCGGTGGCGCGGATGCAGCGCTCGACCCTCTTGCCGCGACCTCACCTATCGTCATTCCCGCGAACGCGGGAATCCAGGGCTTCATCGCGACAGTGTTTTGAAGTCCCTGCGGCGTGCGGGTCGAAGCAAAGTCAAAATGGGTTCCGGCTTTCGCCGGAATGACGGTCGTGGGGGCTAGACGGTATGCGTTGCGACGCGACGCCGTCGGTCGCGCTCAGTCCGCAACCGGCTGCGGCAAGCCCCACGCCTTCCACACCGCCCGATACTGCGCCTGCGGCAACAGCACGAACAGCGGCCGCGCCTGCGGCCGCAGCCACGCCAGCAGTTCGTCCATCGCCGCGTCGCTCATCGCCGTGCAGCCGGCGGTCGGTTCGCCCGGCGCGCGCTGCAGGTGGGCGAAGATGCAGCTGCCGGCGCCGGGGACGTGCGTCGGGTTGTGGGCGATGACGAAGCCCAGGCGGTAGCGCGGATCGCCGTCGGCGTGCAGGTCGCGGCGCATCGGTTCGGTCGAGCCCTTCACCGCTTCGTCGCCGACCTGGCGCGCATCGACGATGCGGTCGTACAGCGGCGAAGCGGGCACGTCGATGCAGTAGTGGCTGGCGCGCATCGGCGCGTACGGCAGCGCGGTCTGCGCGGTTTCGGCGTAACCGAACGCGGTGCCGACCGCGAACATGCCGGCCGGCGCGCGGCCGTCGCCTTCGCGTTTGAGCGGCCCGCCGTCGTCGGGCGCGGCGCGCAGGCCGCGGCCCCAGGCGGCGCCGTTGCGGCCGATGCTGACGGCGACCGGTTCGCCGACCGCGAGCCACTGGCCGCCTTCGAACAGATAGCGCTGCAGGCGGCCTTGCGTGGCGTTCCAGTCGGCGGTGGTGACCAGCACCAGCTGCGGCTGCGCGGCGCCGTCGCCGGCGCGGTCGGCGCGGGTGCTGGCGCAGCCGGCGAGGGTCATGGCGGCGGCGAAGAGCAGGGCGGGGACGTAGCGGGGCATGGCGGATTGGTTCCTGGAAAATGGTTCGCCGGGTGCGACGGGCTTGCGTCGTTTTTTGTAGGAGCGGCGCGAGCCGCGACCGCGACATCGCACCTGCGGCGCAAGGTTCGTCGCGAGCGAAGTGTCGCGGTCGCGGCTCGCGCCGCTCCTACAGGGAGATCGCGCGGCAGCGCGGTCGATGGGATGCGGAAACCGCGCGGCATCGCGGTCGCTGCGGTGTTCGGATCGCGCGGCATCGCCAACGATCCGCCTCAGATGTCGAGCATGTCCTGCACCCGCTCGGCCTGGCGGTCGAGCTGGCGCAGCCGGTCCTGGCCGCGTTCGCACAGCAGCACGAAGATCAGGTCGAGCAAGTGCTGCAGCGCGCTGTGGTACAGCAGCGGTTCGACGTGCGCGCGCTCGTCGTGCGCCGACACCAGCAGCGCGTGGTCGGCGTGCGCGCGCAAGGGGTTGGGCGTGTGCCGAGTGGCCGAGACCACCCGGCCGCCGCTCTCGGCGAAGCTGCGCGCCAGATGGCACAGCGAGGTCAGCTTGCCCTGTTCGGACAGCACCAGCAGCACGTCGCCGGCGCCGGCGCTGGCGGTGCTGGCGGCCATCAGCACCGGATCGAAATGGTGGATGCCGAGGATGCCGATCATCGCCAGCTTCATCGACAGCGCGCGCGCCGGCACGCCGTCCTCGCCCAGGCCGATCACGTAGACACGGCGCGCGTGCTGGATCAGTTCGGCGATGGCTTCGATGCGCTCGGGCGGATTGATCAGCCGGGTCTCTTCCTCGGCGCGGGCCTTGCCGTGCCACAGCCGTTCGGCCAGGGCCTGGTTGGGATCGGTCGGCGCGGCCTGGGCGCCGGCGCCGTCGTCGTGGCGGTCGCCGCGCGCGATCGCCTCGCCGATGGAGAACTTCAGGTCCGGATAGCCCTTGAAGCCGAGCTTCTGGCTGAACTTGACCACGCTCGACTGGCTGATCCCGAGCGCGTTGGCCAACTGCTGCGAAGAGTAGTCGCGCAGCAGGTGCGCGTTCTCCAGCAGGTAGTCGGCGATGCGGCGTTCGATCGCCGACATCTGGTCGCGTTCTGAGCGGATCTTGAGCAGGGGCGACATCGGCAGGGGTCCGGTCCCGGGCGCGGCGGTGGACTACAGCGTAGCCGGCTTCGCGCCGGTGCGCAGGTCAGGCGGCGGCCAGCGTCTCCAGGCCACGGATCTCGCGGATGCCCAGGCCCGGCGCATCGGTGACGGTGATCTCGGACTCGTTGAAGATCACCCCGCCGTCGACCGGGTTGAACGCGCACAGCGAGGGGCCGTCGAGGTCGACCTTGGTGATGACGTTGGACTTGGCCACCGCCAGGTGCACCGCCGCGGCGACCGAGATCGAGGTCTCGATCATGCAGCCGATCATGCATTCCACCCCGTACATCGCGGCGATGTCGGCGATCTGGATCGCCTTGGACAGGCCGCCGGTCTTCATCAGCTTGATGTTGATGATGTCGGCCGCGCGCATGCGGATCAGGTCGATCACCTCGACCGGGCCGAACACGCTTTCGTCGGCCATGATCGGGGTGTGGACGCGGTCGGTGACGTACTTGAGCCCTTCCAGGTCCTGCGCCTTGACCGGTTGTTCGACCAGTTCCAGCCGCACGCCGGCGTCTTCCAGCGTCTGCAGGGCGTACACCGCCTGCTTCGCGGTCCAGCCCTGGTTGGCGTCCAGGCGCAGCAGGGCGCGGCCCTCGACCGCGGCGTAGATCGCCTTGACCCGCTCGATGTCGACGCCGATGTCCTTGCCGACCTTGATCTTGAGCGACTCGAAGCCGCGGTCCACCGCGGCGATCGAATCGGCGACCATCTTCTCGATGTAGTCCACCGAGATGGTCAGGTCGGTGGTGATGACCGGATCGCCGCCGCCGAGCATCTTGTACAGCGGCGCGCCGTAGAGCTGGCCGAACAGGTCGTAGACTGCGATCTCCACCGCCGCCTTGGCGCTGGAATTCTTCTCGATCGCGCCCTGGATCAGGCCGGTGATGCGGTTGAGGTTGGCGATCTCCTGGCCGATCAGGCGCGGCGAGATGAACTTGCGGATCGCTTCCACGATGGAGCCGTGGGTGTCGCCGGTGATCGGCGCGGTCGCCGGCGCCTCGCCGTAGCCGACGTGGCCGGTGTCGGTGTGGATGGTGACGACGATGTCCTCGACCGTGTCGACCGTGCGCAGCGCGGTCTTGAACGGCGTCTTGAGCGGAACCCGCAGCATGCCGAATCGGATGTCGGTGATCTTCATGTGTCGATGGTGTCGTGGGGTGCGTCGTGTTCGGGTGAGGCGCCGGGCGCCGTAGAAGAAGGTAAGCCGGTCCGGTCGCAGAGGCGAGCGGCGCTTCGCGACGAGCCGTTTTTATGTGGGAGGGCCTTCAGGCCCGACGCTTCTGTTCCCGGTCGCGGTGGCTTGGAAGAAAAGCGTCGGGCCTGAAGGCCCTCCCACAAGAGCAGGCTGCATCGGGGCCGAAGGCCTTCCCACAGGGGCGGCGCTCATGGACGAATACGTTGAATGCTGGTGATCCGGTCCACCGTCGGCTGCTCCTTGTTGAACAGCAGCGGCACCAGCGGCGTCACCGAGACGCCGTTGAGATGGACCCGGGCGAGGTCGCCGGTGCGGTCGCGGAAGGTGATGCCGGTGGTGTCGTGGATCACGTACGGCCAGCCGTCCTCGTGCCCGACCACCATCATCACGTGGCCGGGGATGTAGATCAGGTCGCCGACCTCCAGGGTCTTGACGATCTTCAACCGTTCTTCGTGGCCGAGCGTTTCGTCCAGGTCGATGCGGTTGTAGGCCGGGCTCACCGCCTGGTCGCGGGTGTTGCGCGGCAGCTGCACGCCGAAGCTGCGGTAGATCTCCGAGACGAAGCCGCTGCAGTCGCGGGTGTTGTAGGAATGGCCCCAGCCGTAGCGTTCGCCGAAGAACTTGAAGCCCTGGCGGACCAGGTTGGCCTGGGTCAGCGGCAGGTAGTCCGCCGCGGTGTCGGCGGTGCGCGGCAGCAGCGCCGGCGAGAATTTCAGCGTGCCGTCGGCGTCGCGGTACGGCAGTTCGATCACGTGCGAGGCGTAGTGGTGCTGGCCGTTGACCGGCCGGTCCGCCGGCCAGTCGGCCAGCAACGGCACGCGCACGCCCATCTCCAGTTGCACGTCGGAGACGCCGGGCTGCTCGGGCGTGTGCACGGTGCGCGCGGTCGCGCCGGTGACGACCAGGTACGGCGTCTTGCGGGTGTAGGCGAACACCGCCGGCTTGTCGCCGAGGGCGACGCGGTCCTTCTCGACCCAGGCGGCGTACAGCGGGCTGACCACGAACCAGTACTTGCGGTCGCGGCTTTCGTGCGCGACCGCCACCGGCGTGCCCGGGAACAGCGCGCTTTCCTGGAAGCGGTCGATGTCGGTATCGCCGCGCGAATTGAACACGCGCATGCGGGTGGGGAAGGTGCGCAAATCGGCGCGGCGCACCACCAAGCCGTAGCGGACGGCTTGCTGCGCGGGAATCGCGTCGAGCGCGAGTTCGGCGTCGAAGCCTTGCAACGTGGCGGCCGGGACGTCTTCGCCGCGTTCGTCGAACAGCGGTTCGTCGCGCGCCTGCGAGATCGCTGCGATCCATTCGCGCACGCGCTCGCGCGGCAGCGTCGCCGGCAGGCGCTCGATGTCGTGCACGGACGCGTCGAGCTCGGCCAGGCGCGCGTTCTGGCGGGCGATGGCGCGGCCGTCGAGGATCACCGCGTCGGGCTTGCGCTGCTGGCGGATCCAGTAATCGGCGTTCAATTGCCCCTCCTCGATGCCGATCACGCCGGTCGCGGGAATGCCGCGGTCGCGCGCGGCGCCGGGCGCGGTGCTAGGGCTCTGCGCGAACAGCGTGCCCGACAGCAGCGCCGATGCTGCGATGCAGCGCGCGAGTGCGCGAAAGCGGGTGGGGCGTCGGCGGCTCGGGGCGATACCCATCGCGTCAGGCTCCGGCGGGCGCGCGCGGTCGGCGGGCGCCGTCACAGGGCGATGCCGGACGTCCGGCATCGATGCCGGGCGCGCCGCGGCGCGTCCGGGGTCGAGCCGGAGAATACATGCTTCCTAGCGAAAATAGATACGGAATAATTTATTGACCGCCTTTCTTCCACATGTTACACAGCCATGAACCGATGGCCCCGCGTGGGTGACACAGGTATGGATCCCGTGACTGACCTGCTGTTTATCGCTCCCCGCGCGAGGGCCATCGTCTCTCCCGGCGGACGCTGGCGCCCGTGCGCGTTGGCGTTCGGCCTGATCTTCGCGCTGCCGGCGCTTGTGCTGGGCCTGCGCGTGTCGGTCGGCCCCGCACAGGCGCAGGCGCGCGCGGCCGACGAGGCCGCCGCGCGCGAACTCGACGCCATCGTGGCGCTGATCGACGCCGGCCGTTTCGACGATGCGCGCGCGCGAATCGATGCCGCATCGCAACAGCCCGGCGTCGACGAACGCGAACGCGCCGCGCTGGCCTTCCAGCGCGAGCGCATGCGCCGCATCCGCCTGGACTTCGGCCTGGACCGGGCCCAGGCCGAACAGAAGGTGCGCGCGCAGATTCCCGATCTCAAGCGCGAAGAGTTCGACGCCTGGGACCGCCAGGGCCTGCTCGAATCGATGACCATCGACGGCGACAAGCGCTACTTCAACCGCGCGCCGTCGAACCTGTTCCGGCTCAGCGCGCAGGCGCTGGCGCGGCGGCGGCCCGATGCCAAGCCGTTGAGCGCGGGGCCGATGGAAACGCTCAACGATCATCAGCGCGAAGTGCGCGACGACGCGCTCGAAC
This sequence comes from Lysobacter enzymogenes, assembly GCF_023617245.1. Taxonomy (NCBI): domain Bacteria; kingdom Pseudomonadati; phylum Pseudomonadota; class Gammaproteobacteria; order Lysobacterales; family Lysobacteraceae; genus Lysobacter; species Lysobacter enzymogenes. The sequence continues at coordinate 792,405 of NZ_CP067396.1, forward strand.
GCGGTTACGGCGCGCCGCGGCGCGTGCGCATCGTCCAGTCGCTGACGGTGAAGGCCGACGCGGTGCCGGCCGGCAAGACGTTGCGCGCATGGCTGCCGTATCCGCGCGAACTGCCGCATCAGCAGGAAGACATCCGTTTCCTCGCCAGCGCGCCGGCCGCGCACAAGATCGCGCCGGCATCGAGCCTGCAGCGCACGGTCCACTTCGAGCAGCCCGCGCAAGCCGGCAAACCGACGAAATTCGAGGTCAGCTACGAGCTGACCGTGTTCGGCCAGTACCGGCGCATCGATCCGGACAAAGTCGCGCCCGCGCCGGACAACGGGGAAACCCGCGATTACCTGGGCGAGCGCCCGCCGCACATCGTGTTCACCCCGGCGCTGCGCGAATTCTCGCGCAAGGTCGTCGGCGCGGAGAAGAATCCGTACCGGATCGCGCAGAAGCTCTATGCCGCGGTCGACGCGATCCCGTGGGCCGGCGCGCGCGAGTATTCGACGATCTCCAACATTTCCGACTACGCGCTGCGAGCCGGCCACGCCGACTGCGGCCAGCAGACCCTGCTGCTGATGGCGCTGCTGCGCCTCAACGGCATTCCGGCGCGCTGGCAGTCCGGCTGGGTCTACGGCGACGACGGCTATACCAACATGCACGACTGGGCCTGGCTGTACCTGGCCCCGTACGGCTGGCTGCCGGTGGACGTCACCACCGGCCGCTTCGAATCGCCCGATCCGCAACTGGCCGGCTTTTACCTCGGCGGCCTGGACGCGTACCGGGTGGCGTACAACGACGATTACGGCCGCGGCTTCGTCCCGGCCAAGCGGTTCGATCGTTCCGAGACCGTGGACTCGCAACGCGGCGAGGTCGAGTGGGAAGGGGGAAATCTCTACTTCGACCAGTGGGACTACGACTACAAAGCGCAGGTGCTGACGACGAAGCAGTGACGCGGCGCGGCACCGCCCACATCAGTTAGGGGAGGAAGTGCGGCAATGAAAGGCAAGAGCTTTCGCAGGTCCGGCTTGTGCGTGGCGATGGGGATCTGCCTCGCATCGATGATGCTGCCGGCGCTGGCGGCCAACACCGACGGTTCGCTGTCCGGCCGCGTCGCCGCCGGCGCCGAGGTCACCGTGCGCAATGCCGACACCGGCTTCACCCGCACGGTCAAGGCCGATGCGCAGGGCAACTACCGCTTCCCGTTCCTGCCGATCGGCACCTACCAGCTGCAGGCCAGCAAGGACGGCCAGGCGGTCGGCGAGACGGTGCAGGTGGTGGTGAGCCTGGGCAACGAATCCAACGTCAGCCTCGGCGGCGCCACCGACCTGGCCGCGGTGCAGGTGATCGGCTCGCGCGTGATCACCCCGGTGGACGTGCGCTCGACCGAATCGGCCACCAACATCACCCAGGCCGAACTCGAGCGCGTGCCGATCGCCCGCGACGCCCAGGCGGTAGCGCTGCTGGCGCCGGGCGTGGTCCAGGGCCAGTACGGCGGCGCCTCGTTCGGCGGCTCGTCGGTGTCGGAGAACGCGGTCTACATCAACGGCCTCAACGTCACCGACTTCTACAAGCGGGTCGGCTTCTCGACCATCCCGTTCGGCTTCTTCAAGGAGTTCCAGGTCAAGACCGGCGGCTATTCGGTCGAATTCGGCCGCACCACCGGCGGCGTGATCAACGCCGTCACCCAGTCGGGCACCAACGAGTTCAAGTACGGCGCCGAGCTGGTGTGGGAGCCCAAGTCGCTGCAGTCCACCGGCGACGACCACTACGACCGCCAGGGCCGCGCCTACCGCATCTCCAGCAAGGACAAGTACGACCGCACCAACCTCAACGTGCATGCGTCCGGGCCGCTGGTGCGCGACAAGCTGTTCTTCTACGCGATGTACGAGTTCCGCGACTACCAGCCGCAGAGCACCAACAACGCCGGCGGCACCTTCTTCGACGGCAAGTCCGACAAGGGCTTCTGGGGCACCAAGCTCGACTGGCAGATCAGCGACCGCCACCTGCTCGAGTTCCTGGCCTTCTCCGACAAGAACGAGACCACCACCGACAACTACGACTTCACCACCGGCCGCCGCGGCGTGCGCAGCAACACCCAGTACAGCGAGGTCGGCGGCGTCAACTGGGCACTGACCTACACCGGCTACCTGAGCGAGAATTTCTCGATGAAGGCGCTGTACGGCGAGAACAAGCGCGACCGCATCGCCAGCAGCCTCAACGACCAGGACTGCGACGCGGTCCAGGACCGCCGCGACGGCAGCCTGCCGCAAATCGGCTGCGTGTCCTCGGCCCAGGTCGAGAACGGCGCCGACAAGCGCGAAGCCGCGCGCCTGGACTTCGAATGGCAGCTCGGCGACCACCTGCTGCGCTTCGGCCTGGACCGCGAAACCAACACCTCCGACAACGAGAGCTTCTATCCGGGGCCCTCGCGCAAGTTCTACCAGATCTATCCGACCGCGCCGGGCACCGAGCTGGAGAACGGCGGCATCGTCCCGGCCGGCGTCGTGGCCTACGTGCGCGCGCGCCAGCAGGAGGTCAGCGGCACCTTCGAGACGATCAACTCGGCCTATTACCTGGAAGACAACTGGCAGGTCACGCCGAACCTGATGCTCAACGCCGGCGTGCGCGTGGAGAGCTTCGACAACAAGAACGGCGCCGGCAGCACCTACATCAAGATCGACGACATGATCGCCCCGCGCGCGGGATTCTCGTGGGATTTCCGCGGCGACGGGCGCTCGAAGGTGTTCGGCAACATCGGCCGCTACTACCTGCCGCTGGTCAACCAGATCAACGTCAAGCAGGCCGGCGCCTTCCTCGACGAGCGCACCTACTACGCGTTCCAGGGGCTGGAAGCGTTCGAGCGCAACGGCACCACCTACTACCGGCCGATCCTCGGCGCGCAGATCGGCCCGATCGACAACAGCCAGGGCGACGGCACCGTCGGCGACCTGCGCAGCGAGGTCGACCGCGACCTCGATCCGGTCTACCAGGACGAGGCGATCCTGGGCTACCAGGCGATGTTCGGCGACACCTGGTCGTGGGGCGTGCGCGGCATCTACCGGCGCCTGCACAACGCCATCGACGACATGAACATCTCGTCCAACGGCATCGTCTGCAACGGCAAGCGCAAGGACATGGGCTATGTGATGGCCAACCCGGGCAAGAACGTCACGCTGTACACCGACACCGACTGCGACGGCGTCAACGACGCCTACGTCACCATCGACACCTCGCGCGCGGGCTGGGCGGTGTACGACGCCAACGGCAAGTACCTGGGCGAGCGCGGCTGGGTCAAGCCCAAGCGCACCTATCGCGCGCTGGAGTTCATGCTCGACCGCGCCTGGGACGACAAGTGGGCGTTCAACGCCTCGTACACCTGGTCCAAGAGCGAGGGCAACGCCGAGGGCCCGTCGAACTCCGACTTCGGTTTCGACAACACCAGCCGCACCGAGTCCTTCGACGATCCCTACGTCAACCTCGACGGCGACGGCCCGCTGCCGAACGACCGCCGCCACCAGCTCAAGCTGCGCGGCGCCTATGCGATCGACGACCACTGGACCGTGGGCGCGACCTTGAACGCCCAGTCCGGCCGCCCGATCAACGCCTTCGGCATGGGCACGCCGTACGATCGCCGCATCTACCACAGCTTCTACGTGTGCGTGGACAAGTGCACGCTGCCCTACGACCAGCGCGTGTACCAGCTGCGCGGGCGCGGCGCCGGCGGGCGCACGCCGTGGATCTACGACGTCGGCGCCAGCCTGACCTATCAGAAGTCCTTCGGCGCCGCCGACCTGCGGGTCAAGCTGGCGGTCTACAACCTGCTCAACCAGCAGCGCGCGGTGGAAGTGGACGACTCCTACGAGACCGGCGTCGGCGTGGTCAACAAGTTCTACGGCCTGGGCACCGGCTACCAGAACCCGCGCTACGCCCAGCTGACCGTGTCGGTGGATTTCTGAGCCGCGCGGCGTGAACCGCGTTGCCGCCTCGTGCTTTCGGGCGGCCCCGGCAGAACGGGGCCGTCTTCGTTCTACCTCGACAGGGCCGGCATCGCTGTCCCGCGCCATCGCGGGCATCGGTTTGCTTGGCGCGGCCCTGTTCTTTTCTTCGTCCGCGCCGGCGGCCGCGCACGACCCGCGCGCCGCCGGCCTGGACCGCCTCGTCGACGAAGTGCAGGCACGCTACCGCCTGCCCGGATTGGCGGTGGCGGTGGTCGAAGACGGCAAGGTGGTCTATGCGCGCACCGACGGCGAGCTGGTCGCCGGTTCCGGGCGAAAGATCGGTCCGGACGCGCTGTTCAAGATCGCCTCCAACACCAAGTCGATGACCACCGCGCTGCTGGCGCGGCTGGTGGATGCGGGAAAATTGCGCTGGGACGATCCGGTGACGAAGCATCTGCCGGATTTCCGCATGCACGAGGACTGGGTCAACCGCGAAATGCAGGTCCGCGACCTGCTGATCCACAACTCCGGCCTGCGCGCCGGCGCCGGCGACCTGATGCTGTGGCCCGAGCCGAACCGCTTCAGCCGCGGCGACGTGATCCACGGCCTGCGCTACCTCAAGCCGGTGCACAGCTTCCGCTCGCGCTACGACTACGACAACCTGCTCTACATCGTCGCCGGCGAAGTCGCCGCGGCCGCGGGCGGAGCGCCGTACGAGCAGTTGCTGCGGCGCGAAGTGTTCGCGCCGCTGGGCATGGACGGCTGCCGGGTCGGCGCGTTCGCGCGCCGCGACGCGGCGCCGCTGGCGCAGCCGCACGCACGGCGCGGGGGCCGCTACGTGCCGGTGCGCGAGGACGGCGACGCCATCGCCGCCACGCCGATGGACCCGGCCGGCGGCGTGCGCTGCGGCCTGGACGACATGACCCGCTGGCTGCGCGCCTGGCTCGATCCGGCCGCGCCCGCGCGCGACGGCCGGCCGTGGCTGTCGGCGCAGCAGCGCGGCGACCTGTGGCGCGCGCAGATGCCGATGACCCCGACCCGGCGCCAGCGCGAATGGTCGGGCACCCGTTTCGCCGCCTACGGCTACGGCTGGCGGCTCAGCGACTTCGACGGCGAATTCAAGGTCGCCCACACCGGCACGCTGATGGGCATGTACTCGCTGACCGCGCTGCTGCCCGAACGCAAGGCCGGCTTCGTGGTGCTGATCAACGGCGACGCCGGCGACGCGCGCAGCGTGTTCGACCAGGTGTTGAGCCAGCGTTACACGCGGATGCGCGACGGCCGGCCGCGCGGGGAGCGCGGCGTGGCCTGGTACGCCGACGCGATCGAACGCGAGGCGACCGCACCGCCCGCCGGCCGCGCGCCCGACGCTTCGGCGCGGCGGCCGGCGAAGCCTGAGGAGCTGCGCGGGCGCCTGGGCGTCTACCGCGATCCGTGGTTCGGCGAGGTCGGTCTGTGCGCGCGCGGCGGCGAAGTGGAATTCGCCTCGCGAAAGTCGCCGCTGATGACCGGTAAGATCGTCCGGGTCGGGCCGCGCCTGCTGGTCGACTGGGACGCGGAGGAAGTCGACGCCGAGGCCTGGATCGACTTCGCCGCCGCGGCCGAGCCAGCCGCCTTCAGCATGAGCAAGCTCGACCCGGATGCCGATTTCAGCTACGACTATGAAGACCTGGCGTTCGCGCGCGTCGGCGATTGCGGTTGAGGCCTGCGCGCTGCTGGTGCTGATCGGCTGCGTCGCCGCGGTGCGTTCGCCGCAGGCGCGGACCGGGCCGGCGCCATCGCCCGCGGCGGCCGCGGCCGCGCCGGTGTCGGCGGTCGCGCCGACCATCTCCACCGCCCAGGACGCCGCCGCGGCCGGCATGGTCGAGATCCGCAGCCTGGTGCCCGACATCGACCTGGAGATCCGCTACGCCGGCGGCGACAACTTCGTCGGCCGCCCGGTCGCCGGCTACCTCGGCGCCGCGTGCTACCTGCACCGGCCGGTGGCGCAGGCGCTGGCGCGGGTCGAGCGCGAACTGCGCGCGCAGGGGCTGCGCCTGCGCATCTACGACTGCTACCGCCCGGTGCGCGCGGTGCGCGACTTCGTCGCCTGGGCCGCCGATCCCGACGACCAGAAGACCAAGCCGCGCTACTACCCCACGCTGGACAAGAGCCGACTGCTCGGCGACTACATCTCGCCGACCTCGGGCCACAGCCGCGGCGCGACCTTGGACCTGACCCTGCTCGAACCCAGCGGCGAGGGCTACGCGCCGCTGGACATGGGCACCGGTTTCGATTTCTTCGACGAACTCGCCCACACCGACGCGCCCGGCGCGAGCCTGGCCCAGCGCGGCCACCGCCAGCGCCTGCGCGCGGCGATGCAGCGCGAAGGCTTCGAGAACTATCCGCTGGAGTGGTGGCACTACACCTTCAAGCCGGAGCCTACGCCGCGCACGGCGTTCGATTTTCCGGTGAGGTGAGCGGGGCGGGGGCGGGAACAGAGGGGGCTGGGGAATCGAAACGCAGGCCGCCGGAAGCGGCGCCGCGTCCGATCCCAAGCCATCGTTCGTGGGTGGCCGCTGGGGTCGATGGAGGCGAAGCGATGAGCGATGCGATGAACGTAGCGATGCCGGCCGCCGCCACCGGGTTGCGCGGCGGACGTCTCGTCGTCGTCGCCGCCTGCCTGGGCGCGGCCGCGTGCGCCGGCGCGCCGCAGCGCACGGCGGAGCAGGGCGCCGACGACGCGGCGCGGGCCGAACAGGTCGATGCCTTGCTCGCCGATTACCGGGGCCGCGTGCCCGGCGCCAGCGTGCTGGTGCTGCGCGACGGCCGGCCGGTGCTGCGGCGCGGCTACGGCATGGCGGTGCTCGAAGACAGCGTGGCGGCCGCGCCGCGGACCAACTACCGGCTGGCATCGGTCAGCAAGCAGTTCACCGCCGCCGCGGTGCTGTTGCTGGCCCAGGACGGCGCGCTGGACCTGGACGATCCGATCAAGCGCTGGCTGCCGAGCCTGCCCCAGGCCTGCGATGCGATCACGATCCGCCAGATCCTCAGCCATCAATCGGGCCTGATCGATTACGAAGACGTCATGCCCGCGCGCTTCGACGCCGACGCCCGGCAGATGCGCGACGCCGACGTGCTGGTGGCGCTCGAGGGCCAGGACCGTACCTACTTCGCGCCGGGCGGCGGCTACCGCTACAGCAACAGCGGCTACGCGCTGCTGGCGCTGACCGTGCAGAAGGCCTCGGGCCGTTCGTTCGCCGCCTTCCTGCGCGAGCGTATTTTCGCCCCGCTGGACATGCGCGACACCGTCGCCTACGAGCGCGGGGTGTCGCAGGTCGCGCACCGCGCCTACGGCTACAGCTTCGAAGACGGGCGCTGGCGGCGCACCGACCAGAGCCCGACCAGCGCGGTGCTTGGCGACGGCGGCATCTATTCGTCCATCGACGACCTGGCCAAGTGGGACGCGGCGCTGTACGACGACCGCTTGCTCAGCGACGCCTCGCGCCGGCTCGCGTTCGCGGCGCACACGCCGACCGACGTGGCCGAAGTCGGTTACGGCTACGGTTGGCGCATCACCGGCGAGACCTTGTGGCATTCGGGCGAGACGATCGGCTTTCGCAACGTCATCGTGCGCTGGCCGCAGCGGCGCCTGACCGTGGCGATGCTGAGCAACCGCAACGATCCCGAGCCGTACCGGACGGCGTTGAAGATCGGCGCGTTGTATCTGCACTGATCCCCCGACGGGTCAGGCCTTCTGTAGGCGCGGCGCGAGCCGCGACCGCGACACCTCGCTTGCGTCGAAGCCTGCGGCGTAGCTGTGGTCTCGCGGTCGCGGCTTGCGCCGCTCCTACAGGGGGTTCCGGGGGATTCGCGCCATGGACGGAACGCTGCGGGCCGGGGCGGCCGGCTATTTAATGCTTGCTATTAAATAGCGCGCTATGTAAATTGCGTCCCATGAAGACGCGCACCGCCCCCGCCCATCCGCCCAAGCCGACCCTGCTGCTCGACGACCAGCTGTGCTTCGCCCTGTATTCCACCGGGCTGGCGCTCAACAAGGTCTACCGCAAGCTGCTCGGCAAGCTGGAGCTGACCTATCCGCAGTACCTGGCGATGATGGTGCTGTGGGAGCGCGATGGGGTCACGGTGTCGGAGATCGGCGAGCGCCTGTTCCTGGACTCGGCCACGCTGACCCCGCTGCTGAAGCGCCTGGAGGCCGCCGGCTTGCTGACCCGCACCCGCGCCGCCAGCGACGAGCGCCAGGTGGTGATCGAGCTGACCAAGGCCGGCCGCGCGCTCAAGGCCAAGGCCCGCAGCGTGCCCGAGGGCATGGGCTGCGCGCTTGAAGACTGCAGCATCGACGAACTGACCGCGCTCAAGGCCCAGCTCGAATCCCTGCGCGCCAGCCTGATCGCCCATTCCTGATTCTTCCATTCCTGATTCTCCCAATCCTGCCCCGCCGCGACGAACATGCGGACGCAGCCACGACAGAAAAATAGCAAGCGATTCAATAGCCAACGATAGAAACCGCACCACCCGCCGCACACCCTTCCGATCCCTCGATCCCCACTCCCGGAGCACCCAGCCATGTCCCTCGAAAAAGTCCTCTACACCGCCCACGCCCACGTCACCGGCGGCCGCGACGGCCGCGCCGTGTCCTCGGACAACGCGCTCGACGTCAAGCTGACCACCCCGCGCGATCTCGGCGGCGCCGGCGGCGACGGCACCAATCCCGAGCAGCTGTTCGCGGCCGGCTACTCCGCCTGCTTCATGGGCGCGATGAAGTTCGTCGCCGGCCGCGACAAGATCGCGTTCCCGGCCGATGCGTCCATCGACGGCAGCGTCGGCATCGGCCCGCTGCCGACCGGCTTCGGCATCCAGGCCGAACTGAAGATCTCGCTGCCGGGCCTGGCGCGCGAGCAGGCGCAGGAGCTGATCGAGAAGGCCCACATCGTGTGCCCGTATTCGAACGCGACCCGCGGCAACATCGACGTGACCCTGACCCTGGTCTGAGCCGCCGACGTCCGCGGCGCGCCGCAACCGCGACTCGCTCACGAAACCCCGGACGCGCGCGCGTCCGGGGTTTTTTCGTGCGCGGCCGGCGCGGCGCCGGCGAAGCGCTGCCGACGGCAGTTTCGAAACGGGCAACCCGCTGCAAATTCCTTTCGCGAAGGCATGACATCCGGTGAGCGTGCGTGATCCCCGTACAGACGCATGAATGCGCTCAGCAAGCCGTGAGCGAGAGTGAGTTTTACGGAATTTTTCTGCTCATACACTGCGGCCGTTCGTTCACGCGATCCAAGCGTTTTCGTTGTTTCGCCCCTACCGGAGCCGAACGCTCCGCAACGCTGTCGATAGCGGTTCGGTCGCAGTCGGATGCACCGGGAAACCTGCAGCCCGGTCCATCGCCGGCACGAGCGCGACGACGCAGATCGCGAAGGCCCTCGTCCTTCGCTAGTCCGCCCGTTCCGGCATCCGCCCGTGCGATCCGTACTGCAGGCATGCAACCAGCAGATCGGAACCAGCAGCTCGGAATAAACGGAGGATCGGTCATGTCCGCTCGCGCGCAACGTCGTCTTCGCTTCCATCCGCTCAGCCTCGGCGTCGCCCAGGCGATCCCGCTGTTGCTGGTCCTGCAGTTCTACAGCGGCAGCGCCGCCGCGGCGTGCACGCCGGCGGTGCCGACCGATGGCGCCACGGTCAGCTGCACCGGCGTGCCGATCCTGCTGCCGCCGAATCCGAATTCGTTCCTGAGCAACGCCAACAACCTCAACGCGACCGTGCAGAGCGGCGCGATCATGAGCACGTTGCCGGGCGGCGCCGCGATGACCTTCGGCGGCAACGGCCTGAACCTCACCAACCTCGGCGCGATCGACGCCAACGCCTTCGGTTCGCTGGTGCTGGCGCGCGGGCTGATGGTCGGCAATACCGTCGTGCCCGCAGCCGGCAACGTCGTGATCGACAACCAGGGTCTGATCGAAGGCACCTTCGACGGCACCTTCGGCCTCGGCGGTTCGGCGATGGTGGTGGCCAACACCGGCACCACCACGATCACCAACTCCGGCACCATCGGCATGAGCGCGCTGGGCCTGTTCGATCCGATCAACTCGATCGCGGTCGGCATCTACGGCGGCGGCAACGTCAACTTCACCAACACCGGCACCATCACCGGGCGGGTCGCGTTCTCCAGCCCGACCGCCGGCGGCAACACCTTCGTCAACGTCGGCACCATCAACGGCAGCGTCTCGCTCGGCACCACGCTGAGCAACGACACCTTCGTCGCGGTGACCGGTTCGAGCGTCAACGGCGGCCTGGTGCCGCTGCCGGGCGTGACGATCCCGACGCTGTCGATCCCGCCGAGCTTCCTGACCTACGCCGCCGGCGGCACGGTCGACGCCGGCATCGGCGGCAGCGACACCCTGGTGCTGCAGAACACCGCCGCCGGACCGGGCTCGGGCAACGGCGGCGCCGGCACGATCTCGGCGCTGCAGTACCTCAACTTCGAGAACCTGACCCTCAACAGCGGCACCTGGACCCTGCAGGGCGCGGTGGTCAGCGGCAGCGCCACGCTCAACGGCGGCACCGCGATCTTCGACAACGCGCTGTCGTTCGGCACCGGCACGCTGACCGGCAACGGCGGCGCGATCCAGGCTGCGGTCGGCGGCCTGACCCTGGGCCAGAACGTCAACCTCACCGGCGGGCTGATCGTACAGGGCGGCAACAACCTCACCCTCGGCGGCACCGTCAGCGGCGCCGGCGGGCTGATCAAGAACGGCGCCGGCACGCTGACCCTGGCCGGCAACAACAACTTCAACGGCGGCCTCGCCCTCAACGGCGGCGGCCTGACCCTGGGCACGGCCAACTCGCTCGGCACCGGCCTGTTCCTGGTCGGCGGCCCGGCCCAGCTCAATACCGCGTTCACCGGCACGCTCACCAACCAGGTGCAGCTCAACGGCGCGCTGACCCTCAACGGCGCCGGCACCCTGACCCTGGGCGGCAACATCAACGGCGCCGGTTCGCTGACCCTGGCCAGCGGCAATCTCGCCCTGACCGGAGCCAACAACTACACCGGCGGCACCATCCTGCAAGCAGGCTCGCTGCATCTGGGCAACAGCGGCGCGATCGGCGCCGGCGCGCTCACCGTCAACGGCGCCGTCAGCCTCACCGGCGCGGCCGGAGTCGCGCTGGGCAACAACGTCGTCCTCAACAACACCTTGAACTTCGGCGCCGGCGGCGGCGCGCTGACCCTCAACGGCACCATCAGCGGCGCCGGCGGGATCAGCATGGCCGGCGTGCCGGGGCTGACGCTCAACGGCGCCAACAATTTCGCCGGCGGCTTCAACCTCGGCGGCGGCGCGCTGACCGTCGGCAACAATCTCGCCCTGGGCACCGGCGCGGTCACCGTCAGCGGCGCCGGCTCGCTGGCGTCCAACGCCGGGGTCGGCCTGGCCAACAACTTCAACCTCAATGCCGGCCTGTCGATCGGCGGCGCCAGCAACCTCGCCCTCAACGGCACCATCAACGGGCTCGGCGGGCTGACCAAGAACGGCGCCGGCAACCTCACCCTCGGCGGCGCCAACAACTTCGCCGGCGGGTTCAACCTGCTCGGCGGCGGCCTGACCGTCGGCACCAACACTTCGCTCGGGCTCGGCGCGCTGACCGTCAACGGCGCGGCCACGCTCAACGCCAACGCCGGGGTGAACCTCGGCAACGCGGTGGTGCTCAACGCCGGGCTCGGCATCGGCGGCGGCAACAACATCGCCCTGGGCGGGATCGTCAGCGGCGGCGGCGGGCTCAGCTACAACGGCACCGGCACGCTCGCGCTCAACGGCGCCAACAACTTCGGCGGCGGGGTCAACCTCGCCGGCGGCACGCTCAGCGTCGGCAACAATCTCGCGCTCGGCCTCGGCGGGCTCAACGTCGCCGGCAACGCCAACCTCAACGCCGGCGTGCCGGGCATCAACCTGGGCAACGGCGTCACCCTCGGCGCGGGCGCGACGCTGGGCCTGGGCGGCGCCAATTCGCTCGGGCTCGGCGGCGCCATCGGGGGCGGCGGCGGTTTGTCGATCAACGGCGCCGGCACCTTCACCCTCGGCGGCGCGAACACGTTCGGCGGCGGCGTGAACCTCGCCGCGGGCAACCTGTTGCTGGGTACCGACACCTCGCTCGGCGCCGGCGCGCTCAACGTCGGCGGCAACGCCTCGCTGGCCAGCACCGGCGCGGCCTTGAACCTGGGCAACGCGATCAACCTCGGCAGCGGCGTGGGGCTTACCGTCGGCGGCGCGGCGAATCTCAGCCTCGGCGGCGGCATCAACGGCGGCGGTTCGCTGGTCAAGACCGGCGCCGGCACCCTGGCCTTGAACGGCGTCAACGGTTTCACCGGCGGCGTGAGCCTGCAGTCCGGCACGTTGTCGCTCGGCAACGCTTCGGCGCTGGGCATCGGCGCGCTGTCGGTGGACGGCGCGGCCTCGCTCAACGCCGGCGCGGCGATGAACCTGGGCAACGCGATCAACCTCAACGCCGGGCTGAGCCTCGGCGGCGGCGTCGACCTGGGCTTGAACGGCGCCATCGGCGGCAGCGGCGGGCTGAGCTTCAACGGCCCGGCGACGCTGAGCTTGAACGGCAACAACAACTTCGGCGGCGGCCTCGCGCTGGGCGGCGGTTCGCTCAGCGTCGGCAGCAACACCGCGCTGGGCACCGGCGCGCTCAACGTCGGCGGCAGCGCCAGCCTCAGCGCGGGCCTGCCCGGCGTCGCGCTAGGCAACGCGGTCAATCTCGGCGCCGGCGCCACCCTCGGCATCGGCGGCGGCAACAGCCTGAGCCTGGGCGGCACCATCGGCGGCGCCGGCGGCCTGGCGATGAACGGCGGCGGCACCCTGACCCTCGGCGGCGCCAACAACTTCGGCGGCGGCGTCGCGCTCAACGCCGGCACGCTCGGCGTCGGCAACAACCTCGCGCTCGGCACCGGCGCGCTCAACGTCGGCGCGAACGCGGCGCTGACCGCGACCGCGCCGGGCATCGCGCTGGGCAATGCGGTCAACCTCGGTACCGGCGCCACGCTCGCCATCGGCGGCGGCAACGACCTGGCGCTCGGCGGCACGATCGGCGGCGGCGGCGGGCTCGGCTTCAACGGCACCGGCACGCTCGCGCTCAACGGCGCCAACACCTTCGGCGGCGGCGTCGCGCTCGGCGGCGGCACGCTCAGCGTCGGCAACAATCTGGCGCTCGGCAGCGGCACGCTCAGCGTCGGCGCCAGCGCCGGGCTCACCGCGGGCGCGCCCGGCATCGCGCTGGGCAACAACATCGATCTCGGCGCGGGCGCGGTGCTCGGGCTTACCGGCGCCAACGCGCTCAACCTCGGCGGCGACATCGGCGGCGGCGGTGGTTTGTCGATCAACGGCGCCGGCGATTTCACCCTGACCGGCAACAACAGCTTCGGCGGCGGCGTCGCGCTCGGTGCCGGCAACCTGCTGCTCGGCGGCAGCGCCTCGCTCGGCACCGGCACGCTCGCGGTCACCGGCAACGCCAGCCTCGCCAGCACCGGCGCGGCGCTGAACCTCGGCAATGCGGTCAACCTCGGTGCCGGCGCGGCGCTCAGCCTCGGCGGTGCGGCCGACCTGACCCTGGGCGGCGCCATCGACGGCGGCGGCGCGCTGATCAAGACCGGCGCCGGCGCCTTGACCCTCAACGGCAACAACAGCTTCGGCGGCGGCCTGAACCTGCAGGCCGGCACGCTCAACGTCGGCAGCGACACCGCGCTGGGCACCGGCACGCTCGGCGTCAACGGCGCGGCGACGCTCAACGCCGGCGCGGCCGCGAACCTGGGCAACGCCATCGACCTCAACGCCGCGCTCGCCATCGGCGGCGGCGCCAACCTCGGCTTGAACGGCGCCATCGGCGGCAGCGGCGGGATCAGCTTCAACGGCCCCTCGACCCTGACCCTGGGCGGCGCCAACAGCTTCGGCGGCGGCGTCGCGCTCGGCGGCGGCACCCTCGGCGTCGGCACCAGCACCGCGCTCGGCACCGGCGCGCTCAACGTCGGCGGCAGCGCCAACCTCAGCGCCAGCGCGGCCGGGGTGAACCTGGGCAACGCGGTCAACCTGGGCGCCGGCGTCGTGCTCGGCGTCACCGGCGGCAACGACCTCGCGCTGGGCGGCAGCATCGGCGGCAGCGGCGGGCTGGCGATGAACGGCAGCGGCGCCTTGAACCTCGGCGGCGCCAACAATTTCGGCGGCGGCGTCGCGCTCAACGCCGGTTCGCTCGGCGTCGGCAGCAACACCGCGCTGGGCACCGGCGCGCTCAACGTCGGCGGCAGCGCCGGCCTCAGCGCGATCGCGCCGGGCATCGCGCTCGGCAACGCCGTCACCCTCGGCGCCGGCGCGCAGCTCGGCATCGGCGGCGGCAACGACCTGAGCCTGGGCGGGGTCATCGACGGCGCCGGCAGCCTCGGCTTCAACGGCAGCGGCACGCTCGCGCTGAGCGCAGCCAACACCTTCGCCGGCGGGGTGAACCTCAACGCCGGCACGCTGAGCCTGGGCAACAACGCCGCGCTCGGCACCGGCGCGCTCAACATCGGCGGCAACGCCGCGCTGACCTCGGCGCTGCCGGGGCTCGCGCTGGCCAACGCGGTCAATCTCGCCGCCGGCAGCGCGTTGAACTTGAACGGCAACAACAGCCTGGACTTCAACGGCACCGTGTCCGGCAGCGGCACCCTGGTCAAGAACGGCAGCGGCGCGCTCGGCCTCAACGGGCAGGTGGTGGGCTTCAGCGGCGGACTGTCGATCCAGGGCGGCACGCTCAACGTCGCCAACGCGATCACCGCGGGCCTGGCGTCGGCCGCCGGCACCACCGCCAACTTCAGCGGCGGCGCGGACGCGCTGACCGTGACCGGCGCGGTCGCCGGCGCGGTCAACCTCGGCGCCGGCAACGATTCGCTGACCTCCAGCCTGGCCAACCTCGCCGGCCTCACCGGCGCGATCAACGCCGGCGCCGGCAGCGATACGTTCGCGGTCAACGGCAGCGGCGACGGCGTCCTGCCGGCGGCGGGCCTGAGCGGGTTCGAGAATCTCTCGCTCGCGCCCGGCGGCACCCTGGTGTTGCCCGGCGGCGCCAGCGGCGCGTTCGCCGATTCCAGCATCGGCGGCACTCTGGTGCTCGACGGCAACCTCGGCGGCAACGCCTCGGTCGCCGCGGGCGGCGCCTTGATCGGCGATGGCGCGCTGGCCGGCGCGTTGACGCTCGGCGGCACGCTCGCGCCGTCGGGCCTCGCCGGCGCCAGCGGCGCGGCCGCGGGCACCGGCGCGGTCGGCGCGTCGCTGAACGTCGCCAGCCTGACGGTCAATCCCGGCGCGACTTTGCAAGTGCGCCAGAACGGCGGCGGCGCCACCGACAGCGTCGTGGTCGCCGGCAACGCGGCGATCAACGGCGGCCAGGTGGTGGCGATCCCGCAGGCCGGCAGCTACGCGCCGGTCACCGACTACCGCATCCTCGACGCGTCCTCGCTCAGCGGCGCCTTCACCGGCGTCAGCCAGACAGCGCTGCCGTTCCTCGACGCGGCCTTGTTCGTGCAGGGCAACGACGTGTTCCTGCGCTTGAGCGAACACGACGCCGGCGGCACCGGCATCCGCTTCAACCAGTTCCCCGGGTTGAGCGCCAACCAGCAGGCCGTGGCCAACGCCCTGCAGGCCATCGCCGACCGCAACAGCGGCCAGTTGCCGACCTTGATCGCCGCCGCGCGCGGCCTCAGCGCGGCGCAGGCGCCGCGCGCGTTCGACACCCTCAACGGCGAAACCTACGCCTCCATCGCCAGCGCCCAGCGCTACAACGCCGAGCAACTGCAGCGCAGCGTGGCGCGCCAGCTGGACCTGGCGCGCGACAACGGCGTCGACGAGGAAAGCACGCTGGGCACGTTGTGGGCCACCGCCTACGGCGGCCGCGCCGAGTTCGACGGCGAGCGCCTGGCCGGCATCGACAACACCGTCGGCGGCCTGGCGATCGGCCTGGAAGGCTCGCCCGGCGCTCATTTCCGCTTCGGCGGGCATATCGGCATGGCCCATTCGAAGATGGAAACCGACCGCCGCGACGACAAGGTCGACGGCGACCTGTTCAACGTCGGCATCCACTGGCTGTACGCGCCCGGCGCGTTCTGGACCCAGGGCGCGGCCGGCTACAGCTACGGCAGTTTCGACGCCGAGCGCGAGATCGCGGTGGGCGTGTACAACCGCCGCACCCAGGCGCACTTCAGCAACGACGGCGCGTACGCGATGCTCGAAGCCGGCTGGCGCTGGGACGGCGCCAGCGTGCGCATCGAGCCGTTGCTGGGCGTGTACTACAACAAGGTCGAGTCGGTGAGCTTCCGCGAGCGCGGCGCCGGCGACGCCGACCTGCTGGTGTCGGTGGCCAGCTACGACACCACCACCGCCGGCGTCGGCGTGCGCTTCTCCGGCGCGCCCGGCAACGGCGCGCGCAAGTGGAGCCCGACCGCGGACATCCGTTACCTGCACGACCTGCAGGACGACCGCCCGTACGCGCGCAACGCCTTCGCCGGCGCCAGCGTGCCGGGTTTCGCCACCACCGGTTTCGCCGCCGAGCGCAATCGCTGGAACGTGGGCCTGGGCCTGCAGTACCGGATGGGACCGGCGAGCAGCGGTTTCCTGGAATATCGCGGCGACCTCGGCAGCGACGATCGCGCGCATTCGCTCAACCTCGGCTTGCGTTTGGGCTGGGGCGCGACGCCGGCGATGGCGGCGGCGCGCGCGGCGCCGATGGCGACGCCGACGGCGGCCGGGTGGGCGGCGCAGGGCGCGTCCGCGCCGGGCGCCGCGGCGGCGGGTTCGAGTTCGGGTTCGAGTGCGTCGACGAAGGCGGCGAGCGCGGCGAGCGCGGCGGGTGCGGCTGCAGCGGGTGCGGCCGCTGCAGCCGATCCGGCGGCGGCTTCGGCGCCGGGCGCCGGTTCGGGCTCGGGTTCGACGCGCGGCGCGGCCGCCGTGGCGGGCGCGGCGCTGGCGGCCGGGTCGGCGACGGCCGGCTCCAATGCAGCAGGCTCCAATACGGCCGGCTCCAATGCGGCGAGCACGAACGCCGCGTCCGCGACGCCGTCGGATCCTTCGCGCGCCGGCGCCCTGGCCGCGGCCGGCGGCGGCGCAGCGGCCACGGCCGCGGATGCGAAGGTTGGTAGTGGCAGCGCCGGTTTCGGCCAGTGCAAGCTGCGTCCGGCGGCGAAGGCCGCGCCGGCGCGCCCGCTCGCCAAGGCCAAGCACGGCGGCGCGCGCCCGATCTCCAAGAGCAAGCGTGTCGCCTCGCGCGGCACCGGCAGCAAGGCCAAGCCGCGTCGTCCGGCGACGCGGCTGGCCGCCGCGACACCGCGATCCGTCCCTCCGTCGGGCGCGGTGACCCAGCCGACGACCTGGTGCGACGAGGCTTCGGCCCGTACGCCGTAAGCACGGGCCGGAAGCATCAGCGCCGCCGGACGGGTGGCGCTACCGGCTCCGGTGCGCTGGACCGGGGCCGGTAGTCGCTTTTATCGCCATGCGCGGACGAAGCATCGGCAGGGGACGACATCGCCGCGCGAGCGGCGATGTCGTTTTGTGGCGGATCTCATCGCTTCTGCCCAAGCCAGCGCTGTTGTGGGAGGGCCTTCAGGCCCGATGCCCCGCGCCGCGGTCGCCGCGATCCGAAACCCGAGCCCCAGGTCCGAAGCCCATCCCACACCCACGCGGCTCAATGCACGAACGCCGCCCAGCGCGGCACCCGCGCGATCAGCAGGCGATCCAGCGCATACACCAGCAACAGCGACGCGCCCAGCAGCGGAAACGCGATCCCGCAACCGAGCGCGATCCACGCCACCGTGCGCAGCCGCGCCGGCGCGGGCGCCGGCGGTGCGCCGAGGCGGCCGCGCGGCCGCCGTCGCCACCACATCCATGCGCCGCTCGCGCTCAACACGACGATGCCGATGCACGGCAGCAGCATGAGCAGCTGGTTGGCGCGGCCGAAGTAACGGCCCATGTGCAGTTGCACGCCGAGTTCCACCGCCTGCGCGCCCAGGCCGTAGTCGGCGAAGCCGGTGTCGCCGGCCACCGCGCCGCTGTAGCGATCCACGTGCACGGTACGCTGCCCTTGCGGCCGGTCGGGATAGACCACCGCGGTGTAGACGCCGTCCGCGCCGCGCGGCAGCGACAACCGGTAGTCGCCGCGCAGCCCGTTCGCGGCCAGCGTGCGGGCGACCGCGTCGATGCCGACGTCGCGCGCCCCGCCGTGGTGGCCGCGATGCTGCGCGTGCGAGGCCGGCAGCGGCGCGTCGCGCAACGTCCACGGCGCATCGGCGACCGCCGCGCCTACGCGCGGCGCTGGCGCGGCATGGTGGCGATGTTCGGCCGGATAGCCCCATCCCAGCGGCTGCAAACCGGCGCGCAGCAACTCGCCCCACACCCCGGCCCAGGGTAGGCCGGTCAACACCAGGAACACGATCAGCGCCGCGGTCCAGGCGCCGACGCTGGCATGCAGGCTGCGCCAGAACGCGCGGCCGCGCGCGCGCCAGCGCGGCCACAGCGCGTCGCGCCATCCGCGTCCGCGCGGCCACCACAGGTAGGCGCCGGTGGCGACCAGCAGCAGGGCCCAGCACGCGGCCAGTTCCACCAGCGCGTCGCCGAACCGGCCGAGCATCAGCGAGCCGTGCATGGTGTCGGCGAAACCCACCAGGGTGCGGGTGTAGACGAAGGCGCCGTGCACGCGCGCGCTGCCGGGATCGACGAACACGCGCAGCGGTTCGCCCTGCGCGGGCGTCACGAACACCTGCGCGGTGCGGCGCGGATCGGACGGCAGGTCGATGCGGGCGACGGCGCCCGGGTAGGCCGCGCGCGCCGCGTCGATCAGCTGCGACAGCGGCAGGTCGGCGCGCCGTTGCGGCGCGAAGCGCAGCGGCGCGTGCAGCGCGTCTTCGATCTCGTCGTGGAACAGATACACCGCGCCGGTCAGCGCCAGCATCAGCAACAGCGGCATGACCAGCAGGCCGGCATAGAAATGCCAGCGCCACACGCTGCGGTAGAACCCGCGCTGGCGCGCCGTCGCGCTCATCGGAACGCGCGGGTGTAGGTCAGTTCGACGCTGCGCGGCGCGCCCAGGTAGACCTGGCGCGCGCTGTAGCCGGACCAGTCGGCGTAGAACGCGTCGGCGAGGTTGCGCACGCGCAGGGTGTAACGGCCGCTGGCGCCGTTCCAGTCCACCGCCGCGTCGGCGACGGTATGCGCGCGCACCCGGAACTGGTTGGCGTTGTCGGTGTAGAAATCGCCGACGTGGCGCAGGCCGAGATGAAAGCTCAGCGGCAGGCCGTCGAGGCGATACCAGGCATCGACGCTGGCGGTGCGTTCGGGCACGTTCGACGGGCGGTTGCCGCTGCGGTCGGCGCCGCCGGCCTCGCGCAGGCGGTCGAAGCGCGAGGACAGCAGCGCGGCGCTGGCGTCGATGCGCAGGCGCGGCGCGGCCTGCGCGCTCAGCGACAATTCCACGCCCTGCGCGGACTGGCGCCCGTCCTGCACGCTGATCTGCGGCTGCAGCGGGTCGCGGGTGAGGATGTCGTCCTGGCGCAGTTTGTAGGCGGCCGCGGTCAGGCGCAGGCGCTGGTCGAACAGTTCGCTGCGCAGGCCGACTTCCAACGATTCGCCGTGGCTGAGGTCGAACGCGTTGTTGCGCTGGTTGATGGTCAGGAACGAACTGACCGGCAGCACCGCGCTGCTGTACTGGGCGTAGAGCTGGGTCCGCGGGCGCAGTTCGAACACGCTGCCCAGGCGCCACGACGTCGGCGAGAACTCGCGGCCGAAGCCGCTGCGCAGGCCGCTGTCGAGATCGAGGTTGCGGCGCCGCAGTTCGATCCGCTCATGGCGCAGACCGGCCACCAGCAGCCAGCGTTCGGTGAGGTTGAGCGCGTCCTCGGCGAACACCGCGGCGACTTTCGCCCGGGTGCTGAAATCGTTGCGGCCGTCGCCGTAGTCGAGCGGGTTGTCGGGCGGCAGCGCGCCGCGTTCGTGCGCCAGCAGATCGACCGAGCCGGCGTTGCCGAAGCGGCGCAGGTTGAAGAAGTCGGTGTCGCTGTATTCGAAACCGGCCGCGAACAGGTGACGGCGGCCGCCCACGCGGCCCTCGTGGCGCAGGCTCAGGCGCTGGTTCCACACCCGCTGCTCGTGGTGGATGCGCGCGGCGCTGCGCTGCAGCCGGCCGCTGGCGGCGTCGTAAGCGAAGTCTTCGCTGTTGTCCCAGCGCCGGCGCGCATCGTAGACGCTGGCCTCGTTGCTGAGGTTCCAGGCGTCGTTCAAGCGATAGTCCAGGCGCGTGCGCAGCCACCACGAGCGCGAATCCATGCGGCCGTCGCGGACGTTGTAGTTGCGGTCGCGCGCGGCCTTGTCCACCACCAGCCCCAGCGCGTTGTCGACCAGCGCGCTGGGATCGGCGGCGACCTCGGCCGGCACCAGCGGCGCGCCGAAGTAGGCGGTGTCGAAGTCGTCGCGCTGGTAGTCCAGCGCCGCGCGCAGGCTCAGGCGCGGGTCGGGCTGCCACAGCAGCGAGCCGCCGAAGGCCTGCGCCTGCGAGGCGGTGTCGTCGATGTAGCCGTCGCTGCGGTTGGCGCTGAGCACGCCGCGCACCGCCACGGTGTCGCTCAGCGGCGCGTTGCGGTCCAGGCCGAGGCGGGCGCTGCCGTGGCTGCCGTAGCCGAGCAGCAGCTCGCCGCCGCGCTCGTCCAACTGCGCGCTCTTGGGGACGAAATTGATCGCGCCGGCGAGCACGCCTTCGCCGTACAGCACCGACGCGGGGCCCTTGAGCACTTCCACCCGCTCGAACTGGAAGCTGTCCCAGTTGCGCGCGGAAAACCCCGAACTGGTCAGGCGCACGCCATCGAACAGGTACGACACCGCGCCGGACGCGAAACCGCGCATCGAGGCGACGCCGGGCTGGCCGGGCAGGTTGCCGGCCATCACCCCGGGCATGGCGCGCAGGATTTCGACGCTGTCGCGCAGGCCGCGCGCCTGGATCGCTTCGGCGTCGAGCAGGTCGAGGGTGGCCGGAATCTCGGCCGGATCCAGGCCGAGCCGGCTGGCGCTGGCGACCGACGCGGCGCGCGCGTCGCGGCGTTCGGCCTGCACCCGCACGGCGTCGAGGTCCACGGCTTGGTCGGAACCGGCGCGGACGCTGTGCGTTGGTTCGGCGTCGGCCGGCCGCGAACCGATCGGTTCGGCGTGCGCGTCCGGCGCCGGCAGCGCGGCGGCCGCGAGCGCGAGCGCCGCGGCGCGCAAGAACGATGAAGAAGACAGGCGATGGGTCGGCATGGCGAGGCGCGGGACGGCTCGGGCGCGGCGTCGGCGGCGCGCGGGAGGAGGGGAGGGCGGCGCGCGCCGCCGGCGCGTCGCAGCGCGAGGAACGGGAAGCGGGGCAGCGCGGGACGCAGCAGGCGCCGCGTTGCGGCCGCCGCAGATGCTAGGCGAGCGGCCGCGCCGGCGGCTGCGGCAAGTTGCCGCACTGCGCCCGGCGGGCGCGCAAGTGCGGCGCAACCGGCGCGGCGCGAATCGGATTAGCATGCGCGGTCGCTGTCACTGTCCGTGCAGCTCATCCCGGGCCGCGCTGCCGTGGCGCCGCCGCTATTTCGGAAGCCGCCGCCATGCCGCAGGTCGAAGGTCCGTTCCAGGTCAAGTTGAGCCCGCAGCCGCTGCACGCGGCCGCCGAGGGCATGTTCGGGCGGATGGCGCTGGACAAGCGCTTCGAGGGCGCGCTCCAGGCCGACAGCCGCGGCGAGATGCTGGCGGCGACGACCGCGGTGCCGGGCTCGGCCGGCTACGTTGCGCTGGAGAAAGTGGACGGCGCGCTCGACGGCCGTCGCGGCAGCTTCCTGCTGCTGCACAGCGGACTGATGAATCGCGGTCAGGCCGAGCTGACGATCGTGGTGGTGCCCGATTCGGGCAGCGGCGAACTGGAAGGCTTGAGCGGGCGGATGAAGATCGATATCCGCGAGGGCGGGGCGCACTTCTATCGGTTCGAGTATGCGTTGCCCGGGGTGGAGTGAGCGCGGCGGGCTGAGCGAAGAGCGTCGGGCCTGAAGGCCCTCCCACGACAGCCGGCTGCTTTCACGGCCTGCCGTTTTTCCTCGACAGCTCGGTTCTCCCATAGCGACCTGATTCCCCCGCAGCAGCCCGACCCTCGTGCTTCTGTGGGAGGGCCTTCAGGCCCGACGCTCTCCTGTCCGGTCGCGACGCGTCCGCACCCACCAGCCCCATGCGGCAAAGACGCCGCCGCCCTTCTCAAGCACCATCGGCGGGACGAACCGTCGCGGCCGCGCCAGCGCCGCCGCGCGCGATCCGTGAGACTTTGTGCGCCTTGCCCCGCCAGCCGGCCGCGCCACCCGATGCGCCGCCGTCGCCACGGTCGCGGCGCTCCCGCCGCACTCACCTGCCCGCCGCGCCTGACGCGGCGGCGCCTGCCTGTGATCGCCCATGCGTAGCCAAGCTTTGCTGCTGTCCCTGCTGTTCGCCGGCACCGCCCTGCACGCCGGCGCCGCCGCCGCGCAAGGCCGCGAGGCCTGCACCAACGGCCACACCCGGCTGCCGCCCACGGTCAACCTGCGCCTGGACAACGACCTGTTCGGCGGCCAGGACCAGGGTTACAGCAACGGCATCCAGCTGACCCTGGTGTCGCCGAACCTCGCCGACTACACCGACGATCCCTGCATCCCGCGCCTGGCGCGCTGGATCAACCGCCGCCTCGACGCGCTGCAGCCGCCGCAGGGCTACGAGCAGCGCAACATGATCGCGACCTTCTCCCAGGGCATCTTCACCCCCACCGATTACAGCCGCCGCGACCTGATCCGCGACGACCGGCCCTACGCCGGCGCGCTGCTCGTCGGGCTCGGCTACAACGCGCGCACCGGCGATTACCTGCGCACCACCCAGTTGCAGGTCGGCATCGTCGGCCCGTCGGCGCTGGGCAAGCAGGTGCAGAACGCGGTGCATCGCGCGCTCGGCGACGAAACCTTCCAGGGCTGGGACAACCAACTGCACGACGAGCCGGTGTTCCGCATCGTGCACGAGCGCATGCGCCGGTTCGCGCCGAAGGACGCGCACGAGCGGCGTTGGGGCTGGGACGCGATCGGCCACTACGGCGGCAGCTTCGGCAATTTGGCCACCTACGCCAATGCCGGCATGGAAGTGCGCTTCGGCCTGCGCCTGCCCGACGATTTCGGCAGCACACCGCTGCGCCCCGCCGGCGAGAACACCGCGCCGACCGAGCACTACAACACCGGCGACCGGCCGTTCGCCGCGCACCTGTTCCTGACCAGCGACGCGCGCTGGGTGCTGCGCGACATCACCCTGGACGGCAACACCTTCCGCGCCAGCCACAGCGTCGACAAGCGCCCGTTCGTGGCCGAAGTGGGCTACGGCGTGGCGTTGATGCGCGGACGCTGGAAGTTCGCGCTGGCGCGTTACCACAGCACGCGCGAATTCGAAGGGCAGAAGCAGACGCCGGTGTTCGGCAGCTTCACCGTGAGCCGGGCGTTCTGAGGGTTCGGTCCCGGCCGACAGGAAGGCGTCGGGCCTGAAGGCCCTCCCACAAGAGCGAGACGGGCCTGCTTTTGTGGGAGGGCCTTCAGGCCCGATGCCCTTGTATCCTCCGCGGTTGCGCTCCAACGCATCCGTCAATACGCCGTCTTGCCCATCCGCGGCCACGCGCCGATGGTCGCCGCCCGCAGCAGCCACTCCACCGGCCCGTAAGCGAAGCGGCGCAGCCACGCGCGGCTCAGCCACAGCTGCGCGGCGAACAGCGCCAGCACGATCGCCAGCGTCGCCGCCGGCGATACCCGGCCCATCCAGCCCAGGCCGTAGCCGGTGAACAGCAGCGCCATCGCCGCCGATTGCAGCAGGTAGTTCGACAAGGCCATGCGTCCGGCCGGCGCCAGCCGGTCGGCGATGCGCGCGCCGCCGCCGGCGAACCACGGCAGCGCCAGCGCGGCGTAGGCCAGGCTCAGCA
Organism: Lysobacter enzymogenes; assembly: GCF_023617245.1. Lineage (NCBI taxonomy): Bacteria > Pseudomonadati > Pseudomonadota > Gammaproteobacteria > Lysobacterales > Lysobacteraceae > Lysobacter > Lysobacter enzymogenes. Next base: position 816,314 of record NZ_CP067396.1, read on the forward strand.
GCGGCGCGGTCAGCAGGCTCAGCGCCAGTACCCACAGCTGCACCGGCTCTGACGCCGGCCACGCTTCGATCGTGCCGAGCGCGAGCGCGGCGGGCAGGCCGACGGCGAAGCCGACGCGGCGCAGGCGCCGCAGCAGCGGACGGTAGTCGTCCAGGCGCGCGGCGAGCGTGCGGCGGCCGGCGGCGAGGCCGTACAGGAACATCGCCAGCGCGCATGGCGCCTGCAACGCCAACAGGATCGGCCAGGCGCTCGTGAGTGCGTCCGCGCGCGCGGCGAGCACGCCGGCGGGCGCGCCGGTGAAGCCGCGCAGCACGGCCTGCGCCTGCGCGGCCGCATCGGCGGCTGGCGCGGGCTGCAGCCACGCCAAGACGCCCAGCGCGGCCCAGGCCAGCGCCGTTGCGACGATCAACCCGTGCGCGATGCGCAACTGCGCGGTTTCGCCGGCGCGGCTCAAGCCCAGCAGCAGCGCGCCCATCAACGCGTAGGTGGTGAGGATGTCTCCGTGGAACAGCAGCGCCGCGTGCAGCGCGCCGATCAGCCACAGCCCCAGCAGGCGCCGGCCCATGCGCGGCGCGAACGCCTGCCCGGCGCGTGCGGCGGCGGCTTGTTGCAGGCTGAAGCTGTAGCCGAACAGGAACGAGAACAGCAGGTAGAATTTCATCTCGAACAAGGTCGCGACCAGCGCCAGCGCGATGCGGTCGAGCGGCGCGGAAAACGCCGGGTCGGGTACGCCCAGTCCCCACCACGGCGAGGCGAACACGCCGACGTTGACCAGCGCGATGCCGAGCAGGGCGAGGCCGCGCAGGGCGTCGAGGTGTTCGATGCGCGCGGCGCGTACAGCGGAAACAGGAGGGTGCATGCGCGGGCCGCGATCGGAGACGGGCGCATGGTGCGGCGCGCGCCAGGGCCCGGCATCGGGCCTGGGGCGGGCCGGATCCCGGACGTTTGGCGGATCAAATGCACGCGGAACCTGGAATACTAGCGATATGGACGAAACCGCCGCACGCCCGACCCCGGCCGCACGTGCGCCGACGCGGCGCTGGTGGAGCGGGCTGTTCTGGAAATGCCTGCTGTCGATGCTGACCGCGTGCTGGATCAGCACCATCTTGTTGTCGCTGCTGGGCGTGTACCTGTTGCGGCGGGAACTGCGCGACGACATGGCGCCGCCGGCGCTGGAAACCTCGATGCGGCGCGAACTCGCCCAGCTCGGGCCGATGCCGGACCTGGCCGCGGTGTCGCCGGCGCAATGCCAGGCCTTGCTGCAGGGCTTGCTGGTCCGCGTGGTCGGCATGGACACCCCCAAGTGGATGTACTCGCACAGCTTCGCCGGCGGCGCCGCCGACGGCCGCATCGCGATCCGTTACCGCGATCGCGACGGCCGCGTGTGCCTGTATCCCGAGCGTCCCAGCGCGCCGCTCGCGCGCGCGCTGGAGCAGGCCGGACAGGATGTCGCCGCCGACGGCGTCGCCGCCGCGCGCACGCTCGACCGCGACGGCGACTGGGTCAGCGTCGCGGCCCTGCCGCTGGCCGGCGCGCCCGGCGCCAGCCTCGGCGTGGGCCAGCACGCTGCCGACACCACGGCCACGTTCCTGCGCATGAGCTCGGGCGAATCCGGCGACATGGTGTGGCTGGCGTTCTACCTGCTGGTGATCAGCGCGATGGCTTCGGTCGCGGTGGCGACGCTGCTGACCCGGCGCATCGGCCACGCCGAACAGGTCGCCGACTCGTGGGCCGCCGGCGGTCTCGACGCGCGCATCCACGATCGCGGCCGCGACGAATTCGGCGGCCTGGCGCACCGCTTCGACCGCATGGCCGACGCGCTCGGCGAAGTGATCCAGGTGCGCCAGCAATTGGCGGTGTCGGAGGAACGCAATCGTTTGGCGCGCGACCTGCACGACACCGCCAAGCAGCGCAGTTTCGCGCTCGGCCTGCAGTTGAGCGTGCTCGACCATTTGAACGGCCGCGACGGCGAGGCCGGGCGCGATCCGCGCCAGGGCGCGCTGATCAAGGCCGCGCTCGGCCTCACCGGGCAGTTGCAGCGCGATCTGGCCGACGTGATCCAGCGCTTCACCGCGCCGACCGTGGCCGAACAGGGCCTGCGCAAGGCGCTGGAAGACACGTTCTCGCACCTGCTCGGCGGCAGCGGCATCGAGTGGCGGCTGCTGCTGGACGGCGTCGCCGAGCGCGGCGTCGGCGCGCATCACCAGCACGCCGGCCAGCTGCTGCTGATCGCCACCGAGGCCGCGTCCAACAGCCTGCGCCACAGCGGCGCGCGCCGGATCGAAGTGGTGCTCAACAGCGCCGACGAACGCTACGGCTGGACCATCCAGGACGACGGCTGCGGTTTCGCCGTCAACGAACATGAAAGCACCGGCATGGGCCTGGGCAACATGCGCATGCGCGCGCGGACCCTGCCCGGCGGGCGTTTCCGCATCGCCAGTTCCGCCAGCGGCACGGTGGTGACCGTGTCCTTCACTCTGCCCGCGCCGCAAGGAGAATCCGCATGAGCACCTCGGTCCTGCTGGTCGACGACCACGAAGTGGTGCGCAAGGGCATCCGCAGCCTGTTGGCGCTGACCGACGATTTCGAGGTGGTCGGCGAGGCCGCCGGCGGCGCCGAGGCGATCGAGCGCGCGCGCGACCTGGCGCCGGACCTGATCGTGATCGACCTGATGATGCCCGACGTCGACGGCGTCGAGGCGATCCGCGCGATCAAGAAGCTCAGCCCGCGCAGCGCGATCGCGGTGCTGACCTCGACCGACCAGGACGATCTCGCCTTCGCCGCGATCGAGGCCGGCGCGCAGTCGCTGCTGTTCAAGAGCATGCTCGGCGACGAGTTGCTGACGACGCTGCGGCGCATCGCCGGCGGCGAGGCGGTGATCCATCCCTTCGTCGCCCAACGCATCCTCAAGGCGGTGCGGCGCAAGCGCGAACCGCGCGAGGACCCGTTCGCCAGCCTGACCGAGCGCGAGCTCGACGTGCTGCGCAAGCTCGCCGAAGGCGGCAGCAACGCGCGCATCGCCGCCGCGCTCAACATCGGCGAGAAGACGGTCAAGTCGCACCTGGGCAACGTGCTGGCCAAGCTGCACCTGGCCGACCGCACCGAGGCGGTGGCCTTCGCCTGGCGGCGCGGGCTGATGTCGGGCGAACGCGACGACGACTGAGCCGCGCGGCGGCTCGCTCCTGCAGGCGCGGCGCACGCCGCGACCGCGAAACCGCGCGTGCGTCGCAGGCGGAGGCCGCGATCGCGCCGTGCGCGCATGCGCCTGAAAACGCCGCGAACCTAAGCGCGCTCGCCATTTCATGTGTCTTTGGTCATATCCACATGCGCGGAAATGTGGGTAGGGTGGCAGCGTTAAAACCGCGTTAGTGTTGTTAGAGGCCGCCCTAGCGGCCCGTTCTCGTCTGCGATGCCATCAGCGCATCCGCCATTGACCAATGGCGTCCGCAAGGACGTCTTCTACATGACAGGGGTTCATCAAGAAGATGCAAGGCTCCAATCGCGCAATGACGCGCAAGCACGTTTTTCCGTCGCACCGCTCCCTTTCCCGCTCCCTGCTGTGCCTGGCCATCGCCGGCGGCCTGCTGGCCGGCGCCGGTTCCGCCGCGGCGCAAAGCGCCAACGGCCAGACCGGCGATCCCGACAGCTGGCATAGCGAAGAATTCGACGCCGACTGGGGCCTGAGCGCGATCAACGCCCAGTACGCCTACGCCCGCGGCCTGACCGGCAAGGGCGTGCGCCTGGGCGTGTACGACAGCGGCACCGCGCTGGCGCATCCGGAATTCGCCGGCAAGGACAACCGCGCGGTGATCATGGCCGAGCAGCTCGAAGACGGCAGCTTCTGCAGCAACACCAGCGTGCTGACCGGCCCCGGCGCCTGCTTCTACAGCCGCGGCGACGAGGGCCAGATCTCGTACACCGGCTTCAACGCCAACGTGCCGGAGAACATCCGCCGCATCATCATGTCCGGCCCGTACGTGCAGCCGGGCTGGGAGTTCAACACCCACGGCACCCACGTCGGCGGCACCATCGCCGCCAACCGCGACGGCAACGGCACCCACGGCGTGGCCTTCGGCTCCGACCTCAGCGTCGCCAAGTGGTCGTTTAACGCCGTGCAGGAATGGCAGCGCACCGCCACCGGCTACAGCGTGGTGCGCATCCCGCGCCCGAGCGCCGACGACGCGACCATCGCCCGCATGTACGCCGACATGAATTCGCAGGGCGTGCGCGCGCTCAACCACAGCTGGGGCCTGGCGACCGAGCCGGAAACCCTGGAAGACCTCGACGGCTATCTGTTCGAGCCGGAGAACGAGGCCTACTTCAACGTGTTCGGCGACGCCTCGCGCGCCAAGGGCATGCTGCAGGTCTGGGCCGCCGGCAACCACAACGAGGTCGTCACCCCCGAGACCGCGCCGCAGGCCGGCCTGTACGCGAGCCTGCCGCGCGCGTTCAAGGACCTGGAGCAGTACTGGCTGACCGTGGTCAGCGTGAACCAGGAACTGACCCTCAGCGATTTCTCGATGCGCTGCGCGCAGGCCGCCAACTGGTGCGTGGCCGCGCCGGGCTCGGACATCGCCTCGACCTACCTCGGCGGCGAAGGCTCGCTGCAGGGCGGGCTGGTGCGCAACCCGGACGGCTCGCAGTCGTTCAATATCACCGCCGGCACGCCGACCTACGAGTACGGCCTGCTCAGCGGCACCTCGATGGCGACACCGCACGTCACCGGCGCGCTCGGCCTGCTGTTCGAACGCTTCCCGTACATGACCGGCGCGCAGGTGCGCGACGTGCTGCTGACCACCGCCACCGACCTCGGCGCGGCCGGCGTGGACGAGGTCTACGGCTGGGGCCTGATCGATCTGAAGAAGGCCATCGACGGCCCGGGCCAGATCCGCGTCGACACCGACGTGATCGTCGACCGCCTCGCCGGCGGCGCCAAGGTCTGGGAAGGCAAGGCCTGGGACGACTGGCGCAACGACATCGGCGGCACCGGCGTGCTGACCAAGTCCGGCATCGGCTGGCTGCGCCTGAGCGGCGACAACAGCTTCGGCGGCCTGCACGTGCGCGAAGGCGTGCTGGAACTGACCGGCGACAACGTCTACGCCGCGCAGGTCGACGGCGGCACCCTGGTGGTCAACGGCACCCTCACCACCGCGCAGCTGCCGGTGCGCGCCGGCGCGGGCCTCGGCGGCAGCGGCCGCATCGTCGGCGACGTGCGCGTGGAAGGCGCGGTTTCGCCGGGCAATTCGATCGGCACCCTGACCGTGCAGGGCGACTACGCCCAGGCGGCCGGTTCGACCTATGTCGCCGAGCTGTCCGCCGGCGGCCAGTCCGACCGCATCGACGTGACCGGCAAGGCCGTGCTCGAAGGCGGCACGCTGATGGTCCTGCACGCGCCGGGCCAGTACATGCTGGGCCAGAACTTCAACCTGATCAGCGCCGCCGGCGGGATCAGCGGCCAGTTCGCCGCGCTCGACCAGACCGCGTTCTCGCCGCTGCTGAAGTTCGGCCTGAGCTACGGCGCCAATTCGGTCGGGGTGGAAGTGACCCGCGGCCTGTCGCTGGCCGGCGCGGGCACCACGCCGAACCAGATCGCCGCCGGCGCCGCGGCCGACCGCCTCGGCGTGGGCCAGGGCATTCCGCAGCCGCTGACCCAGCTGTTCCCCGCGCAGGCCATCGCCGCGCTGGACACCCTCAGCGGCGAAGGCCACGCCAGCCTGCGTTCGATCGCCATCGACGACGCCCGCCACGTTCGCGACGCCGCGCTGGCGCGCGCGCGCAGCGGCCGCGCCGAGTTCGCCGCCGACGGCGAGGGCGCCTCGCAGGGCGCCTGGGCGCAGGTGCTGAAGTCCGGCGGCACCCTGTCGGGCGACGGCAACGCCGCGCGCAACGAGTACAGCGGCTCGGCCACCCTGGTCGGCTACGACTACCGTTTCGCCAACGGCTGGCGCATCGGCGCGCTCGGCGGCAGCGCCCGCACCGACAACGACAGCGAGCGCCAGGACAAGGGCCGGATCAAGAGCACCCAACTCGGCGTCTACGCCGGCCAGAACTGGGGCCGCATCGCCCTCAGCGCCGGCTACACGCACGCGCGCCAGGACCTGACCCTGGACCGCCGCATCGGCTTCAACGGCTTCGCCGACCGCACCCGCGCGTCGTACGACGGCCGCACCCAGCAGGCCTTCGTCGAAGGCGGCTACCGCTTCGGCAACGAACGCTGGGGCCTGGAGCCGTACCTGCAGGTCGCCAAGCTGCGGGCCAAGACCGACGCGTTCCAGGAAACCGGCGGCGCGGCCGCGCTGAGCGGCGCCAGCGCCGAGAGCGAAGTCGACCTGGCCACCCTGGGCGTGCGCTTCAACGTCGACCTCAAGGGTTCGCAGCAGGACGAGAGCTGGCTGAGCCTGCGCGGCGGCCTCGGCCGTCGCCACGCCAGCGGCGACCTGACCCCGGTCACCCAGGTCGCCTGGCGCGGCGGCAGCGCGTTCGCCGTCGCCGGCGCTCCGCTGGCCGACGACTCGACCCTGGTCGAAGCCGGCGTGGCCGCGCGCCTGAGCGCCAACGGCCTGCTGGAGTTGAACTACAGCGGCCAGTTCGCCAACGAAGGCAACGACCACGGCTTCAACGCGCGTTACTCGCTGCGGTTCTGAGCGATCGCATCCGGCGACGGATGCACGAAGCCGCGACGGCGTTGCCGTCGCGGCTTTTTTTGTGCAAGCGCGTGGGGCTTTTCGCCATCGACGGCGCAGGGATCGTTGCAGCGATCCGCCGTTTCGCAGGCGGTTGCCGCGCGATTGCGGCCTGGAGCGGCTATCGGCGCGCGCGCCGGCTCATGGCTGGGCTCGCGTGGCGCCGGCTTGGCGTTCGTTGTGCTGCTCGCGCTCGCGTTCCTGGGTGTGCCGCTGCGCCTGCTCTTGATCGAACCGCAGCGTGTCGCGCAGCGTGTCCTGCAACGGCGGTGCGGGCTGTGCCAGGTTCACGCCGGTGTGGAAACCGGGCACGGTGCGATCCATCCACAAGGTGGCGCCGACGACGCCGACCGGCCCCAGGCTGTCCGCATCGCGGATGCCGTTGCGCTTGGCCGCCAGCACCCCCGCCGCGAGTTGTTCATCGGTTACGCCGTCGGGCACGCTGGCGCGGATTTTCGCCATCATCGCCCGATCCTCGCGCGGGAAGCGCGACAGGTCCACGGGCGGTTCGGGCTCGTGCCGGGCATCGGGTCGGACGTGTTGGGGCGTCTGTGCGGCGTCCGGTTTCGAGGGCGGCGCTCGCTGCGCATCCTGCGCCAGCACCTGCTGGCGCGCCTGCAGAATCTCTTCCGTGCTGGTGACCGCGACCAAGCGATTCACGCCATCCACGCCGCGCCGATAGTGCGCGACCGCGCTGTCGGCGCCGTACGCCCCGTCGCGCGGTTGCAGTTGCAGCGCGCCCGGCCCGGCGATGCCGTGCTGCTCGCGGGTGCGTTGAACCGCCAGCTCGATCGCCCGCTGCCATTGCGGCGTGAGTTCCGTCCTTTCGCCGGTGACCCGGTACTGATGCAGCAGCTGGTTCTGCTGCCGCTGTTGCTCGGTCGGCGCAGGTCGCGCTTCGAGCGCGGCGATGCGCGCATCGAAGCGCTGCAGCGACGGTTCGCGGGCGGCCTGGGTCAAGTCCAGTTCCAGCGCCAGATTGCCTTGCGCGACCCGGCCGCCGCCGCTCCATTCCCCGTCCGCGCCGCGCCGGTAGCGTTGCCCGTCGGAGCCCTGCGCTTCGTCGGGCCGGGGCCGCGCCCACTGCACCGCGGACGGAACCTCGACGAAGTCGCGCGAGCGCTGCGCGGCATGGCTTTCCAGATAGGCGGCGGCGACGGATTCGCGCCCATTGGCGATGTTGTGCTGGATGCGTACGACGGCTTCGCGGTTGAGCTCCGCGGCGCGTTCGGGCGTAGCGATCTGCTGTTGGTACACGCCGCGCTCGCCGGCGCCGGTCACCGCGGTCTTGACCAGACGTTGCCATTGTTCCGTTTCCGGGTCGCGCCGCCAGTTCTGGTTGTCCAGGCCGCGCCGATCGCCTGGCCCAGCCGGAACATCGAACGGGTCCTGAGGCCTCGGCGTCTTGGCCAAGGCCAGCTCGACCGCCCGGGCGCTGGCGTACGCGCCCAGCTCGCGCGCTTTTTCGTAGCCGGCGCCGAGCCGGCCCTCGACCGGATCGTCGCGACCGTCGGCGGTCTTGTCGATCCGTCCCTCGCGCACCCAATTGCGGCCGTCGAACGTCCAGGCCACGCCCTGCCGATCGGTCTGCCGGGTGATGTCGCGGTTTTCCTTGAGGTCTACGGCTTTGTCGAAGGCCTTGCTCATCAGCATCGCGTCGGCGACGACGATGGCGGCCGGCAGGTAGCCCGACGTGCCCACGGTCGCAGCGGCGGCGCTGCCGCCCAGCCAGCCGCCGACATTGCGCGCCACGGCATGGCTGGCTTCCGACTGCGCCGCGGCCGGATTGTCCTGCTCCAGCAGCTCGGCGACGCGCGTGGCGCTGGCCGTCAGGTCGGCCCCGGTCGCCAGCAGGCCGCCGGAACGTATCAGCGTGTTTCTGGGCACTTCGCCGATCAGCAATTGCGCCGAGGCGTATCCGCGTTGCCCGCCGGGAGCGCGCACGGACGCATCGCCTTCGGCGAGATCGGCCACGGCTCCGGACAGGGCGGTGTCGAACGAGTTCAGTCGCGGGCTGTCTTTGAAGACCGGTTGGTTCTGGTAGCCCGCTAAGTATTGTTTGTATTCGGCCTCGGCGATGAAGCCGTCGCGATAGGATCGGTCCAGCAACTCGGCGGTGGTCGTCGTCTGCAGGCCAGGCAATTCCCGCTGCAACTGGCGTTGGATCTGCGGCGAAACGAAGTGCTTGTCGTCGGACCAGACGACGGTGTCGCGACCTTGCGCGTGCTCGCGCGCGGCGATCTCGGTCAGGGAACGTTCGCCGGCGTTCTTGGCGAGCCGGGAGCGCTCGTCGGGGTCGGTGGCGGCCCTGAGTTCTCTTTCGGTGTCGGGGGCTTTGAGGACCGGGATCTGCCGATCGGCGATGTACGCGAGAAGCTCACGATTGAGAGGGCCGTTGCGTATTTCCAGGCGTACGGTATTGGAGATGGCCAGTTCGTATCCTTCGGCCTTCGCGACATCCATGTAAGTGTCCAGCAACTGCGAGCCGCCTGCGCGATAGGCGTAGACCAAACTGCTCGTGTCGGACAAAAAGTAGTTCGTCATGGCCCGACCCTCCCTGGTCAGACGCGATCCGATTTGACGTAGTCGCGGAACTTCCCGAAGAGTTCATCGCAGTCGGGGAAATCCAGGTCCGGCATCCATTGCCAAATCAGATGGCGGACCGCCAGGGCGAGATCGGGCTCGATCTCGTTGAATTCCTTTTCCTGGCGCAAGAACTCGGCGTAGTCTTCCGGCCTTTTTTCAAGGAAGTAGCGAGCGAAGGCCACGATCTCGTCGTCGTGCCATGTCCGCAGCCGCGCTTGCTGCTCTTTCGCGACCAGGTAGCCGGCTAGCGCATTTTCGTAGATCGCCTCATCGCTAACGCGTCTCTTGCCAGGGCCGGTGAGGACCCGAAGGATCCTGGTTCTGAGGCCTTCGTCCTCCAGCGCGTCTATCTTGGCTTGGAGCTCAGGGCTGATTGGCATGGTGTGGCTCCTTGTCGCCCGACTGTTCATGCATCAGGTTGGGTTTGAGTTTCTTGGGAGTTGTTGGCGCACGTTGAGAAGGGTGATGCATAACGAGGAGCGCTCGCCGAGCGGGATGGCAGAAGGTCGCGTTGCCCTGCTGCCGGCGCAGCGTAACCTTCAGAAAATTCGTACAGCGGGTTCGTGTGATGGATCGTTTCCGAGCCGAAGATTGGATCGCTTTTAGATCGGGCGTCAACACGCATTAATCGCGAGCCGCTGACGATGGCGATTCGCCCGGAGCGAAGCGGATGACAAAAACGATGATCTTATGTGTGTGCTTTGTGCCGACGTGGCGCCGGCCATAGCATTCCGGCAACAGGGCATGCTGATTTTTCCTTCAATAGGTGTAGTGGCAATGACGTCGTCGCCAACGTTGCCAACCGGCCGGCGGTATCTACGGCCGCCGCCGCACTGCCCCGCATGAGACATCCCGATCCGCCGGGCGTTCAGGGACGGAACGGATAGCAGTTCTGCTCGCAATGCGCACAGCCACGCCCCGTCCGGATCGGCGATCATGGCCGCTCCCGGCGCCGCCTCGCCTTCTACCCATGGAGCCCCGCATGATCGAACCGTCGTCGTTGCTGGCGTTCGCCGGCCTGGCCCTGGTGATGGTGCTGACCCCGGGACCGAACATGGTTTACCTGGTCTCGCGTTCGATCTGCCAGGGCCGCCGCGCCGGGTGGACGTCGCTGGCCGGGGTCGCGGTCGGCTTCGTGTTCTATTTGCTGGCGGCCGCTTTCGGCATCACCGCGCTGCTGTTCGCCGTGCCCTACGCCTACGATGCGCTGCGCTTCGGCGGCGCGCTGTATCTGCTGTGGCTGGCGTGGCAGGCGATCAAGCCGGGCGGGCGTTCCCCGTTCCAGGTGCGCGAACTGGCGCCGGACAGCCCGCGCCGGCTGTTCGCGATGGGGCTGTTGACCAGCCTGCTCAATCCCAAGGTGGCGGTGTTCTACCTCGCGCTGCTGCCGCAGTTCATCGACCCGGCGCGCAGCGTGATGCCGCAGTCGTTGCTGCTAGGCGCGGTGCAGATCTGCATCAGCGTCGGCGTCAACGCGCTGATCGTGGCCGCCGCCGGCACGATCGCCGCGTTCCTGGCCGGGCGCCCGCGCTGGATCGCGGCGCAGCGCTGGGTCATGGGCGGGGTGTTGTCGGCGCTGGCGCTGCGCATGGCGGTGGATTCGCGCCGCTGAGCGGGCGCTTCCGGCCCCCGGCATGGGGCGATGCGGCTGTCGGAGACCTTCGGACCCGACGCTCTTGCCTTTGTGGGAGGGCCTTCAGGCCCGATGCTCTCGTCCCGGCTCGCGCGGGCCCAACAGGAAGACATCGGGCCCGAGAGCCTTCCCTCAACCTCTCACGGCGCGCGCCGCGCGGCCTGGTCGCGCGCGCGCTGGATGATCGCCCGCACCTGGGCGCGGTCGCGGTGGCGCGAGATCGCCACCGCGCCGAGCGCCAGCGCGCGTTCGCGCATGCGCGCGTTGACGTCGTAATGGCAGCCGCTGGGCTTGTCCTGGAACGACACCCGCGGTTTGCCCAGGCGCTGGGCGAATTCGTGCAGTTCCTCCAGCGTGTCGGCCATCAGGTGCGCCCAGCGCTCGCCGCGCCAAGGCCACACGGCGTCGTCGACGTAGACGGTCATGGCGTTCTCCTGCGGGACGGGCGGGGCTTGCGCGGCATGGGCATCCGGGGAGCGGCGGCGTCGCGGCGCGACAGGACGCGCGCAGTATCCGACAATCGGCCCCGGGCGAGCGACACCCCGCGCCCGCCGGAGGCCGCATGCACCTGTCCGCGATCCACCACGTCGCGATCATCTGCGCCGACTACGAGCGCTCCAGGCGCTTCTACGTCCAGACCCTCGGGCTGCGCGTGATCGCCGAAGCCTGGCGCGAGGCGCGGCGCTCGCACAAGCTCGACCTGGCCCTGCCCGACGGCGGCCAGATCGAGCTGTTCTCGTTTCCCGACCCGCCGCCGCGTCAGTCCTATCCGGAAGCCTGCGGCCTGCGCCACCTGGCGTTCCGCACGCCCGACCTCGACGCCTGCATCGCCCGCTTGGCCGCGCACGGCGTCGCGGCCGAACCGGTCCGCGTGGACGAATACACCGGGGGGCGGTTCGCGTTCTGCGCCGATCCGGACGGCTTGCCGATCGAGTTCTACGAATGCCGAGAAGTGAGCGCAGAGGAGTGAGGAGTGAGCGACAGCAGCGCTCCCTCTCGCTCCTCACTCCTCCACGCTCACTCCTCGCCCTTCATTCCTGCGCCACCGCCAGCCCCTGCGCCCGCCACGCCTCGAAGCCCCCGGCCAGCGGCCGCACCCGCTTGAAGCCGCGCCGGCGCAGTTCGCGCGCCAGCGTCGCCGCGGAGGCTTCGCTGGGGCAGTCGCAGTAGACGATCACTTCCTCGCGCCGCTGCGGCGCGATGCCGTTGAGCGACTCGTCGGCGAGGGTGGCGACGAAGATCGCGCCGGGAATCCAGCCCGAGGCGTCGCGCTGCTGGTGCGGACGCACGTCCAGGATCGTCGGCTCGGAGCCGGCGGCGAGCAACTGCGCCAGTTCGGCGACCGAGATCCGCGCCATGCGCAGTTCGCGCAGGAACAGCTGGCGCTTGAGCAGCTTGTAGCCGATCCACGCGGCCAGCATCGCGGCCAACGCGATCAGGCCGTAGCGGCCGAGGGTGTCGAGCCGTTCCAGCAACTGGTTGACCGCGCGGTGGAAGACCGCGCCCAACGCCACCGCCGCGCCGGCCCACAGCAGCGCGCCGAGGCCGTCGTAGAACGCGAAGCGGCGTGCGCGGGTGCCGGTCTCGCCGGCCAGCACCGTGGCCACCGCGGCGAAGCCGGGCACGAACTTGGCGACCACCAGCGACGGCGCGCCCCAGCGCGCGTAGAGGCTGCGCGTGGTCAGCACGCACGAATCCGGCGACAGCGACAGCCGGCACATCAGCCGCAACAGGCGCGCGCCGATGCGGCGGCCGCCGAAGTACCACGCGCTGTCGGCCAGCAGCGCCGCCAGCGCCGCGGTCAGCAGCACCGGCGGCAACGCCAGCCACAGGTTGGGTTGGTGGTCCACGGCCACCGCGCTGGCGACCACGATCGGCGGATACGCCGGCACCGGCAGCCCGCCCTGGTCGAGCAGCACGCAGACGAACACTACGAGCAAGCCGTAGTTCTCGATCAGGTGCAGCAACGCGTCCATCCGGGGTCCTGGGCATGGCCGGCGCGGCGAGGAGGGCGGCCCGGCGATGGCGTGAAGTCTCCGCGCGCGTCCGCGGCCGCGCAATCGCACCGCGGGCACGGATCGTTGCAGGCGCGACGCCGCCGCTGCGCGACGCCGCCGCTGCGCGGCCCGGCAGGCGCGGGCGGAACCGGTCTGCGTGGCCGGCGACGGGCGCGGCGCCAAGTGCGGTCGTGGCGCATAGGGCGCGGCGGCGCGCACCGGCATCACGCCGCGCTACCGCGGCCGGGCCTAGTGTCGTCGTCCGGGCCGTGCCGGATCGGCGGCCCGCAGCCCGTCTTCGTTCGTCCGATGGAGCCGTCGATGCGCCTGGAAGGCAGCCAGGAAACCCTGCTGATCACCCTCTACGCCAAGGCGATGGACAACCGCGCCGCGCATCCGGTCCTGCACGATCGCCTCGCCGACGACCTGGTCCGCCGCATCGATTACGACTTCGAGCGCTTCGGCCTGGGGCCGTTGGACATCCGCGGCCTGGCCTTGCGCTCGCTGGCGATCGACAAGTGGACGCGCGCGGCGTTGCAGTCGCGCGCCGACACCCTGGTGCTGCACCTGGCCTGCGGATTGGACTCGCGCATCTACCGGGTCGATCCGGCGCTGGACGTGGACTGGCTCGACATCGACTTCCCCGCGGTGATCCAACTGCGTCGCGAGCTGTTGCCGCAGCGGCTGGGCCTGTACCGCACCCTGGCGACCAACGTCATGGAGCCGGACTGGATCGGCCGGCTCGACTGCGAGCGGCCGGTGCTGGTGATCGCCGAGGGGTTGTTTCCCTATCTCGACGAATGGCGCGCGCGCGAACTGGTGCGGCGCCTGGTCGAGCATTTCCCGCAAGGCGGGCAGTTGCTGTGCGATGTCTACAATCGCCTGGCGCTGCGGCTGCTGCGCCACGCGCGGATGATCCGCGCCACCGACGCGCGCATCGGCGAATGGGGGCGCGAGGGCGCCGGCGGCGTCGAATCCTGGCATCCGCGGCTGCAACTGGTCGACGAGGCGCGCTACACGCAGCTGCCGGAAATGGCCGCGCTGCCGTGGACGCAGCGCTGGGCCATCGGCCTGTACGAACGCTCGCGCTGGCTGCGCGAACTGGGCCGGGTGGTGCGCTACCGGTTCTGAGCGACGCGGCGTACGCGCTCGGGCATCGCTTCCGCGCCGTCCCGCGCCGCGGCTCAACCCGCCAACGCCGGATCCGGCTTGCGGAACGCGATCGCCAAGCGGTTCCAGGCGTTCATCGCGATCGCCGCATACGTCAGCGCGACCAAGTCCGAATCGGCGAACTGCGCGCGCGCCCGCGCATACACCGCATCGTCCACCGGCGCCTGGTCGAGCGGATCGCCGACGTGGGTGATCGCCTCGGCCCAGGCCAGCGCCGCGCGCTCGCGTTCGCTGAAGGGCCCCTCCGGCCAGACCCGCAACAGGTGCAGGCGGCGATGGCTCTCGCCGCGTTCCACCGCTTCCTCGGTGTGCGCGCGGATGCAGTAGGCGCAGCCGTTGATCTGCGAGACGCGGACATTGACCAGATCGACCAGCGACGGCTCCAGGCCGCTGTGTTCGATGTACTTGCGCAGGCCCAGCAGGGCCTGGGTGCCGCGCGGGTCGACCTTGTTGTAATCCAGGCGGGGGGACATGGACGGGCTCCTCGAAACTTGCGTCGTGCGACGCGGTGGACGCAGGCTAGGCTGTTCAGTGCTGAAATACATTTCCCCACCGATGCAATCCGGGCTTGCACGAATGAACAGCCGCTCCCGCCTCGCCGCCGTCGCCGCGCCGCTGTCCTGGGACGACTATCGCTTCTTGCTCGCGATCGGCCGCGCCGGCTCGCTCAACGGCGCGGCCAAGCGCCTGGGCGTCAGCCATCCCACCGTGTTCCGGCGCGTCAACGCGATCGAGCGCGCGCTCGGGGTGCGCCTGTTCGAACGCGCGCGCGAGGGCTATGCGCCCACGCCCAACGGCGAGGAAGCCATCGCCGCGGCGGCGCAGATCGAGGAACGCATCGCCGCGACCGAGCGCCGCCTGGCCGGCCTGGACGCGCGTCCGACCGGCACGGTCCGCCTGGCCACGGTCGAGCCGCTGCTGCACCGGGTGCTGCCGCCGCTGCTGGCGCGGTTCCGCCGCGCCCATCCGGGCATCGTCGTGCAGGTCACCGCCGACAACCACACCCAAGACCTGTCGCGGCACGAGGCCGACCTCGCCCTGCGCCCGGGCGGCGAGCCGCCGGAGGGGCTGGTCGGGCGCAAGCTCGCGCGCCTGGCCAGCGCCGTGTACCGGCCGCGCGCGCTGCGCCTGCCGCGCGGCGCCGGGCCGCAGGACCTGGACGGCTACGACTGGCTGCTGCCCGCCGGCAACCTCGCCCACATCGCCATGGCCCAGTGGCTGCGGCGGATGCAGTACGACCGCCGCGCCGTGTTCAGCGCCAACAGCCTGCTCGGCCTGCGCGAGGCCGCGGTCGCCGGCCTCGGCCTGACGGTGCTGCCGTGTTACCTCGGCGACGGCGAGCGCGGGCTGGTCCGGGTCGGCGACCCGGTCGAGGCGATGGGCGCCGACCTGTGGCTGTTGCAGCACCCCGACCTGCGCCGGACCGAGCGCGTGCGCGCGCTGGCCGAAGCCCTGCGCGAGGGCGTGCGCGCGCTGCAGCCGGACCTGTCCGGTCGGGCAGGTCCGATCGGGTAGGTCCGATCCGGCCAAGTCCGGCCCGGACCGCCTAGCGCGGCCCCGGGGTAGCGACCGTGAAGCAGGTCCACATGAGCAAACGGCATCACAAGTCCACCGTTGCGTTTGCAACTTGTGACGCGTGGCACGTCGGATTAGGAAAATTCCTACACGCTGTAGAGCACTCCGACGACAGTTTCTATTGCGCGCAACAAGCATCTTTTGAATCGCTCGACGGCACTACCGAGTCACAGATCCGCCAGGAAGCGGACATCCCCCAGACCGGACCGGCTGAACTTTTCAACAAGGATGACCCATGTTTCGCGTGGAACTGAAGCAACGCGACGGCGGCGACGATAGAGCGCTGACCGCGGCGGTGGCGGAAATCGAGCAGGAGTACCGCAGCGCCGAAGCGGCGCTGAAGTCCGTGCTGCCCTCGGCGCGGAAGTACGCGCTCCAGGCCGGCAAGGGCTTGTGGCTGCGCGTCTTCTACAACGGCGACTCGCAGCCTGTGTTTGGCACGTTGGTTCCCTAGGGCCGGCGTGCGGTTTGCGCCGCCCGGCCGACAGGACGTCTGGCCGGGCGGCGCGGGCCTCCGCCGCCGCGTCGGCCCTTCGCACCCCCTCCCGCCCGCACCGCCCGCCTCGCGTGGGGCGAAGCAGCCGGCTTGAGTCATAGGTCGCGGTCGCATCCCCAGGTCGACCTCGACCCTCCCCAGCGGCCGCGGCCTATGACTCAAGCCGGTTTCCTCGTGCGCTGCCCGCTGCGGGCGGGGCGTAAGCCGCGACCGCGACATCGCGCTTACGACGCAAGCGAGGTTTCGCGGTCGCGGCTCGCGCCGCTCCTACAGGCAGCACACCTGACCGACGCCACGAGTGCGCGACGCAAGCCAACTCCAAAACCGAGGTCGCTCAGAGCGGATCCAGCCAGCCGCGGGCGATGGCGGCGTCGACGTCGTCGGGCGTGTCCAGGTCCAGTTCCAGTTCCGGCGCGCGCAGGCGCCACACCGCGCCGTCCGGCGCCTGTGCCAGGGCGGCGCCGAAGCCGCGGTCGCCGCGCACGCCGGTGGCTTCGCGCCACAGTTGCGCCGAGATCAGCGCCGGCACGCCGAGCGCGCCGGCATGTTCGGTCGCGGCGCAGCCGGCCGCGGCGGCGCCGTCGCGCAGGGCCCGCAGGTGCGCCAGCTCCAGCGCCGGTTGGTCGCAGGCCAGCACCAGCACGGCGCCGTCGAATCCGGCCAGCGTGCGCGCGGCGGTGGCGAGGCTGCTGGCCATGCCGTCCTGCCACTCGGGATTGAGCACGCTCTGCGCCGCCAGGCCGTCGAGTTCGGCGCCCAGGCGTTCGGCGCGCGCGCCGAGCACCACCACGGTGCGCGCCGCGCCGCAGGCCAGCGCCAGCCGCGCGCCGCGCCGCAGCAGGCTTTCGCCGTCTCGGCGCAGCAGTTGCTTGGGTTGGCCGAGGCGGCGGCTGGCGCCGGCGGCGAGCAGCACGGCGGCGAAGTCCATCGTTCAGTCCGCGCCGTGGCGGTGGCGTTGCAATTGCGCGGCCACGCTCAGCGCGATCGCCTCCGGGCCTTCGCCGCCGAGCGCCAGGCCGATCGGCGAGTGCAGGCGCGCGGCCAGCGCGTCGCGCGCCGCCGCCGGCAGCACCCGGAACAGGTCGTCGCGACGGCGTTGCGGGCCGAGCAGGCCGACGAAGCCGATGCCCTGGCCGCCGTCGCCGCCGAGGTGTTCCAGCGCTTCGCGGTCGAGTTCGAAATGGTGGTGCATGACCAGCGCGGCGTCGTGCGCGCGCGCGGTCGCCAGCGCCTGCGCGGGGCTGCGCGCGAGCGCGTGGTCGGCCAGCGCCGCCAGCGCGGCCCAGCGCGGGCGGCGTTCGACCAGGGTGGTCATCCAGCCGAGCGTGCGCAGCAGCGGCAGCAGGGTCGGGGTCTCCGGGCCGGCGCCGAGCACCAGCACCGACGGCGGCGCGGCGATCTCCAGGCGCCAGCGGCCGGGTTCGGCGGAGCCGGCCGCGGACGGCCACGGCAGCGACGCCGCCGGCAGGGTCCAGCGCTGGCGTTCGTCGCCGACCGCCGCGGCCAGCGCGCCGCCGGCCTGGAGGTCCAGGCGCAGGTCGCCGTGGCCGCGGCGCCATTCGTCCACCAGCGCCGGCCAGTCGCGCAGGCCCGCCAGCGGCAGCAGGGCCAGGCGCAGGCGGCCGCGGCAGCCTTGCGCGGAGCCGGCGAACAGGTCTTCGTCGCTGCGGGTGTCGATGTCGATCCAGTCGATGCCCTGGGCGGCCGCGGCTTCGGCGGCGCGCTGCTCGATCTCAGGCTCGACGCAGCCGCCGCTGAGCCAGCCGACCTGGCCCTCGCGCGCGCCGAACAGCGCCATCGCGCCGGCGCGTACGTAGGTCGAGCCTTCGGTCTCCAGCACCAGCGCCAGCGTCGCCGGGTCGCCGCGCGCGGCCGCGGCGGCGCTGGCTTCGAGCACCGCGCGCGCGCCGCCGGGCGCGCTGCGGGGGGAAGAACCGGGTTCCGGCGAATCGGCCATGGAGGGCGACCGTGGGCGGGGTAGGGTCGAGTCTAGAACGACTGCGGCGGCGCGGCATGCCGCCGCCGTCGCGGCGCGCCGGCGGCGCCGCGCGAACGGCAGTTTCAGGCAAGCCGCCACACCGCCCGGACCGGCGCCGCGGCGCCGGCGCGCAGGGATTTCTCTCGTCGCCGCGACGCCGGAGCCGATCCGGCGGACGCGTATAGCGCTGCGGCCTGCAGTCCTGGGCAAGCCCGGGCCGGATCGGCCGGCCGCGACGCCCGTCATGCATCGCCGCAGCGGCGCCGCGGGGCGCTGGCATCGGCGGCGAAGCCGGGTGTAGGCTCGGACCACCCCAGCCGCCGCGAGGGACACCGATGAAGCTCAACGTCAACGGCATCGACCACGACGTCGACGCGCCGCCGGACATGCCGTTGTTGTGGGTGCTGCGCGACCTGTTGCACCTGACCGGGACCAAGTTCGGCTGCGGCATCGCCCAATGCGGCGCCTGCACGGTGCACGTCGACGGCGCCCCGCGCCGCGCCTGCGTGACGCCGGCGGCGACGGTGCAAGGACGCAAGGTCGTCACCATCGAGGGCCTCGGCCGCGACGGCCCGCATCCGGTGCAGCGCGCCTGGGCCGAGATCGACGTGGTCCAGTGCGGCTACTGCCAGTCCGGCCAGATCATGTCCGCGGCCGCGCTGCTGGGCAAAATCCCGCAACCCACCGACACCGACATCGACCAGGCGCTGTCCGGAAACATCTGCCGCTGCGGCACCTATCCGCGCATCCGCGCGGCGGTGCATCGCGCCGCGCAGATCGCCGGCGGCGGCGCGACGGCGTTCGATCCGCCGACCGCCGCGAGCGCCGTGCCGCTGCCGTTGCCGGTGCTGCGCAACGTCGAAACCGCCTGATTCCCGTTCCGCGGCCGCGGCCCGCGCCGCCGCCGCATGCGTCTGCAAGGAGGTGGCTGTGAACACCCTCGATGCGCCCTCGCGGCGCCGGTTCCTCAAGAGCGGGGCGACGATCGGCGGCGGCCTGGTGGTCGGCTTCCTCGTGCCCGGCGCCAAGCGCTTCGCCCAGGCCGCGCCGGCGGCGGCCGCCGCCGTGTCCGCGGGCTTCGCGCCCAACGCGTTCCTGCGCATCGCCGCCGACGACACCGTGACCGTGCTGCTGTCGCACTCGGAAATGGGTCAGGGCATCTGGACCGGCCTGGCGATGCTGATCGCCGAAGAGCTCGACGCGGACTGGTCGAAGATCAAGGTCGAGCACGCGCCGGCCGCGCCGGACTACAAGCACACCGCGTTCGGCATGCAGATGACCGGCGGCTCGACCAGCACCTGGAGCGAGTTCGAGCGCTACCGCATGGCCGGCGCCACGGCGCGCGCGCTGTTGCTGGCGGCCGCATCGAAACGGCTCGGCGTGCCGGCCGAACGCTTGCGCACCGAGAACGGCGCGGTGATCGACGGTTCGCGCCGCCTGCGCTACGGCGAACTCGTCGCGGCCGCCGCCGGGCTGACGGCGCCGGCGACGCCGCCCAAGCTCAAGGACGCCAAGGACTGGAAGATCATCGGCAAGCCGACCCGGCGCCTGGACGGCCCGGAGAAGATCGACGGCCGCGCCAAGTTCGGCATGGACGTGCACTTCGATGGATTGCTGACCGCGATGGTCGCGCGCGCGCCGGTGTTCGGCGGCACGGTGAAATCCTTCGACGACAGCGCCGCGCGCAAGGTGCCCGGCGTGCGCGACGTGGTCCGGGTGCCCAGCGGCGTGGCCGTCGTCGCCGATCACTACTGGGCGGCCAAGCAGGGCCGCGACGCGTTGAAGATCGATTGGAATCCCGGCCCGAACGCGGACGGACTGGACGACGCCAAGTTGCGCGCCGAGTTCGCGCGCCTGGCCGCGGCCGGCGGCGGCGCGGTCGCGAGCCGCGCCGGCGACGCCGACGCCGCGTTGAAGGGCGCGGCGAAGGTGATCGAGGCCGAGTACCACGTGCCGTACCTCGCGCATGCGCCGATGGAGCCGCTCAATTGCACGGTCAGGATCGGCGCGGACCGCTGCGAGGTCTGGACCGGCACCCAGTTCCAGACCCTGGACCAGGCCGTGGCGGCCAAGATCACCGGGCTTGCGCCCGAGCAGGTGCAGATCCACACCACCTTCCTCGGCGGCGGTTTCGGCCGGCGCGCGACGCCGAGCTCGGACTTCGTGTCCGAAGCGGTGCATGTGGCCAAGGCCGCGGGCAAGCCGGTCAAGACGGTGTGGTCGCGCGAGGACGACGTGCGCGGCGGCTACTACCGGCCGATGTACCTGCAGCGGGCGCGCATCGGCCTGGACAAGCAGGGCCGGCCGGTGGCGTGGAAGCAGACCCTGGTGGGGCAGTCGATCATCACCGGCACGCCGATGGCGCCGATGCTGGTCAAGAACGGCGTCGATTCGACCTCGGTCGAGGGCGTGGCCGATTCGCCGTACATCCAGGGCGTCAAGGACCACTTCGTCGAACTGCATTCGCCGCAGACCGGGATTCCGGTGCTGTGGTGGCGCTCGGTCGGGCACAGCTACAACGGCTTCGTCATGGAGAGCCTGATCGACGAAGCCGCGCACGCGGCCGGCCGCGACCCGGTCGAATACCGGCGCGCGCTGCTGGGCGAGCACCCGCGGCATCTGGCGGCGTTGAACCTGGCGGCGGAGAAGGCCGGCTGGGGCTCGAAACTTCCGGCCGGACGCGCGCGCGGCGTGGCCGTGCACGAATCCTTCGGCAGCTACATCGCCCAGATCGCCGAGGTCTCGCTGGAGGATGCGCCCGGCGGCAAGCGCATCCGCGTGCACCGCTTCGTCTGCGCGATCGATTGCGGGCTGGCGGTCAATCCCGACGGCGTGCGCGCGCAGATGGAATCGGGCATCAACTTCGGCCTGGGCGCGGCGCTGTACAGCGAGCTGACCTTCCGCGACGGGCGCGTGCGCCAATCCAACTTCCACGATTACCGGGTGCTGCGCATGGACGAGGCGCCGGCGATCGAGGTGCATATCGTGCCGAGCGCGGAAAAGATGGGCGGCGCCGGCGAACCGGGCACCGCGCCGGTGGCGGCTGCGGTGGCCAACGCGGTGTTCGCGCTGGGCGGCACGCGCCTGCGCGAGCTGCCGTTGCGGGTGCCCGCGTGAACCGGCCGGCCCGAGGAGAATCGACGATGCGCGCAACGCCCCTGATCCTGACCGCGCTGGCCCTGGCGCCGTTGCTGGCGGTGTTCGGCGCCGGGTCCAAGCCCGCGCCCGCCGGCGAAGCGCGCGCGGTGGCCGCCTTCGCCACGGTGCAGAAGGTGTTCCAGCATCCGCGCTGCCAGAACTGCCACATCCCCGGCGACCAACCGCTGCAATTCGACGACGGCCGCCCGCACGCGCAGGGCGTGGTGCGCGGCCCCGACGGCAAGGGCGCCGCCGGCCTGCCGTGCTCGACCTGCCACGGCGAAGCCAACCTGCCGGCCAGCTACGGCCCCGGCGCGCCGCCGGGCGCGCCGCATTGGCAACTGCCGCCGCCGCAGCACAAGATGGCCTGGATCGGCCTGCCCGCGCCGCAGCTGTGCGCGATGATCAAGGACAAGGAACGCAACGGCGGGCGCGATTTCGCCGCGCTGATCAAGCACGTCAGCGAAGACAAGCTGGTGCTGTGGGGCTGGGCCCCGGGCGGCACGCGCGCGCCGGTGCCGGTGGCGCACGATCGGTTCGTGGAGGCGTTCAAGACCTGGGCCGATGCGGGCGGGCCTTGTCCGAAGGGATGAGCCGCTGCGTGGCGGCGCGAGCCGCCTGTAGGGGCGGCGGAAGCCGCGGCCGCGAAACCTCGTTTGCGTCTTAAGCGCGATGTCGCGGTCGCGGCTTCCGCCGCTCCTACAGGGGTTTTCGGGCGGTTTCGTGGTTGGCTGCAGCCAACGCAGATGCTGCGGCTGTGCCGGCACGACCACGTCGAGCCTATCCGTCGTCATCGCGGCGAAAGCCGGAACCCGAAATATTTCTGTTGCTGTTGCTGTTGCTGTTGCTGTTGCTGTTGCCGGTCGCTCGGACGCAACCCTACGTGAAGTCCACGTTCCGCAGCCCCGGAGGGCGTGCGCATGGATGCGCACGCGCGCCATGGGGCAGGATGCCCCTTATGGCGCGGCCCCGCGCCACTTTCGAGCCATAGTGGCTCTTGATCCGAAAAAGATAAGGCCATTTCTTTGGTTACTTTCTTTGTGGCTTCAGACAAAGAAAGTGACCCGGCCGCTTGCGGACGGAAGCTCTGGATCTTCGCTTGTCGTCACCCGAACGAACACGCAAACGCAGAGCCTACCGCGGCACGCCCCCTGTAGGAGCGGCGCAAGCCGCGACCGCGCGATCGCGCTTGCGGCGAAAGTTTCGATGTGGTTGCGTTGTCGCGGTCGCGGCTCGCGCCGCTCCTACAGTCGGATACGCACCCTCACAACCGTCATTCCGGCGAAAGCCGGAACCCATGTTGACGTTGCTGCTGCTTTCGCCGTTACCGATGTGTCGCATGACGACAAGCCACCATCTAAAGCTTTCGTCCGCAAGCGGCCGAGCTACTTTCTTTTGTCAGCGCGACAAAAGAAAGTAGCCAAAGAAAAACGCTTGTTTAAGGTCAAAAGCCACCAGGTCCAGCACCTTGCGCGGGGATGCGCCGTAAGGGGCATCCTGCCCCTACGGCGCACGCGCGCATCCATGCGCGCGCCCTCCGGGTCTGCGCAGCTGGGGCCTCGGGTGATGAGGGGAAAGCGAAGGCAACAGCAACAGCAGTTGCAATGGCACCAGCTACGGCAACGGCAAAAGGGCTGCAGGTTCCATGCGTTCGGATTTCGGCGCCGATACCCCGGACTCAAGCATGCGGCGCGTCGCACGCCTCGCCCTCGCACGCCTCGTTCTCGATCTGCAACGTGCAATGCTCGATCCCATAACGCTCATCGAGCAGCTTCGTCAGCTCCCGCCGCAACGCCTCGCCATCCGTCCCGGGCGCCACCACCAGGTGCGCGGTCAATGCCGGGGTGCTCGAACCCAGCGACCACACGTGCAGGTCGTGTACGCCGGCCACGCCGGCGGTCGAGGCCAGCAGGGCGCGCACCGCGTCGAGGTCGATGCCCTTGGGCACGCCCTCCATCAGCACGTTGCCGGCTTCGCGCAGCAAGGTCCAGGTGCGCGGCAGCACCCACAGGCCGATCAGCACCGCCAGCACCGGGTCGATCCAGGCCCAGCCGGTGTAGCGGATCGCGATCGCGCCGGCGATCACCGCCACCGAGCCGAGCATGTCGCTCCACACTTCCAGGTAAGCGCCCTTCATGTTGAGGCTCTCGCCGCTGCCGGCGCGCAGCAGGCGCATCGCGATCAGGTTCACCGCCAGGCCGAGCGAGGCGATCACCAGCATGCCGGTGGTCGCGATCTCCGCCGGCTTGGCGAAGCGGCCGACCGCTTCGTAAAGGATGTAGCCGGCGACGACGAACAGCATCAGGCCGTTGGCCATCGCGCCCATCGCTTCCATGCGCGCATAGCCGAAGCTGCGCTTGGCGTCGGCCGGCCGGCGGCTGAGCCGCACCGCGGTCAGCGCGATCATCAGCGCGACCGTGTCGGTGCCCATGTGCGCGGCGTCGGACAGCAGCGCCAGGCTGTTGGTGAGGAAGGCGCCGATCACTTCGGCGATGAGGAAACCGCCGGTCAGGCCCAGCGCCCACCACAGCGGTTTCTCGTGGCGGATCGCGGCGGTGCCGTGGTCGTGTCCGCTGCCCATGTCGATTCTCCGTCAGTGCGGGCCGCCGCCGGGCGGCGACGGCCCATTCAAGCGCGCCGCGCGTGAGCGGCGCGGCATGGACGCGGGCCGCATTCGCGCGGCCCGCGCGGGACCGGCGTCAGTGCGCCGGCGCGGGCTCGCCCGGCGGCAGCGCCGCCGGCGTCGGTGCCGGCGTGTCGCCGTGGCCGCCGCGCTCCTCGTTGCGGTGCAGCCAGCGGTACAGCACCGGCAACACCAGCAGGGTCAGCAGGGTCGAGGAGACGATGCCGCCGATCACCACGGTGGCCAGCGGCCGCTGCACTTCCGAGCCGGCGCCGACGTTGAAGGCCATCGGGATGAAGCCCAGCGAGGCCACCAGCGCGGTCATCAGCACCGGCCGCAGGCGGCCGAGCGCGCCGTCGACGATGGCGTTGTCGAGGGGGGCGCCTTGTTCGCGCAGCTTGCGGATGAAGGCGATCATCACCAGGCCGTTGAGCACCGCCACGCCCGACAGCGCGATGAAGCCGACGCCGGCGGAGATCGACAGCGGTATCCCGCGCAGCCACAGCGCGATGACGCCGCCGGTGAGCGCCAGCGGCACGCCGCTGAACACGATCGCGGCGTCCTTGGCCGAGCCGAAGGCCATGAACAGCAACGCGAAGATCAGCACCAACGTCACCGGCACCACCACCGCCAGACGCTGGCTGGCCGAGATCAACTGCTCGAAGGTACCGCCGTAGCCGATCCAGTAACCCTCCGGCAGCTTCACCTGCGCGTCGATGCGCGAGCGCAGGTCGGTGACGAAGCCGCCCAGGTCGCGATCGCGCACGTTCGCGGTCACCACGATCCGGCGTTTGCCGTTCTCGCGGTTGATCTGGTTCGGGCCGAGCACCGACTTGATCGTCGCCACTTCGCGCAGCGGCACCGTGCGCGGCGCGCCGGCGAGCCAGGTGGCGTCGCGGCTGGACTCGTCGCGGTCGGCGGTGCCGGGCGGCAGCGGGATCGGCAGGTCGGCCAGCGCGGCCGGGTCCTGGCGCAGGTTTTCCGGCAGCCGCACGACCAGGTCGAAGCGGCGGTCGCCTTCGAAGAACTGCCCGGCCACTTCGCCGCCGACCGCGGTCGCCACGGTCTCCTGCACCGCCGCCGGGTTCAGCCCGTACACCGCCAGCGCGCGATGGTTCGGCTCGATGCTCAGCATCGGCAGGCCGGTGACCTGCTCGGTCTTCACGTCCGCCGCGCCCGGCACCTTGCGCGCCACCGCCTCGATCTGTTGCGCGACCTTGAGCAATTGCTGCAGGTCGTCGCCGTAGACCTTGACCGCGACGTCGGCGCGCACGCCCGAGATCAGCTCATTGGTGCGCATCTGGATCGGCTGGGTGAACTCGAAGTTGTTGCCGGGCAGGGTGCCGGCGATGGCTTCGATCTCCTCCATCAGCGCGTCCTTGGACTTCTTCGGGTTCGGCCACTGCTTGCGCGGCTTGAGGATCAGGTACGCGTCGGCGACCGACGGCGGCATCGGGTCGCTGGCGACTTCCGAAGTGCCGATGCGGCTGAACACCCGCTCGACCTCGGGCATCGCCAGCAGCGCCTGCTCCAGGTGCTTCTGCATCGTCGTCGACTGGGTCAGGCTGGTGCCGGGGATGCGCATGGCCTGCACCGCCACGTCGCCCTCGTCGAGGCTGGGGACGAACTCGGTGCCCATGCGCGTGGCGATGAAGCCGCTGACGATCACCAATGCGGCGGTGCCGCCGACCACGATCGCGCGGCTGCGCAGCGCCCAGGCCAGGGCCGGCTCGTAGCGGCGCTTGAGCCAGGCCATGGCCTTGTTCTCTTTCTCGTCGACCTTGCCGCCGAGGAAGATCGCCACCGCCGCCGGCACGAAGGTCAGCGACAGCAGCATCGCGCCGGTCAGCGCCAGCACCACGGTGATCGCCATGGGATGGAACATTTTCCCTTCGATCCCGCTGAGCGCGAAGATTGGCAGGTACACCGCGGTGATGATGCCCAGGCCGAACAGGCTGGGGCGGATCACCTCGGCGGTGGCCTTGGCGGTGAGGTCGTAGCGTTCCTCGCGGGTCATCTCGCGGCCGAGCGAGTGCTGGGCCTCGCCGAAGCGGCGCAGGCAGTTTTCGATGATGATGACCGCGCCGTCGACGATCAGGCCGAAGTCGAGCGCGCCCAGGCTCATCAGGTTGCCCGAGACGCCGCCGCGGACCATGCCGGTGATGGTGAACAGCATCGCCAGCGGAATCACCAGCGCGGTGATCAGCGCGGCGCGGAAGTTGCCGAGCAGAAGGAACAGCACCACCACCACCAGCAGCGCGCCTTCGACCAGGTTCTTGGCGACGGTGGCGATGGTGCGGTCGACCAGCGAGGTGCGGTCGTACACCGGGCTGGCGCTGACGCCCTTGGGCAGGCTGGCGTTGGCGACCTTGAGCTTCTCGGCCGAGGCCTGGGCGACGTCGCGGCTGTTGGAGCCGACCAGCATGAACACCGTGCCGAGCACGACTTCGTGGCCGTTCTGGGTGGCCGCGCCGCTGCGCAGTTCCGGGCCTTCGCCGACCGTGGCGACGTCGCGGATGCGGATCGGCACGCCGTCGCGGCGGTCGAGCACGATCCCGCCGATCTGCTCGATGTCGACGATCTGCCCGGGCACGCGCACCAGGAACTGCTCGCCGTTGCGTTCGATGTAGCCGGCGCCGACGTTCTGGTTGTTGGCCGCCAGCGCGTTGACGATGTCGCGCTGGCTCAGGTTCAGCGCCATCAAGCGCGCCGGGTCCGGGGTGATGTGGATCTGCCGGGCGAAGCCGCCGGTGGTGTTGACCTCGGTGACGCCGGGGGTGTTGCGCAACTGCGGCCGGATCACCCAATCCTGCAGGGTGCGCAGGTCGGTGGCGGTGTAGGCGCTGCCGTCGGGCTTGCGCGCCTTCGGGTCGGCGTCGACGGTGTACATGAAGATCTCGCCCAGGCCGGTGGCGATCGGCCCGAGCTGCGGTTCCAGCCCGTCGGGAATCTGCGACTTGAGCTGTTGCAGCCGCTCGGTCACCTGTTGCCGGGCGAAGTACAGGTCGGTGCCGTCCTTGAACACCACGGTGACCTGCGAAAGCCCGTAACGCGAAAGCGAGCGCGTGTAATCGAGTTTCGGCAGGCCCGCCAACGCGGTCTCGATCGGAAAGGTGACCCGTTGTTCGGCCTCCAGCGGCGAATAGCCCGGCGCCTGGGTGTTGATCTGCACCTGCACGTTGGTGATGTCGGGGGTGGCGTCGATCGGCAGCTTGGTGAAGCTCCACACGCCCAGGCCGATCAGCGCCACGGTCAGCGCCAGCATCAGCCAGCGGTGGCGGATGGCGAAGCCGATGATGCGCTCCAGCGCGCCGGCCGGGTCTTCGCCCTTGTTCGCGGGCCGCGGCTCAGTGCTCATGCGAGGCCCCCGACTTTTCGATGTCGGCCTTGATCAGGAAGCTCTGCTCCACCACCACCTGCTCGCCGGCCTTGAGCCCGGACAGCACTTCGGCGCGGCGCGCGTCGCGGCGGCCGAGCTTGACCGGGCGCGCGCTGTAGCGCTCGCCGTCGCGCACGAACACCACATCGCCGTCGTCCATGCGCTGCAGCGCGGTCAGCGGCACCGCCAGCGCCACCGGCTGCTGCTCGACCGTCACCCGCGCGTGCACGGCCGAGCCGGGACGCCACAGGCCGTCGGGGTTCTTGATCGAGGCGCGCGCGACCGTGCTCTGGCTGGCGGTCGCCGTGCCCGGCAGGATCCGGTCGATGACCGTGTCCACGCCCTTGTCCTCGCCCATGCGCATCACCGTCACCGGCAGGCCCGGGCGCAGGTGCGAGGCGTCGGCGCCGAACACGTGCAGGTCGACCCACAGCGTCGACAGGTCGGCGATCTCGAACAGCGGCGTGCCTTCGACCGCGACTTCGCCGACCGAGGCGTTGCGCGCCAGCACCACGCCGGAGATCGGCGCGGAAATGCCGTAGGTGGTCAGGCTGAGGTTGCTGTCGATGGTGGCGAGCGTCTGCCCGGCCTTGACCGCATCGCCGATGTTGGCGCGCAGCGAGCGCACCGGGCCGGGGTAGCGCGCGGTGATGCGCGCCACGCGGCCTTCCAGCGGCGTGATCAGGCCCTGCACGTCGTGCTCGTCGGCGACCGTGCCGGGACCTGCCGCGGCGGCGACGATGCCGGAGCGGCGCGCGATCTCGTTCGGGATCGTCGCGGCTTCGGGCGTTTCTTCGCCGCCGCCCTTGCCGGGCGCGCTTTCGCCGTGACCGGCTTCGCCTTCGGCTTCCTTGTGCGCGTGGCCGCTGTCGCCTTCGTCGGCATGGCCTTCGTCGGCGTGGTCGTCCTTGCCTTGCGCGGCGGCGGCCGCGGCGGTCTTGTCTTTGTCGGACGCTCCACCACAGGCGCTCAGGCTCAGGGCCAGCAGGCCCGCGGCGATCAACAGTTCGGGCTTCATGGCGTGGCTCCTGCGGGGGCGGTGGTGACGGCGAGGAAGGGCTCGCCGGTGAGGCGCTGGATCTCGATCAGCGCCAGTTGCGCGTCCAGCGCGGCGTCCAGGCGTTGGCGCCGGACCGCGACGCTCTCGGCCTGCAGCAGGGCCAGTTCCAGATAACTGATCGCGCCGGCGCGGTAGGCGTACTCGGCGGCTTTCTCCGCGCGCTCCAGGCGCGGCAGCACGTCTTGCTTCAAGCGTTCGGTTTCCAGCGCGCCGAGGCGGTAACGGCCTTGCGCTTCCACCAGCGTGGAGTACAGCGACAGGCCCTTGGCCTCGCGCTCGGTTTCCAGCATCGCCAGCTCGGCCTGGGCGCCGCGGATGCCGGGTTCGGCGCGCGCGGCCGCGCCCAGCGGCATCGACACGCTGGCGACGAAGCCGAAATCGCCGTTCTCCTGCTGCCGGCGCAGGCCCACCTGCCAATCCACGTCGGCCTTGGACTGGGTCTGGGCCAGGCGCACGCGCGATTCGGCGATGCGGCGCTGGTCGACGAAGCGGGTCAGTTCCGGGTTGCGTTCCAGCAGGCTCGCCAGCGCGGTCGCGTCCTGGACCTGCGGCAGCGCGAACGGGTCGCCGGCGACCGCGGCGAAGCCCGGATCGCGCTCGCCCCACAGCGCCGCGAGGAACTGGCGCGCGGCCAGCAACGCGCGCTGCGCGCGGCTGCGGTCGAGCTCGGCGCGGGCCAGCTGCGCCTGCGCGGTCAGCAGGCCCGACTCGGGCGAGGCGCCGGCCTCCAGGCGCACCCGCGCCGCGGCCACGGCGCGCTTGCGCTGGGCGATGTCGAACTCGGCCAGTTCGATCCGGCGCTGTTCGGCGACCACCGCCAGGTAACGGCGCGCGGTTTCGGCGAGCAGGTCGAGGCGGCGGCCTTCGCGGTCCACTGCGAGCGCGTCGATGCGGCTCTGGGCGAAGGCCCGGCGCGCGTCGAGCTTGCCGCCGCGTTCGAACACCGAGGCCAGGGTCAGGGTGACTTCGGCCGCCTTGGTCCCGCTGAGCGCGCCGGTGCCGAGCGCGTTGTCGATCGCCGCGCCGGCGACGTAGGCGGGCTTCTGCGCGGCGATGTCGCGCTCGGCTTCGAGCACGCCGCGCTGGTTGCCGAACAGGCGCAGGTCCGGGTGGGTGTCCTGGATCCGGCCGAAGGCATCGTCGAGGGTGAAGACCGAGGACGCGCGGGTGGACGCGGCGCGCACGGAACCGCGCTGGGCGCCGGTTTCGGCGTGGATGCCGTCCTGCGCGCCGGGCGGCGCGGCGGAAGCGGCGGGTGCAGCAACGGGCGGCCGCGCCTGTGCGGAAAAGCACAGCGCAGCCGTCAGGACGGCCAGGGCCGTCGGACGCAAACGCATGGGGTTGTCTCCTGAATCGCTGTAGACGCCGCGGCCTCAAGGGCGCGGCGAGAGCGGACGTCGTGTCCGTGCCGGCGACGGCCGGCGGCGACTCAGGCGCGGATCGGCGGGCGCAGCGGTTGCGTGGGATCGGCCGCGACGAAGGCCGTGGCGCGCGCCGGAAGCGGGCTCGCGGGGGAGGGGGCGAGCAGCCCCAGCTCGATGCGCGGCAGCAGGGCGGCCTGCACGGCGCAGCAATGGGTGAGGTGGCGTTGCAGGTCGCCGCAGCCGTCCTGGTCGGGCAGGCCGCCGGCGTGGGCGGCGTCGAACACCAGGGCGGCGTCCGGCACCAGGTCGTCCAGTTCGCTGACTTCGCCGGCGAAGGCCAGCACCGGCTTGAACAGCATCACCGCGATCAGCACCCCGAAGACGAGGTGGCGCATGACGTTGGCGAGGGCGGACCGGGCGGGCATGGGCGCGATCTTAGAAGCCGGCGCGCGCGCAATACAATTTCACCGGGGCGCAGATCGTTCAGTCTGAGCCTGCATTTCGTGCGCCAGGCAGCGCTATCGCGCGCGCGGGCCGCGGCGCCTGGCGCGGACGCGCGCCTGGGCGCCGCGATGCCGCGACCTTGCGCCGCAGGCGCCAGTGGACCGATTGCGCATCGCGCCGGCGTCGCGCCCCCGCGATAATCCGCGCCGCGCGGCAGGACGCTGGGGCGCGGACGGCACGGCCGCATCCGCCAGGAGCGGTCAATGCGGTGCATTCGCCGCGTCACATCCCGGCCCTAATCTGCGCGCGCATCTGGCGGTCCGTAGTCCGCAATTCGCATTCTGCAGTCGGTGGTACAGGGGGTTGGCAGTGAAGTTTGTGATCGAGCCGGTGCGCATCGTCGCCGCCGGCCAGGGCCCGGGCGCGCGCCGCAGGAATGGCGCGTGGGGATGGCAGGACGCCGCAGCCGGCGTCGCCTTGGGTCTGGGGCTGGCGATCTTGTCGGGATGCGGTTCCGGCCAGCCGGCCGCGTCCGAATCGGCCGCCGCGGCGCCGGCGTCCGCGCAGGACGCCGCCGACCGCGCCGCGCCGCTGCCGCCGGCGCTGGACGAACTCGATGCCGGCGGCCTGCGCGACCGCGCCGCGCGCGCGCTGCGCGAGCAACGCATCCACACCCCGGCCGGCGACAGCGCGGTCGATTATTACCTGGCCCTGCGCGAGAAGGCCCCCGGCCACGCCGACGTCGCCGCCGCGCTGACCGAGCTGCAGCCGTACGTGGTGATCGCCGGCGAGCAGGCGCTGGCCGACGGCGACCTGGCCGAATCGCGGCGCCTGACCGACCTGCTGGCGCGCATGGACCCGCAGGCGCCGGCGCTGCCGCGCCTGCGCGAGGGCCTGCGCAGCGCGCAGGGCGAACACGAGCGGCGCGCGCGCGAAGACGCCGAGCGGCTGGCGGGCGAACGCGCCGAGGCCGCGACCCTGGCCCGCACCCAGGCCGCGCAACGCACCGCCGCGGCCAACGCCGCGCTCAAGGCCCAGGCCAACGCCAGCGCGGCGGCGGCCGACGAGGCCGCGGCGCGCGCTTCGACCCCGCCGGCGCCGGTGCCGCATCCGGCCGCGGCGCATCCGGCCGGGGCGAGCGCCGCGGCCGCGGCCGCGTCCGCCGCGCCCGCGCCGGCCGCGCCCAAGCCGGCGGCCAAGATCGCGCCGCGCCTGATCGCCGACGCCAGCCCGCGTTACCCGTCGGTGGCGATCACCCGCAAGCTCGAAGGCAGCGTCGAGGTCGCCTTCACCATCCAGCCCGACGGCAGCACCGGCGCGGCGCGGGTGCTGTCCTCGCAGCCGGTCGGGGTGTTCGACGAGGCCGCGCTGTCGGCGGTGGCGCGGCTGCGTTTCGAAGCCAGCGGCCAGAGCCATCCGGCCCGGCGCACCTTGAACTTCAGGCTGCCGCGGCGCTGAGCGCGGGCCGCGCGCAGCGGCTCGCGGCCGGTCGCACGATCGGCCGGCGCACGGCGGGCCGGACCACGAACCGCCCGCCGGGCCGGCGCGCGCCGGACCGGCCCCGGCCCGGCGCTTCGGCGCCGCGGTTGGCGCGGTTGGCGCGAGCGGCCACAATGCCGCGCATGGACAACGCCACCTCTGACGCGGCCGTCGCCGCCCCGCTCGAAACCGTCGAAATCGAAACCGGCCCGCAGCCGGCCTGGACCGTGCTGTGGCTGCACGGCCTGGGCGACAGCGGCGAAGGCTGGGCGCCGGTGGTGCCCGAGCTGGTGCGCAAGGACTGGCCGGCGCTGCGCTTCGTGTTCCCGCACGCGCCGGTGCGGGCGGTCACGATCAACAACGGCGCGCGCATGCGCGCCTGGTACGACATCCGCGATTTCCAGGACCTCGCCAACCGCGCCGACGAGGCCGGGGTGGAGGAGTCGGTGGCCCAGGTCGAGGCGCTGATCGCGCGCGAGGCCGGGCGCGGCGTGCCGGCTGCGCGCGTGATCCTGGCCGGATTCTCCCAGGGCGGCGCGATCGCCCTGGCCGCGGGCCTGCGCCGGCGCGAGCCGCTGGCCGGCCTGATCGCGCTGTCGACCTACCTGCCGATGGCCGACCGCCTGGTCCGCGAGGCCGCGCCCGCGGCCAGCGCGCAGCCGCTGTTCATGGCCCACGGCAGCTACGACCCGGTGGTGCCGTTCCAGGGCGGAGAGATGGCCGCCGCGCGCCTGCGCACGCTCGGCTTCGACATCGACTGGCACACCTATCCGATGGCGCACCAGGCCTGCGCCGAGGAAATCGACGCGGTCGCCGCCTGGTTGTCGCAGCGCTTCGCCGCCGCCTGAGCCGGCCTGTCTGAGCCCGCCCATCCGAGCCCGCCCGTCTGAGCCCGCCGCCGAACCGCGCGCCCATGGCCGACCTGCGTAGCGGCACCGCCGCGAGCGAACCCGAGCCCTGGCTGCCGGACCTGTGCCGGCTGCCGCGGCTGGTGGTGATGCTGAGCATGGCCGAGCTGATCGTGATCGTGCTGGCGCTGGCCCCGGACGGCAGCGCCTGGAACCTGAGCCGGTTCGTGTCCTCCAGCGCCTTCGCCCTGTGGCTGGCGCTGGCGATCTCGGTGCTGCTGTGCGTCTCGCGCCGGCAGCTGTCGCGGCTGCCGCCGGGGCTGGGCGGCTTCATCGCCACCGCCACCGCCGCCGCCATCGCCGCCGCGGTGGCGGCGGTCACCCATTGGATCGACTCGGTCACCGGGGTCGGCCTGATCCCGGCCGGCACCACGTTCGCGCGCTTCGTCGGCGGCACCGCGGCGATCGCGATCCTGGCGGTGAGCGTGGTGCTGCGCTACCTCTACGTCAACGACAGCTGGAAGGCGCAGGTCCGCGCCAACGCGCGCGCCGAGGTCGAGGCGCTGCAGGCGCGGATCAAGCCGCATTTCCTGTTCAACAGCATGAACACCATCGCCGGGCTGGTGCGCAGCGACCCGGCCGTGGCCGAGCGGGCGGTGCTGGACCTGTCGGACCTGTTCCGGGCCGCGCTGGGCGCGTCCAAGAGCGATTCCAGCCTGACCGAGGAGGTCGAGCTGGCCGAGCGCTACCTGGCGATCGAGCAGCTGCGCCTGGGCGAGCGGCTGCGGGTGGTCTGGCGCAAGCGCGAGCCGCTGCCGTGGAAGATGCCGCTGCCGCGGCTGGTGCTGCAGCCGCTGGTCGAGAACGCGGTCCTGCACGGGATCTCGCGCCTGCCCGGCGGCGGCGAGGTCGAAATCGAGCTGACCCAGCTCAGCGACCACCTGCTGTTGCGCATCCGCAACCCCGCCCCGGCCCCGGCCGAGGCCCGCGCCGGCGCCCGCCATGCCCAGCACAGCATCGGCCAGCGCCTGCGCTATGCCTATGGACCCACGGCGCGGATGACCGCAGGATGGGACGGGGGCTACTATCTGTGCGAACTGCACGTGCCGACCGGGGTGGAGGCGCAGAGCCGATGAAGGGTGCGAGGCTGGCCATGAGAGTGGTGATCGCTGACGACGAACCGTTGGCGCGCGAACGCCTGCGCGGGCTGCTGGCGCTGCGGCCGGACGTGGAGGTCGTCGCCGAAGCCGCCGACGGCCAGCACGCCCTGCACGCCTGCGCCGAGCACCGGCCGGATCTGGTCCTGCTCGACATCGCCATGCCCGGCATCGACGGCCTGGAGGCCGCGCGCCACCTGGCCGCGTTCGAGCCGCGCCCGGCGGTGGTGTTCTGCACCGCCTACGACGCCCACGCGCTGTCGGCGTTCGAGGCCGAGGCGATCGATTACCTGGTCAAGCCGGTGCGGGCCGAGCGCCTGGACGCCGCGCTCGAGCGCGTGCGCACCTTCGCCGCCGGGCGCGAGCGCGCCGGCGACGGCGAGACCGCGCCGGGCCAGGTCCGCAGCCACCTGTGCGCGCGCCTGCGCGGCAGCCTGCGGCTGATCCCGATCGAGGACGTGCATTACCTGCACGCCGAAGAGAAGTACGTGATCGTCCACCACGCGCGCGGCGAGGACCTGATCGAGGAATCGCTCAAGTCGCTGGAGGACGAATTCGGCGAACGCTTCGTGCGCATCCACCGCAACTGCCTGGTGGCGCGGCACGAGATCGTCGAACTCAAGCGCAACGCCGAGGGCCACGTGCAGGCGATCCTGCGCCACGGCAAGCAGCCGCTGGAAGTGAGCCGGCGCTGCGTGGCGTCGCTGCGCGAGACATTGAAGCACCTGTGATCGCGGCGCGGGCGATGGGCCCGCCTTCTCGCTTGAAAACCGGTCGCCCCCTGTAGGCGCTGCGCAAGCTGCGACCGCGGGGCTGCCGTTTGCGTCGCAAGCGCAGGATCGCGGTCGCAGCTTGCGCAGCGCCTAGAGGGGCTTGCGTTGCGACAGCGCAGACCGGCACACACCGCGCCTCGACCGCAAGCCCCAAGCCGTTCTTCCCGCGAACGCGGGAATCCAGAGCCTTCAGCGCCATCCCCCCAACCGTCATTCCCGCGGATGCGGGAATCCAGAGCCTTCAGCGCCATCCCTCAACCGTCATTCCCGCGAACGCGGGAATCCAGAGCCTTCAGCGACATCTCCCCAACTGTCATTCCCGCCTTCGCGGGAATGACGGCCTGGAGGGCGATGCCGCCCCTTGTTCGATCACGCGCCCCGCCGCGCCTTCCCGGCCCCCTTTGGCCGCAACCCGCCGCAGCGGCGATAATGCCGGCATGAAGACCCTGCGCATCGCCACCCGCAAGAGCCCGCTCGCCCTGTGGCAGAGCGAGCATGTCGCCGACCGCCTGCGCGCCGCGCACCCCGGCCTCACGGTGACCCTGGTGCCGATGAGCACGCGCGGCGACGAGGTGCTGGACCGCTCGCTCGCGGCGATCGGCGGCAAGGGCCTGTTCCTCAAGGAGCTGGAACTGGCGATGCAGCGCGGCGAAGCCGACTGCGCCGTGCACTCGCTAAAGGACGTGCCGATGGAGCTGGAACCCGGCTTCGCTTTGCCGGCCGTGCTCGAACGCGCAGACTACGCCGACGCCTTCGTCAGCAACCATCACGACGGCATCGAGAACCTCCCGCCGGGGGCGCGCGTGGGCACCTCCTCGCTGCGCCGGCAGGCGCAGTTGCGCGCGCTGCGTCCGGACCTGCAGCTGCAGGACCTGCGCGGCAACGTCAACACCCGCCTGGCCAAGCTCGACGCCGGCGACTACGACGCCATCGTCCTGGCCTGCGCCGGCCTGCAGCGGCTCGGCCTGGACGCGCGCATCCGCCGCCGCCTGGAGGCGCCGCACTGGCTGCCGGCGCCGGCGCAGGGTGCGATCGCGGTGGAATGCCGCGAAGACGACGCGGCCACGCGCGCGCTGTGCGCCGCGCTCGACCACGCCGCCACCCGCACCTGCGTCGAGGCCGAGCGGGCGATGAACCGCAGCCTGCACGGCAGCTGCCACGTGCCGGTCGCGGCCTATGCCTGGCTCGACGGCGAACACCTGCGCCTGGACGGCCAGGTCGGTAGCGCCGGCGACGGCCGCAGCGTGCGCGCGCACGGCGAAGGCCGCGGCGACGCGCCGCAATGCCTGGGAATCGAAGTGGCGGGCCGGCTGCTGGAGCAGGGCGCGGGCGAGTTCATCGCCGCGTCGCTGCAGGGCGGGCTTGGTGAAGACGACTGAGCAGGAGGGGGCCCCGATGCTTTCGTGTCCGATGCTGCATGGCGACCTGAGCGAAGAGCGTCGGGCCTGAAGCCCCTCCCACAACAGCCGCGCAAGCCGCGGGGCTGTTGTGGGAGGGGCTTCAGCCCCGACGCTTTCGTGTCCGATGCTGCGTGGCGATCTGAGCGAAGAGCATCGGGCCTGAAGGCTCTCCCACAACAGCCGCGCAAGCCGCGGGGGGCTGCTGTGGGAGGGGTTTCAGCCTCGACGCTTTTGTGTCCGCTGCTGTGCTGCGACCTGAGCGAAGAGCGTCGGGCCTGAAGGCCCTCCCACAACAGCCACGCCATGCAAGCCGCCAAGGCTGTTGTGGGAGGGGCTTCAGCCCCGACGCTTTTGTATCCGCTGCCGCGCAGCGACCTGAGCGAAAGGCATCGGACCTGAAAGCCCTTCCACCGGGCTCAGAACCGACGGATCAGTTCGATCGAACTTTCGGCGCTGTCGGTGCCGCCGCCGCCTTTGTTGTCGTGGCGGATGGCGAAGTCGGTTTCCAGTTTCCAGTTCGGGTACAGGTCTACGTCCAGCCGCACCGACTGTTTGACGAAGGTGTCGCCGCGGCCGCTTTCGACCTGCACGCGCTGGGTCCAGCGGGCGCGGTCGGTGAGGCGCTGGCCGAGGTTGAGCTCGCCGCGGAACACCGCGCCGGTGCGGTTGATGCCGTCGTCGTACAGCGGCGCCAGGCGGTAGCCGGCGCCGAAACTCAGGCCGATCTGGGTCGGACCGTCGCGCATGGCCTGAACGCCGTAGCGGGCGCCGATGCGGTGGTCGTTGGAATACATCGCCCGGCTCTCGCGCGAGCTGGCGGGGGCGCTGACGCCGCCGATGCCGACGCGCTGCTGGCCGGGCAGGAACACGTTGGGCCGCAGCGGCGGCAGTTCGGCCGGGTCGATGTCGGGCAGGCGCTGCTTCGGCGCCATCGCCACGCGCCATTCTTCGTCGCCGCAGCGGGTCGAAAAACAGTACAGGCGCATCTGCGCCGGATCGCTGGCGATGGCGATCAACGTCGGGTCCCCGCCGAAGGCGGGATTGGGCAATGTGACCAGGGGCGCGCCGAGCAGGGCGAGCCCGATTGCACCGAGCATCGTCTGGAAGCGGTCGTGGAGACGGCCCAGCATAATGCCATGGAACCGGTTACAGGACGGCGACCGAAGTGCGCATCGGACAGCTTTCGGTCACGCAAGTGGTGCATTGGTCCGATTCGATCTCCAGGCCGGCCGCACCCACGCCGGGCGGCAGTCGATACCAGGGGCCGCGTCCTGTAAGCGCCGCGGGCGCGAAACTAAATGTGAAGATCATGGCAATATTCAGGCTATTTAGCCTGATGCGACCGGCTTTCGAGGCGTCGCGGCCTCAGTAGTACAGCGTCACCAGATGGCGGGCCTGGGCGAAGAACAGCCAGCGCTCGACCAGGGCGCCGGCCAGCACCGACAGCGCGGCGGCGGCCATCAGCGGCGCGGTCGCCGCCGGCAACGCCAGCGCCAGCGCGGCCAGCGCCAGCGGCAGGGCCGCGAACAGCGCCAGCGCGATCGCGCGCAGCTTGGCCGCATGCTTGCGCGCCAGCACATAGCCCATTTCGCGGGTGAGGTAGTTGTCCTGCGTGTGCGGGCGTTCGAACACCGACGGCGCGCGCGCCGGCAGGCCGATCGCCTCGCCGCGCGTGACCGGCAGCCGGTCGCGGTCGATCGCGCGCCAGTAACGCCATTTCAGCAGCGCGGTCAGCGGCGCCAGCGCGAGCACCGCCCAGGCCGCGACGCGGCCGCCGGCGAACGAGGCCGGCAGCGCCGCGAGCAGGGCCGCGCCGCTGAGCAGGGCGAAGGCCAGGTACACCGGCACCACCAGCGGATGCCGCCAGGCCGGGATCGGCGGCAGCGAGGCGTAGATCATCGCCGTGCACGCCACCGTCAGCAGCGCGCACACCGCCAGCGCCGCGCCGGCCAGCGCCGGCCACGCCGGCGGCAGCGCGCGCTGCGGGTCCAGCGCCAGCAGCCAGCCCAGCAGCGCCAGCGCCGGTGCGTAGGTCAGCAGCGCCATCACGCCCTCGCGCGACAGCCACGAGGTGCGCCATTGCGAGAACGCGCGCCAGGCGCGCAGCGGCTTGCCCAGGTGTGCGGTCGAACTCAGCAGGCCGATGGTGACCAGCGCCAGCGACGCCAGCAGGCCGGCGCCGAGCGCGAACGACGGCAGTTGCGGCGCGTCGCGCAGGCCGGCGTGCTGCAGCAGCGCGAGCGCGCCGAGCCAGGCCATCAGCCCGTAGCCGGCGCCGGACAGGGTGGTGAAGAAAATGACCGAGAAAGCCGGATGCATGGGTCAGCGAAGGCGAGCCGCGAGCGGAGTCGAACGCCCCGGCGCCGGGCGGATCGAACGGGACAGCGCAGGAAGCGATGCGTCGGTGCCGATCCGATCCGTCCGCATCGGGTGCGGGTGCGGCGGATTCTGGTCGGGCAGCGCCCGATGGGCGACGATCCGGCGCGCGCGCGTCGTGCAGGCCCCAGCCGAGTTCGCGCGAGTCGCGTCCGCCCCGACCCGCCGCGCGCGCCGAAGCGTGCGCCGCCACGCGCCGGATCGTGTGGTTTGCAGTTCCCCGCGCCGCGCGAACTTCATCGCGACAACACCCGGTCGAGCCAGCGCAGCACCGTCGGCAACGCCTGCGGGTCCAGCGCTTCCTCGGGTTGCGGCGCGTCGGCCTGCGCCTGGCCCGCGCGGCGCGGGCGCGGCGGCAGGTATTTGTTGGTCGGCTGGTAGCCGAGCTGCGCCATCAGGTCGACACCGCCGCGTTCGGCCACCAGCTTCGACACCGCCGACTCCGGGTCGCCGAGGTCGCCGAAGTGGCGCGCGCGGGTCGGGCAGGCCTGCACGCAGGCCGGCTGGCGCTCGGCTTCGGACAGGTTCTCGTTGTAGATGCGGTCGATGCACAGCGTGCATTTCTTCATCACCCCTTCGACCGCGCTGTACTCGCGCGCGCCGTAGGGGCAGGCCCACGAGCACAGCTTGCAGCCGATGCACTTGTCCTCGTCGACCAGCACAATGCCGTCTTCGGCGCGCTTGTAGCTGGCGCCGGTCGGGCACACAGTGACGCAGGCCGGCTGCTCGCAGTGCAGGCACGAACGCGGGAAGTGCAGAGTCATCGCCGGTTGCGGCGCGTCGGCGACGGTGGCACCAGCAGCGGCACCGGCGGCACCGCAGCCGCCGGCCGGCGCGTCCTGCGCCGCCAGCTCGTAGCTGTGCACGCGGTTGAACCAGACCCCGCTGGGGTCTTCGCCGTAAGGACGCTCGTCGGTCAGCGGCGCGGCGAAACCGCCGGCGTTCCACTCCTTGCAGCTGACCGCGCAGGCATGACAGCCCACGCAGGTGTCCAGGTCGATCACCAGGCCGAGTTTCTTCTTCGACGGCGGCGGCAGCGCGGTCATCGCCGGCGCCCTGCGAACACCAGCCACAGCCCCAGCGCGAACACCGACAGGCCCAGCGCCACGCTCGGCAGCAACGCCACCATCGCCGGCGTCGCCGCGGCCGGCGCGGCCGGATCCAGGCCGCCCAGGCCGAGCAGGAACACCACCGCGACGCCGGCCAGCATGCACAGCAGGCCGGCGAACACCCGCGCCGCCCTCATCGCGATGCGCCCGTCGACGCGGCCCGTCGGCCGGTGTTTGCAACGGCAATCATGATGCGCTCGCCTCCCTGGCGTTGATGCGGCAACGACGTCGGTCATCGCTGTCGCCGGAACTCTACGCCGTAACGCAGCGGCCGGTCATCGGCGGCCGGGCCCGGCAGCGGGTCGAATTGCGGTTGCGACTGCGCGTCGCCGGCGGTGTCGGCCTTGCGGATCGCCACGCGCAGGTCGAACCACGCCGCCTGGCCGGTGACCGGGTCGGCGTTGGCGTAGTCGCCGCGCGGCGTCACGTCGCTGATCAGATGGTTGAGCAGGAAGCCCTTGCGCCCTTCCGGCGCGTCCTTGTCGAGCTTCCACGCGCCGCGGCGCTTGCCGATCGCGTTCCAGGTCCAGACCGTGTCGGGCTGGACGTTGCCGGCGAACTTGGCCTGCACGCGGATGCGGCCGTGGTGCGATTCGACCTCGATCCAGTCCTCGTCGGCGATGCCGTGGCGCGCGCCGGTGTCCGGATGCAGGTACAGGTAGTTGCGCGCGGCGATCTGGCGCAGCCAGGCGTTCTGCGAGCCCCAGGCGTGGTACATGAACATCGGCCGCTGGGTCGCCGCGCTGAGCGGGAAGCGCATCGCGCCGTCCTCGACCTGCGCGCCTTCGAACGGCTCGTACCAGATCGGCAGCGGATCGAAGTACGTCGCCACGCGCTCGCGATGCTGTTCCGGCGGCTGCTGCGCGCCGTGGCCCTGCGCGGCGAGGCGGAATTTCTGCAGCGTCTCGCTGTACAACTGCAGCGCGATCGGATCGGCGTGGCCGAGGAAGCCCAGCTTCTGCGCCCAGTCGAGATACGCGCGGTTGCTCATCTTGAAGTAGCGCGCCGCCTCCGGCACGTGGCCGCGCCAGAAGCCGCCGTTGTCGATGTAGCGCTGCAACTGCTCGGGATTCGGCGGGCCCTTGGCTTCGAGTTCGCCGCGCTCGCCGCGCCAGCCGGCGAGCAGGCCGACGCCGGGCGCGCGCTCGTGGCGGACGATGTAGTCGGCGTAATCGCGGTAGCGCGGGCTGCCGTCGTCGAGAGTCATGCCGGGCAGGCCGATGCGCGCGCCGAGGTCGAGCAGCACCGACTGGAAGCCGCGCACGTCGCGCGGCGCTTCGTCCTCGCGCAGGCGCTGGCTGGCCGCGTCGACGATCGGATGGCGGATCGCGTCGCAGGCCGAATCCGCGTCGGAGATCGGCCGGTCGAGCAGGCTGATCGCGTCGAAGCGCTCCAGGTAGGTCGTGTCCGGCAGCACCAGGTCGGCGTAGGCGGTCATCTCCGAGGCGTAGGCGTCGGCGTAGACGATGTGCGGGATGCGGTACTCGCCGCTTTCGTCCTTGTCGGTCAGCCAGCCCATGGTCTGGCGGGTGTTCATCGCCGAGTTCCAGCTCATGTTGGCCATGAACATCATCAGCGTGTCGATCTTGTACGGATCGCCGGCCCAGGCGTTGCGGATCACGCTGTGCATCATGCCGTGCGCGGACAGCGGGTAGCCCCAGGAGAAGGCGTGGTCGATGCGGCGCGGATTGCCTTCGGCGTCGACCACCAGGTCCTCGGGGCCGTGGACGAAACCCAGCGGCGCCGCATCCAGCGCGCCGTTGGCCTGACGCTGTTTTCCGGGACGGTTCGGCGGCGGGATCGGCTTGGGGTAGGGCGGCTGATAGCGGAACGAGCCGGGCGTGTCGACCGCGCCGAGCAACAGCTGCAACAGGTGCAGCGCGCGGCAGGTGTGGAAGCCGTTGCTGTGCGCGCTGATGCCGCGCATCGCATGCAGGCTGACCGGGCGCCCGACCATCTCGGCGTGCTCGCGGCCGTGCGCGTCGGTCCAGGCGACCGGCAGGCGCACGGGATGTTCGAACGCGGCTTCGGCCAGTTCGCGGGCGATGCGGCGGATGGTGTCGGCGGGAATGCCGCAGCGTTCGGCGACGGCGTCGGGCGCGTACTGCGGATCGAGGTAGCGCTCGGCGACGAGGTGGAACACCGGCACCGCGCGGCGGCCGTCGGCGAGCGCGTATTCGCCGACCACGGCCGGCGAGATGTCCACCGCCTCGGCGCGCTGCGCGCCGCCGGAGTCGCGGTCCCAGCACAGCGCGCGGCCTTCGCCGTCGCGCGCGAACAAGCCATCGTCGGCCCCGCCCGGATTGCGCAGCACCAGCCAGTGCGCATTGGTGTAGCGCACCAGGTAGTCCAGGTCGATCGTGTCGGCTTTCAGCAACTCGTGGATCAGCGCGAACGCGAACAGCCCGTCCGTCCCCGGCCGGATCCCGATCCACTCGTCGGCGATCGCGCCATAGCCGCTGCGCACGGGATTGACCGCGACGATCTTGGCCCCGCGCGCCTTGAGCTTGCCCAGGCCGAGCTTGATCGGATTGGAGTCGTGGTCTTCGGCCACGCCCCACATCATGAGGTAGCGCGAATGCTCCCAGTCGGGTTCGCCGAATTCCCAGAACGAACCGCCCAGCGTGTACAGCCCGCCGGCGGCCATGTTGACCGAGCAGAAACCGCCGTGCGCGGCGTAGTTGACCGTACCGAACTGCTGCGCCCACCAGCCGGTCAGCGCCTGCGACTGGTCGCGGCCGGTGAAGAACGCCAGTTCGTCCGGGTTGCGTTCGCGGATCGCGCCGAGCCAGCCGGCGGCGATCGACAAGGCTTCGTCCCATTCGATCTCGCGGAACTCGCCGCGGCCGCGTTCGCCGACCCGCAGCAGCGGCTTGCTCAGCCGCGCCGGCGAGTAGTGCTGCATGATCCCGGCCGAGCCCTTGGCGCACAGCACGCCCTGGTTGACCGGATGCTCGGGGTTGCCCTGGATGTAGCGGATGCGACCGTCCGCCAGCCACACCTTGATGCCGCAACGGCAGGCGCACATGTAACAAGTTGTAGTCTTGACCGTATCGCCGGGCGAGGGCGACAGGTCGAGCGCTGGCTCGGACGGAGCGGGCTGTCTCATGCGGCCATTGTGCCTACTGCGTCGCACTCAGGCGAGCGCGCCGGCGCGGCTTGTCGCTGCTGCGGCGGTGCGGACATACTGCGACGCGCGGCGACGCGCCCAGGGAGCGACAGGGAATGGATTTCGTATTCGGGTTCGCCGCCTACGGCGGACCGATCTGGACCGCCGCGCTGCTGGCCTGGGTCGGCTACCGCGAGCGCGTGCGCCGGCCCGGCTTCAATCGCTGGCATCTGGCCGCGATCGTCTCCGCGGCGCTCGGCGTCGGCGCCTTGTTCGTATTACAGAAAATGGGCGCGGCGATGCGCGCGACGGGCGGCTGAATGCGCGACCCGCGTCGCCGCGGTCGCAGTCCATGCGACCGCGCCCGTGTCTAATGTCACTTCACCGCCGGCGCCTCGATCCTGATACTCGGATCGTTGTAACGCGAATACTTCAAAGTGGAGGTATAGGTCTTGCCGCCGACCTCGGCCACGTTGACCGCCTGCACCGGGTAGCCGGTGTCGGCAGCCACCCAGAAGGTCGAGGAGGTCTTGTTCGGTTGGCTGTTCTCCACCTTGTACTTGCGCGTCGCGGTGCCGGCGAGGGTTTCGCCGCCCAGCGCGGCGACCTTGAGCGTCTGCAGGTTGCCCAACACCTTCTCGCGGCTGCGCGTGCCCGCCACGCCGCCGCCGGGCGCGGGTTGCTTGCGGGTCTTGCCTTGGACGGTCACGTACATGGTGTCGCCGATCAGGACCTGGTCGCCCACCGCTCCCAGCCTCACGCGCATGCGGTCGGGCGCGACGAAGTCGGTCTCGGTGGCCGCGCCGGGGCCCATGCTCATGCTGGCGTGGTAGCTCTTGGCGGCGAGGAACTTGTCCACCGCGGCGACCACCTCCTCCTTCGGCCCGGCGACGGCCGGGTGGGCGGCGGCCAGGCCCAGCAGTACCGCCGCCGGGACCAGTGTTGCGGATAATGACGTCTTGATCACGTAGGATCCCCAGGTTCGATGGTGGCGGCCGGACAGCGGCCGGTGCCATGCTAATTCCGTCCCCACCGCTTCCACCACATCTCGGCCGACATGGAACGTATCGAACGCATTCACGCGTTGCACCGGATTCTCACTGCGGCCAGGTACCCGGTCACAGTTCAGCGGCTCCAGGAGGACCTGGAATGCTCGCGGGCGACCGTCTATCGGGACCTGGCCTATCTGCGCGACTACCTGATGGCACCGGTGGTCGGCAACGGCGAGGCGGGCTTCCGCTACGACACCAGCGAGGGCGACCGCTTCGAGCTGCCCGGCCTGTGGTTGAGCTCGGAGGAACTGCACGCGCTGCTGGCCGCGCAGCAGTTGCTGATGCGCAGCGGCGGGGGCGTGTTGTCGAACGCGCTGGCGCCGTTGCAGCAGCGCATCGAAAAGCTGCTCGACGAGCATGCGGGCGGCCGCCGTCTGCCGGTGGAGCGGGTGCGGGTGATCCCGCACCGCACCCGCCGCCAGGACGAGACCGCGTTCCGCGCGGTCGCCACCGCGGTGCTCGACCGCAAGCGCCTGACGTTCGAATACCGCGCCCGCTCCACCGACGAGCGCACCCGCCGCAGCGTCTCGCCGCAGCGGCTGACGCACTATCGCGAGAACTGGTACCTCGACGCCTGGGACCACGAGCGCGATGCGCTGCGCAGCTTCTCGGTCGACCGCATCAGCGCGGCCAAGATCGGCGAGGACGCGGCGCACGACGTCGCCGACGACGAACTCGACCAGCACCTCGCGTCGAGCTACGGCATCTTCTCCGGCGCGCCCAAGGGCTGGGCGACGATCCTGTTCAGCGCCAAGGCGGCGCGCTGGGTCGCCGACGAACACTGGCATTCGCAGCAGCAGGGCCGGTTCCTGCCCGACGGCCGCTACGAGCTCAAGGTGCCCTACAGCGCCGGGCGCGAGCTGCTGATGGACGTGATGCATTACGGCAACGACGCCGAGATCGTCGAGCCGGTGGTGCTGCGCGAGCAGGCCAAGACCATGCTGGAGCTGGCGTTGAGCAACTACGGCCGCTGATGGCCGGCGCCGATATTCCGCGCGCCGGCCAGACCGGCCTGGCCGAGCAGGGCGAACCCGTCGCCCTGGTGCTCGGCGCGGGCGGCGCGCGCGGGCTGGCCCAGATCGGGGTGATCGAAGCGCTGCAGGCGCGCGGCCTGCGCATCGTCGCGGTCGCCGGGTCCTCCAGCGGCGCGCTGGTCGGCGGCTTGTTCGCCGCCGGCAAGATGGGGGTCTACCGCGACTGGCTCTACAGCATGAGCCGCACCGACATGCTGCGCCTGCTCGACCCGGTATTCGGCCAGCCGGCGCTGTTCCGCGGCGACCGGCTCATGCACGCGCTGCGCGAGCTGATCGGCGAGCCGCGCATCGAGGAATTGCCGGTGCAGTTCACCGCGGTCGCGGTCGACCTGCTGCG
Source organism: Lysobacter enzymogenes (assembly GCF_023617245.1). NCBI lineage: Bacteria > Pseudomonadati > Pseudomonadota > Gammaproteobacteria > Lysobacterales > Lysobacteraceae > Lysobacter > Lysobacter enzymogenes. The sequence goes on from NZ_CP067396.1 coordinate 861,114, forward strand.
CCAGCGCGAGGTGTGGCTGCGCGAAGGCGACCTGTGGGACGCGATCCGCGCCTCGATCGCCATCCCCGGCGTGTTCACCCCGTACGAGCTGCACGGCCGCGAGCTGGTCGACGGCGGCCTGCTGGCGCCGCTGCCGATCACCGCCACGCGCCTGTCCGACGCGCACCGGCTGATCGCGGTGGACATGCATGGCTGGCCCGACCAGCCCACCGGCGCGCTCGGCCGCCATGCCGGCGCCGACGAAGCGCGGCACGCGCCGGTGCCGGCTTCGCAGATCGTCTCGGTCAAGCCGCCGCCGCTGACTCGCTGGTTCCGCCGCAACCAGCCGGTGACGGTCGACCCGCCCGAAGACGCGCCGCCGCACGAGCTGAGCTTCAGCGAACTGATGGCGCGTTCGCTCGACACCATGCAGGCGCAGATCGCGCGCGTGCAGTTGGCGCTGGACCCGCCCGAGCTGGTCATCCGCATTCCGCGCGACGCCTGCCAGTTCTATGAATTCTGGCGCGCCAAGGAATTGATCGAACTCGGGCGCGAGCAGGCCGAGCAGGCCCTGGACAAGGCCGGGTACTGAGCCGGCCGCCGCCGCGGCGACGGCGGTCCCGACGAGCGGTCGCCGATATCGCAGCCCCTGAGACGCCGCGGCGGGAAGTTGGATTCACCACGAGTTTCCACTTCCACGCTTCCGGAGTCCGGCCATGACCGTCCTCGAAACCGCCCGCCGCGCCGATTCCCCGTCGGCTTCCTCGTTCGATGGCGGGTTCGATCCCGAGTTCGGCGGCGACCTGCGCGCCGCGCCGGATTGGCGCGCCGACCTCGGCACGGCCCTGGGCTACGCCACCGCCGTCGGCGCGCTGCTGGTGCTGATGCTGCCCGCCGCGCGCGGCTCGCACGCGCTGATCGGCTGGCTGCCGCTGTGGCTGGTCGGCATGCCGGCGTTGGCGTGGTGGGCGCTCAACCGTTTCCGCCTGCCGGCGTGGGGCGAAGCGCAGGAACCGGCCGCGGCCCAGCCCGCGCGCCGTCGCCGCCGCGGCTCGATCCAGGCGCGCCGCCGCAACCGTCCGGCCGCGCCGCGGCCGTTGCCGCGGGTGGCATGAGCGATCCGGGCGCGGGCGGCTTCGGCGCACGGCCGGCCGCCGCGGTGCGGCCGTAGCGCGGGCCGCCGGCGTCCTACAGGGATGCTTCGAACCGAGGCGCCGTGGACAGGGCCGCCCCGCACCGGGCCGCTGCAAACGCATTCGCTGGCGACGGCCCCGCTGCGGACCGGCGCGACCGCCGACGGCGCGGCCGCACGCGAGCGATTTCCCCGATAGCGAAGCGGTTTTCGCGACCTCCGCCGCGGCGCCTTCAACGCGCCAGACCCGGCAACTCCCTACATGACCAAGGACAGGGCGGCCGCCCCGGCGCCCTGTGCTAGCGTGGCGGCCTTCCTATGTCCCGGAACCGCCATGCCCAAGTTGTCCCAGAGCTGTCAGTCCCTGTTGTTCGCGGCCGGCTTGGCCGTGGCCGCCAGCGCGGGCGCGGCGCCCGCCCAGGAGAAGAACACAGTGACCGATGATCCCTACGCCTGGCTGGAAGACGTCAACGGCGCGCGCGCGATGGAGTGGGTGAAGGCGCGCAACGCCAAGACCGAGGCCGAGCTGGCCGCGACCCCGCAGTTCAAGCAGCTCGAAGCCAGCATCCTCGCCGTGCTCGATTCCACCGCCAAGATCCCGGCGGTGGAGAAGATCGGCGACTACTACTACAACTTCTGGAAGGACGCGCAGCACCAGCGCGGCCTGTGGCGCCGCACCACCCTGGCCGAGTACCGCAAGGAACAGCCGGCGTGGGAAACGGTGATCGATCTGGACGCGCTCAACCGCGAAGAGAACGAGCAGTGGGTCTGGCACGGCGCCGACTGCCTGCGGCCCGATTACCAGCGCTGCCTGGTCGCGCTGTCGCGCGGCGGTTCCGACGCCGACGTGACCCGCGAGTTCGACCTGGCCAGCAAGACCTGGGTCAAGGACGGTTTCTTCCGTCCCGAGGCCAAGGGCAGCCTGGGCTGGATCGACCGGGACCACGTCTACGTCGCCACCGATTTCGGCAAGGGCACGATGACCACCTCGGGCTACAACCGCACCGTGCGGCTGTGGACGCGCGGCACGCCGATGGCCGACGCCAAGCTGGTGTACGAGGGCAAGGACACCGACATGTCGGTCGATGCCTACCACGACCCGACCAAGGGCTTCGAGCGCGACTTCGTCCGCCGCACCCTGGCGTTCTACAACGACGAGCTGTACCTGCGCGGCAAGGACGGCAAGCTCACCAAGATCGACCTGCCGAACTCGGCCAGCAAGTACGCGTACCGCGAATGGCTGATGGCCGAGTTGCGCGATCCGTACGAGGCCGGCGGCAAGCAGTACCCGGCTGGCAGCCTGATCGCGATCGGCTTCGACGACTTCATGGCCGGCAAGCGCGATTTCACCGTCCTGTTCGCGCCGACCGCGACCACCTCGCTGGCCAGCGCCGCGTGGACCCGCAACCACCTCGTGCTCAACGTGCTCGACGACGTCAAGTACAAGCTCAGCGTGCTGACCCCGGGCCCGGGCGAGTGGAAACGCAGCGAATTCGTCGGCGCGCCGGCGTTCGGCACCGTCTCGGTCTCGGGTGTGGACGCCGACGAGAGCGATGCGGTGTGGCTGTCGGTGTCGGACTACCTGACCCCGACCACGCTGGCGATCGCGCAGGTCGGCCAGAAGCCGGAAACGCTGAAGACCAACCCGAGCTATTTCGACGCGTCCAAGGACGTGATCGAGCAGCACTTCGCCTCGAGCAAGGACGGCACCCGCGTGCCGTACTTCGTGGTGCGGCCGAAGGACCTCAAGTACGACGGCAAGGCGCCGACCCTGCTGTACGGCTACGGCGGTTTCGAGATCTCGCTGACCCCGAACTACTCCGGCAGCATCGGCAAGGGCTGGCTGGAGAAGGGCGGCGTGTACGTGGTCGCCAACATCCGCGGCGGCGGCGAGTACGGCCCGCGCTGGCACCAGGCCGCGCTCAAGGCCAACCGCCACAAGGCCTACGAGGACTTCGCCGCGGTCGGCCGCGACCTGATCGCGCGCAAGATCACCTCGACCCCGCACCTGGGCGTGCAGGGCGGCAGCAACGGCGGCCTGCTCACCGGCAACATGCTGACCCAGTACCCCGAGCTGTTCGGCGCGGTCGTGGTGCAGGTGCCGCTGCTGGACATGAAGCGCTACAGCCACTTGCTGGCCGGCGCCTCGTGGATGGCCGAGTACGGCGATCCGGACACCGCCGACTGGTCGTTCGTGCAGACCTTCTCGCCGTACCACCTGTTCGACGCCAAGCGCGAGTACCCGCCGGTGATCTTCATGACCTCGACCAAGGACGACCGCGTCCATCCGGGCCATGCGCGCAAGATGGCGGCGAAGATGCTCGATGCCGGCAAGAGCAACGTGCGCTACTACGAGAACATCGAAGGCGGCCACGGCGGCGCGGCCAACAACGCCCAGTCCGCGCACATGAACGCGCTGGCCTACACCTTCCTGTGGGAGCAGCTGGCCAAGTGATCCGGCCGGCGGCGACCGCGACGGATTCCGATCATGGACGGGCGCCTTCGGGCGCCCGTTCTCGCATCGGCGGGGCGGGTTCGCGCGAAGCGCGCAGTGCGGCCGCGACAAACGGGCCTCAAGCTGCGACGCCTCTTCCCGCCCCGTCATTCCGGCGAAAGCCGGAACCCATTTTGACCTTGTTGTTGCTTCGCTGCGTTGGCCGGAGAAGGGCAAAATCAAAATGGGTTCCGGCTTTCGCCGGAATGACGGTTCTGGAGTTGCTGGCTTGGAAAACCGAGCTTCGCGAAGCGCCGGCGCAGCCGAAGGCGTGCCGCTCTCCGGCGGCCGCCCGGCCCTCGCGCTGCCGCAACCCACGTCCCAGTTCGTGTTTCCCCGCGCTCCACCCCGCGCCATTGAGGAATAATCCGGCGGACCCCATATGAAACCTTCATTCTTCACCCTAGCGGCCACGCTCCTGATGACCACGACCCTCAACGCTCCCGCCGCCGGCCTGCCCGCGCCGCCGGTCGCGGCCAAGCAGCCGCACGCCGTCAAGGCGCCGCACGGCGCGCAACGCCAGGACGAGTACTACTGGCTGCGCGACGACAAGCGCAAGAACCCGCAGATGCTGGCGTATCTCAACGCCGAGAACGCCTACGTCGACGCGGTGATGAAGCCGCTCAAGCCGCTGGAGGACAAGCTCTACGGCGAAATCGTCGGCCGCATCAAGCAGGACGACAGCTCGGTGCCGTACCGCGAGCGCGGCTTCTGGTACTACACCCGTTTCGAGACCGGCCAGGATTACCCGATCCACGCCCGCCGCAAGGGCGACATGGACGCGGCCGAACAGGTCATGCTCGACGTCAACGTCATGGCCAAGGGCAAGGACTACTTCAACGTCGGCGCGATGGAAGTCAGCCAGGACAACCGCATCCTGGCCTGGGCCGACGACGCCGTCGGCCGCCGCCAGTACGTGATCCGCTTCAAGAACCTCGACACCGGCGAGATCTATCCCGACGTCATCGAGGGCGTGTCCACCGACCTGGTCTGGGCCGACGACAACAAGACCCTGTTCTACGTCGAGAACGATCCGGAAACGCTGCTGACGGTGCGGGTCAAGAAGCACGTGCTCGGCACCCCGGCCGCCAGCGACGAACTGGTGTACGAGGAGAAGGACGACAGCTTCTACATGGGCATCGGCCGCACCCGCGACGACGCCTACCTGTGCATCGTGGTGCACAGCACCGTGTCGAGCGAGACCCGCTGCGCGCCGGCCGCCGATCCCAGGGAGTTCGCCGTGCTCGCCCCGCGCGAGCGCGACGTCGAATACGACGCCGACCGTCTCGACGGCCGCTGGGTGATCCGCACCAACGCGCCCGGCGCCGACGGCAAGCCGGCGCCGAACTTCAAGCTGGTGACCGCGCCCGACGGCGCGCGCTCGCGCAAGGAATGGAAGGACTGGATCGCCCACCGCGACGACGTCTTCATCGAGGGCTTCGAACTGTTCGACGGCTACACCGTGGTGTCCGAGCGCGCCGAAGCGCTCGAGCGCCTGCGCCTGATCCACAAGGGCGCCGACGGCAAGGACGGCAAGGAAGAGTTCGTCAAGGCCGACGAGCCGGCGTTCTCGATGGGCCTGTCGGTCAACGCCGAACACGACACGCCGTGGCTGCGCTACACCTACACCTCGCTGACCACGCCGGCGACGACCTACGAGCTCAACACCGTCACCGGCGAGCGCAAGCTGCTCAAGCGCCAGCCGGTGATCGGTTACGACCCGGACAAGTACGTCACCGAACGCTTCTGGGCGACCGCGCGCGACGGCGTCAAGGTGCCGGTGTCGCTGGTCTACAAGAAGGGGTTCGAGAAGAACGGCAAGGCCGCGTTGCTGCAGTACGCCTACGGCAGCTACGGCATCTCCAGCGATCCGGGCTTCTCCGGCACCAACGTCAGCCTGCTCGATCGCGGCATGGTCTACGCCATCGCCCATATCCGCGGCGGCCAGGAAATGGGCCGGCAGTGGTACGACAACGGCAAGCTGTTCAAGAAGCAGAACACCTTCAACGACTTCGTCGACGTGACCGACGCGTTGGTCAAGGCCGGCTACGCCGCGCCGGACCGCGTCGCCGCGTACGGCGGCAGCGCCGGCGGCCTGCTGATGGGCGCGATCTCCAACATGGCGCCGGACAAGTACCGGGCGATCCTGTCGCAGGTGCCGTTCGTGGACGTGGTGACGACGATGCTCGACGCGAGCATCCCGCTGACCACCAACGAGTACGACGAGTGGGGCAATCCGGAGAAGAAGGAGTACTACGAGTACATGCTGTCGTACTCGCCCTACGACAATCTGAAGCAGCAGGCGTATCCGGCGATGTTCGTCGGCACCGGCCTGTGGGATTCGCAGGTGCAGTACTGGGAGCCGGCCAAGTACGTGGCGCGGCTGCGCACGCTCGACACCGGCAAGTACCCGGTGCTGTTCCGGACCAACATGGACGCCGGCCATGGCGGCAAGTCGGGCCGGTTCCGGCGCTATCGCGAGCAGTCGGAAATGTTCGCGTTCATGATCGACCAGTTGCGGGTGAGCCACGAGGTCGAGGCGAAGTGATTCGCCGCGATTGAACGACGGGCCCGGCGCGAGCCGGGCCTGTTCGTTTGTGGGGTGGCGTCGCGATCTGAGCGAAGGGCGTCGGGCCTGAAGGCCCTCCCACAAGAGCGAAGGGCGTCGGGCTTGAAGGCCCTCCCACAAGAGCGAAGGGCGTCGGGCCTGAAGGCCCTCCCACAAGAGCGAAGGGCATCGGGCTCGAAGGCCCTCCCACAACTAGTGAAGAGCGTCGGGCCTGAAGCCTCTCCCACAACAGCCGCCCGCGGCCTCGGTTCGAGCGGCTGTCGTGGGAGGGGCTTCAGCCCCGACGCTCTTGTTCCAGCTCGCCGCACCCCCGCTGCAACCCCATCGCGCCACCCCGCATACTCCCGCCATGTCCGTACCCCCGCCTCCCCAGGACGCCGCCGGCCCCGCGCCGACGCCGCCCGCAGCGACCGAGGCCGCGCCGCCCCCGCCGCCCGCGCGCTCCAGCCGATTGCGCTGGGCCTGGTGGCTGCTGGCCTACGCCAGCCTCGGCCTGGGCATCGTCGGCATCGTCGTGCCGGGCCTGCCGACGGTGCCGTTCGTGCTGCTCTCGGCCTACGCCGCCGCGCGCGGCTCGCAGCGCCTGCACGCGCGGCTGCTGGCGCACCGCCAGTTCGGCCCGATGATCCGCGACTGGCAGGCGCACGGCGCGGTGAGCCGCCGGGCCAAGCGGCTGGCGGTGTCGATGATGGCGCTGTGCGCGGCGATCATGTTCCTGACCTCACCGAAATGGTGGATGGCCGCCACCGGCACCGCGATCATGGCCGCGGTGGCGATCTGGCTGTGGCGTCGCCCCGAGCCGCCGGCCGGTTGAGCGTCGCGCGCGGCGCCGCCCACGACGCCCCGGTTCCGGCCCGGCGCGCCACCGAGCCGTCGTCGCATCCAGCCTGAACCCGCACCCCGACGCCGCTCCCAGTCCCCGCGCGCCGGGTTCGATTCGGTCACCCCCGCGGGCTACACTTCGGCCATGAATGCACGCCTCGCCCCGCTCCTGATCCCGGCCGCGCTGACCCTGGTCCTGGCCGCCTGCGGCAACAAGGGCCCGCTGGTCCTGCCGACCGCGCCGCCGCCGCCCGAGCCGCCCAAGGCCAAGCCCGGCGAAGTGCCGGTGACCATCTCCAACGCCAACGCGCCGCCGGTGGCGACCGACCCGCGCAAGAAAGGCGCGGCGGTGCCGTCGCTGGACCAGGTGCTGACCCCGCCGCCGGCCGATGGCACGGACAAGGACAAGCAGGACGCGACCGACGGCGCCGACAAGCCGGCGCAGGACAAGTCCGCCGAGCCGGTCCCCGCCAGCGGCCAGGGCGATGGCTGAGGCCGCCGCACCGGCCGCGCCGCTGCGTTTCAGCAAGATGCACGGCGCCGGCAACGACTTCGTCGTGCTCGACCTGCGCGGCGGCGGCGTCGCGCCGGACGCGCAACTGTGCCGGCGCCTGGCCGACCGCCACACCGGCGTGGGCTGCGACCAGATCCTCACCGTCGAAGACCCGCTCAGCGCCGGCGCGGTGGCGTCCTACCGGATCTGGAACTCCGACGGCTCGGCCTCGCAGCAATGCGGCAACGGCGCGCGCTGCATCGCCGCGTGGCTGGTGCGCGACGGCGCCGCCGCCGATGGCGACTTCGCCGTCGACAGCCCGGCCGGCCGCCATCCGGTCGCCGCGCTCGGCGAGGGCCGCTTCCGCATCGACATGGGCCGTCCCGAATTCGATCCGGCGCGGATTCCGCTGCGCGGCTATCCCGCGCGCCAGGACCAGTACGTGCTCGACGTGCACGACACCGTGATCGGCTTCGGCGCGGTGTCGATGGGCAACCCGCACGCGGTGATCGAGGTCGACGACGTCGACGCCGCGCCGGTGGAGACGATCGGGCCGATGCTGCAGTCCAGCCAGGAATTCCCCGAATCGGCCAACGTCGGCTTCGCCCAGGTGCTGGCGCCCGACCGCATCCGCCTGCGCGTGTACGAGCGCGGCGTCGGCGAGACCCTGGCCTGCGGCTCCGGCGCCTGCGCCGCCGCCGCGGTGCTGATGCAGCGCGGCCGGATCCAGCGCGAAGTCGCCGTGCAATTGCCCGGCGGCGAGCTGCGCATCGCCTGGCCCGACGCCGAGTCGACGCTGTCGATGTCTGGGCCGACCGCATTCGTGTTCGAAGGAGAGTGGAATCGATGAGCGAACGATCCGGCGACAAGCCGACCGAGCTCGGCGCCCATGAAGTCGCCGCGTGGCTGCGCCGTCACCCGCGTTTCCTGCAGCACTTCCCCGACCTGTCGATGAGCCTGGTGGTGCCGCGCGAGGAAGGTTCGGCCGCCTCGCTGGCCAGCTACCAGCTGGAAGTGCTGCGCGACAAGAACCGCGAACTCTCGCGCCGCCTGCACGAACTGTTCGGCAACGCCCAGGAGAACGAACGCCTGGCCGTGCGCACCCACCAGCTGACCCTGGCGTTGATGCGCCAGTCCAACGCCGGCGACACCTTGCGCGCGATGGCCGCGAGCCTGGCCGAGGACTTCAACGGCGATCTGGTCCGGCTGATCGTGCTGCGCCGCTACGACGGCGTCGCCGACAGCGAGTGGTTGCAGACCATCGAGGACGGCGACGCGCGCCTGCAGCCGTTCCGCGACGCGCTCGCCGACGGCGAGCCGCTGTGCGGCCGCCTGCAGCCGGAAAAGCACGCGGTGCTGTACGCCGATCGCGCCGCCGACGTGCAGTCCACCGCGCTGTTGCCGCTGCCGGGCGTGGGCCTGATCGCGGTCGGCAGCCGCGACGCCAACCGTTTCTTCCCGGGCATGGGCACGCTGTTCCTGCGGATGATGGGCGAATCGCTGGCGGTGGCGCTGCGCCGCTTCGATTGAGCTGGGGCGGCGGTGGATGCGGCCGATGCGGCGCCGCGACGCCGCGTCCGCGCGCGGCGGAGTAGGATGCGCGGCATGAATCCGGTCGACGCCTTCCTCGATCACCTGCGGGTGGAAAAGCGCATGTCCGCGCACACCCTCGACGCGTACCGGCGCGACCTCGATGCGCTGACCGTGTGGACCCTGCAACACGCCGGCGGCGACGTGCTCGCGCTGCAGGCCGAGGACATCCGCGCCTTCATCGCCGCCGAACACCGGCGCGGCCTCACCCCCAAGAGCCTGCAGCGGCGCCTGTCCGCCTGCCGCAGCTTCTATGCCTGGCAGGTCAGGCAGGGCGCGCTGGAGGCCAGCCCGGCCGCGCCGATCCGCGCGCCCAAGGCGCCGCGCAAGCTGCCGCAGGTGCTCGATCCCGACGAAGCCAAGGCCCTGGTCGAAGTCGACACCGACGCGCCGCTGGGCCTGCGCGACCGCGCGCTGCTGGAGTTGTTCTATTCCTCCGGCCTGCGCCTGAGCGAGCTGTGCGCGCTGCGCTGGCGCGACCTCGATCTCGACGACGCCCTGGTCACCGTGCTCGGCAAGGGCAACAAGCAGCGCAGCGTGCCGCTGGGCTCGCACGCGCGCGCCGCGCTGGGCGAATGGCGCGCGTCCACCGGTGCGGCCAACGACGCCTTCGTGTTCCCCGGCCGCGGCGGCGCGCAGATCAGCGCGCGCGCGGTGCAACTGCGGGTGCGCGCGCTGGCCCAGCGCCAGGGTTTGTTCAAGCGCGTGCACCCGCACCTGCTGCGGCACTCCTTCGCCAGCCACATCCTGGAATCCTCCGGCGACCTGCGCGGCGTGCAGGAACTGCTGGGCCATGCGGACATTTCGACCACGCAGATCTACACCCACCTGGACTTCCAGCATCTGGCCAAGGTGTACGACGCGGCGCACCCGCGGGCCAAGCGCAAGCGCGAGGAGTGAGCGAAAGCGGGAGGCGAGGCTCTTGCTCACTCCTCACTTCTCTCCGCTCACTCCTCCGCCTCCGGGGGGCTTGACTGCCCGCCCGGCGCCCCCATCCAAGGGCTATCCCCCGGAGGTCGCCATGGACCCGAGTCAGAATCCCAACGTTTTCCACGCCACCACCATCGTCTCGGTCCGCCGCGACGGCCGCGTCGCCATCGCCGGCGACGGCCAGGTCACGCTCGGCCATACGGTAATGAAATCCAATGCGCGCAAGGTGCGCCGCCTGGGCCGCGACGGCCAGGTGCTGGCCGGTTTCGCCGGCGCCGCGGCCGATGCGTTCACCCTGTTCGAATTGTTCGAAGCCAAGCTCGAAAAGCACGGGCAACTGACCCGCGCCGCGGTCGAGCTGGCCAAGGATTGGCGCACCGAGCGCCGCCTCGGCAAGCTCGAAGCGCTGCTCGCGGTCGCCGACAAGGAAACCTCGCTGGTCATCAGCGGCACGGGCGACGTGATCGAACCCGAAGACGGCATCGTCGCGATCGGCTCCGGCGGCATGTACGCGCTGTCGGCCGCGCGCGCGCTGATGGCGCACAGCAGCCTCGACGCCCGCGGCATCGCCACCGAGGCGATCAACATCGCCGGCGACGTCTGCATTTACACGAATCGCAATGTAGTAGTGGAAGAGCTGTAGAAAAGAGCGGAGAGGAGTGAGGAGTGAGAAAAAGCGGTTTCCTCGCCCCGTCTCCCGTTCATAGCGCACGCCACTCACTCCTCACTTCTCCGATCTCACTCCTGCCTCTATGAAACCCGACAACAGCCACGCCACCATGACCCCGCGCGAGATCGTGCAGGAACTGGACCGACACATCGTCGGCCAGCATTCGGCCAAGCGCGCGGTCGCCATCGCCCTGCGCAACCGCTGGCGCCGCATGCAGCTGCCCGCGGAACTGCGCAACGAGGTGATGCCCAAGAACATCCTGATGATCGGCCCCACCGGCGTCGGCAAGACCGAGATCGCGCGGCGCCTGGCGACGCTGGCGAACGCGCCGTTCGTCAAGGTCGAGGCCACCCGCTTCACCGAGGTCGGCTACGTCGGCAAGGACGTGGAGCAGATCGTGCGCGACCTGGCCGACACCGCGGTCAAGCTGTATCGCGAACAGGCCAAGGTGCGCGTGCGCGTGCAGGCCGAGGACCGCGCCGAAGACCGCATCCTCGACGCGCTGCTGCCCAAGCGCGTGCCCGGCGGTTTCGGCTTCGGCTCGGAAACCCCGGCCGCCGACCACAGCGCGCCCGACAGCGACACCCGCGCCAAGCTGCGCAAGCAACTGCGCAGCGGCGAACTGGACGAGCGCGAGATCGAGATCGAAACCGCGGTCAACCTCGGCGGCGTCGACATCATGGCGCCGCCCGGCATGGAAGAGATGGGCCAGCAGCTGCGGCAGATGTTCTCGCAGGTGTCCGGCGGCAAGACCCACAAGAAGCACCTGTCGATCAAGGCCGCGCGTCCGCAGCTGATCGAAGAGGAAGCGGCCAAGCTGGTCAACGAGGACGACGTGCGCGCAGCCGCGATCGAGGCCTGCGAGCAGCACGGCATCGTCTTCATCGACGAGATCGACAAGGTCGCCAAGCGCAGCGAGGCCGGCGTGAGCGGCGGCGACGTCAGCCGCGAAGGCGTGCAGCGCGACCTGCTGCCGCTGGTGGAAGGCTCGACGGTGAGCACCAAGTACGGCGCGGTCAAGACCGACCACATCCTGTTCATCGCCTCCGGCGCGTTCCATCTGGCCAAGCCCAGCGACCTGATTCCGGAACTGCAGGGCCGCTTCCCGATCCGGGTCGAGCTCGGCGCGCTGAGCAAGGACGATTTCGTGCGCATCCTGACCGAGCCCAAGGCGGCGCTGACCACGCAGTACGTCGAGCTGCTGCGCACCGAAGGGGTGACGCTGGAGTTCACCGGCGATGCGGTGGACCGCTTGGCCGAGATCGCCGCGCAGGTCAACGAGCGCCAGGAGAACATCGGCGCGCGGCGCCTGCACACGGTGCTGGAGCGCTTGCTCGATGTGTTGAGCTACGAGGCGCCCGATCGCGACGGGCAAGCGGTGACGATCGACAAGGCGTACGTGGACCAGCACCTGGGCGAGTTGGTGAAGGACCCGGATTTGAGCCGGTACATTCTTTGATCGCGTAGAGCGGCCCTCACCCCAACCCCTCTCCCGCCAACGGGAGAGGGGCTTTGACTGCGAAGGTTGGATAGCGACGAGGCCGTTCCCTCTCCCGCTTGCGGGAGAGGGCTAGGGTGAGGGTAAATGGGACAAGCAGAAAAACGAGCGCCGCAAGGCGCTTTTTTATTGACAGTCCTCTCCCTCGTCGCGCTCTGCTACCGTGTCGCCCCATGGACGACCCCGCACCCGCACGCGCGCCACGGACCGACGCAGCACCGCCGCACCCCGCCGCGCCGCGAACCGTTCTGGTCGTCGGCGCCAACGGCTTCCTCGCCGGCTACCTCATCGCCGCCCTGCGCCGCCACGGCTGGCGCGTGCTGCGCGGCATCCGCGACGGCGGCCGCGCGCTGCGCGAGGACGAACGTCCGGCCGACCTCGCCCGCATGACCTCGCCGCAAGACTGGCGCGAGACCCTGCGCGGCGTCGACGCGGTGGTCAACGCCGCCGGCATCCTGCGCGAAGCCGGCGCGCAGACGTTCCAGGCCATCCATGTCGATGGCCCGCTGGCGTTGGCGCGCGCCTGCGCCGACTGCGGCGTGCCGCGCTTCGTCCAGCTCTCGGCGTTGGGCGAACCCGCCGACGGCGAATTCATCGCCTCCAAGCATCGCTTCGACGATGAGCTGTTGAAACTGCCGCTGAGCGCGGTCGCGCTGCGTCCGTCGGTGGTCTACGCGGCTTCGGGCTCCTACGGCGGCACCTCGTTGCTGCGCGCGCTGGCCGCGTTTCCGGGCCGCCAACTGCTGCCCGGCGACGGGCGCTGGCCGTTGCAGCCGGTCGCCGCCGAGGACCTCGGCGAGATCGCCGCGCGCGCCGCGGGCGGCGCGCAATCCGGCGTTTACGAGATCGGCGGCCCGGCGCCGCTGAGCCTGCGCGAGTACCAGTCGACCTGGCGGCGCTGGCTGCGCATCGACGGCCACGGCGCGGTGTTCTTTCCCGAAGCGCTGGTGAGCCTGCAGGTGGCGATCGGCGAACGCCTGGGCCGCGGTCCGGTCGGCGAAACCATGTGGCGCATGCTGCGCCGCGGCAACGTCGCCCGCGCCGACGCGCATGCGCGCGTGCGTGCCGATTTCGGCCACGCGCCGGCGGCGCTGGCCGACGCATTGGCGGCGACGCCGAGCCAAGTGCAAGACCGCTGGCACGCGCAGCTGTATTTCCTCGCGCCGACCCTGCGCATCGCCATCGTCGCGCTGTGGCTGATCTCGGCCGCGGTCGGCTGGTCGACGCCGGCGGCGACGATCGAGGCGATGGTCGCCGGCTCGCCGCTGGCGGCCTGGCAGCCGGTGGCGCTGGCGCGCATCACCGGCGCGCTCGATGCGGTGTTGGCGCTGGGCCTGCTGATCGGCTGGCGGCCGCGCGCGATGCTGGGATTGATGGGGATCAGCGTACTCGCCTACACCCTGGCGTTCGGCGCGCTGTTGCCGGCGCAGTGGCTGGACCCGCTCGGCGGACTGGCCAAGAACCTGGTGGTGCTGCCGGCGCTGGCGGTGGCGTGGGTGTTGGCGGACCGGAGATAAGACGATGGCGTACCTGTGGGTGAAGTGGATTCACATCCTGTCCTCGACCCTGCTGTTCGGCACGGGCCTGGGCATCGCGTTCTTCTTCTGGATCGCGCACAAGCGCGGCGACGCCAAGGTGATCGCCGAGACCGCGCGCACCGTGGTCATCGCCGACGCCTGTTTCACCGCGCCGGCGGTGCTGGTGCAGTTCGGCACCGGCGTGTGGCTGGCGCTGTACCTGGGCATTCCGTGGTCGCTGTTCTGGCTCAAGACCGCGTTGATCCTGTTCTTCGTGGTCGGCGCGTGCTGGCTGCCGGTGCTGTGGCTGCAGGCGCGCGCGCGCCGGCTCGCGGCGCAGGCGGCGGCCGCGAACGCGCCGTTGCCGGCGAGCTACCACCGCACGATGTTCTGGTGGTTCTGGCTCGGCTGGCCGGCGTTCTTGAGCGTGGTGGGGATCTTCTGGTTGATGGTTTTGAAGCCAACCGCAGCGACGTAGCTCCGCCGCGACAACCCGAAGCCGCGAACACCCGGCCTCCTTTCCAGATGGAGGCCTGCCGCTCGCAACCCCGTCATTCCGGCGAACGCCGGAATCCATTTTTTTGCTGTTGCTTGCGCTCTTGCGAAGAAACGGCAATGGCAAGATCAAAATGGATTCCGGCGTTCGCCGGAATGACGGGTTTGTGAGGTCCCGGCTTTCGTCGGAACGACGCGTCTGAGAGGCCTCGGCGTTTGCTGGAATGACGGGCCCGCGTGGTCGACTTTCGCCCGAACAACGAACGGATTCGGCGCCGCGATCGCTTAGCGTCGCAACTCCAGGATCAGCCCCACCGCCACGAACTCGTCGCACCCGCCCAGCCGCCCTTGCCGGCGCTCGATCTCGACGAACCCCTCGGAGCGATACAGCGCGATCGCCGGGTCGTTGCCCAGCAGCGCCTGGGTCGACACCACCGGCCCGGAGTGCGCGAGCGCGTGGCGCAGCAGCGCGCGCCCGACGCCCTGGCGATAACTGTCGGGGTCCACGTACAGCCAGTTGAGCGAAGCGCGCTGGAACGCGACGAAGCCGCGCACCACGCCGTCGACTTCGGCCACGTCGAGACGGCCGTCGAACAGCCCCTCGCTGTGCGCGGTGCGCGCCAGGTTGCGGAACGCGTCGGCGCTGGCGCTGCGCTGCAGTTCGTCCAGGCGCGCGCGGTCGTGGATCTGGCACAGGCGCGGCCAGTCGCTGAGCCGGTAGGCGCGGATCGACAGCGGGGCGGGAGCGGCGGCCATGTGCGGGCGATTCTGCGCCGGCTCCCGCGGCTTGCCCAGTGACGGGTGTAAGCGCCCGGCGCGCGCCGGCGCGGCTTCAGCGCGCGTCCGGCCGACGCTGGATCAGACACACCGCCTCGCGCCCGCCGCCCGGCTTTGGCCGGTACAGCGCGACGTAATCGCGCGCGGGGCCGGCGGAACTCCGCAGGGCGACATAGGTGGCGTCTTCGTAGCTTAGCGGCAGCGCGGTGGTGGTGCGGGTCTGGAAAAACGCGTCGCCGCCGGGCAGGCCCGGCAGCGGCGCCGGCACCGCCTGCTGCAGCGGTTGGCGCCGGCTCCAGGCCGGGCTGCGCAGGTCGTCGCAGTGCGACAGCGGCGGCCGCGCGCCGTCCCATTGGCACGGAACGGCCTGCGCCGCCGCGGCGCCCGCGCGCGCCTGGAATTGCTGCGCCGACGCGCCGGGCACCACCAATAGAGGCGAGGCGTACCACTCGCCTTCGTCGCGGGCGTCGCCCAGGTACACCCGGTCGATCAGGCCGTCGTTGTCGAAGTCGAAATCGAACGCGCGCCATGCGCCGTGCGCGAACGCCAGCGCGTCCGGCATCGCCGTGCCGGCGGGCGCTTCGCTGGCGGCCACGCGGTGCAGCGGCGCGTCGGCGTCGTCGCCGCGGCGGAACGGATCGAACGCGTCCCAGCTGAGCGCCAGCTGGCGCTCGGCTTCGGCGCAGACCGGACCGCGGTCGAGCAGGCGTTGCAGGCCGTTGGGCGCGGCCGCGGCCTGCGCCGCCGCCTGCGCTGTCGCCGCGGCGGCGGCGTCGGGAAATTCGCCGGCGTCCACCGGCAGCGCCGCCAGCGTTTGCTCCGGCGCCAGCAGCGGCCCGCAGTCGCCGTTGCTGCAGTCGTACACGGCGTCGCCGTCGACGCGGTAGGTCCATGGCGTCGGCGCGCTTTCGCAGCGGCTGCGCACTTCGCGCTGGTCGGCCACGCGGCGGTCGTCCAGCCACAGCGAGAAACTCGCCGACGGCTGGCCGCTGCACGGTCCGGCCGGCGGCGGCGGTCCGGCCTGCACGCGCACGCGCAGGCTGCCGCCGTCGGCGAAGCGGCATTCGCCGCTCTGGCCCACGGCCAGGGCCAGGCTGCGCGGGCGGTCGCGGTCGCTGTCGGTGAAGGTTTCCAGCAGCGGCCGCTCGCAGCCGCCGCGCGCGGGCAGTTCGGTGCGCACCAGGCTGGCCTTGCGGCCGTCCGGCGCCTGGCGGCAGATCAGCGCGATCTCGGCGGTGGCGCCGCAGTCGGGCGGCTGCGCCGCGGCCGGCGCCAGCGCGGCGGCGGCCAGCGGCAGCAGCGGCCAGAGGCGGCGCGCGCGCATGGAAATTCCGTTTTCCGCGGTCATGGCGGCGGCTCAGTCTTCGCCGATGTCCTCGTTCCAGACTTCGGGATTGGCCGCGATGTAGCCGCCGAGCAGGTCGATGCATTCCTGGTCGGCCAGGTCGATCACCTCGACCCCGCTCTCGCGCAGCCAGTCGATGCCGCCGCGGAAGTTGACCGATTCGCCGACCACCACCGTGCCGATGTTGAACTGGCGTACCAGCCCGCTGCAGTACCAGCACGGCGCCAGGGTGGTGACCATGATCGTGTCGCGGTAGCGGCGCTGGCGGCCCGCCTTGCGGAAGGCGTCGGTCTCGCCGTGCACCGAGGGATCGTTCTCCTGGATGCGGCGGTTGTGGCCGCAGCCGAGCAGGCGGCCGTCGTTGTGATAGAGCGCGGCGCCGATCGGGATGCCGCCCTCGGCGATGCCCTGGCGGGCCTCGGCGACGGCGGTGGCGAGCAGGGCGCGGTAGTCGGGGGTGGCGATCATGCGGGGCTCCGGTGCGTATCGCTGCGCAGTCTGGCGCGCCGGCGCGTCCGGGTCGAGGGGCGGCGAATCCTTTCGCGCCGTCCCGCCCTCTTATGGGGGTACGCGCGAAATGCGCGGGACACACTGGAGTGGAGCGATGCACTGTGCGATGCAGCGCGCGCCGATGGCGCGCGTGTGGGAGGTTTCGGCCCGGGTCCTGGGCCTGTGGATGCTGTGGTTCGGCGCGATGCGCGCGCTCGATTTCGAGATCGCGGCCCTGGCCCAGTTCTTGAACGCGAGCGGCCTGGCGGGGTTGGCGTCGCAGGCGGCGTGGTTGAGCCCGGCGTTGGGCGCGCTGGAATGCGCGATCGGCGCGGCATTGCTGATCGCGCCCGCGGGCCGTTGGCGCCGCGGCGCCGCGCTGGCGGCGATGGCGTTCTGGGGCGCCGGCCTGCTGGGCTTGCTGAGCCCGGCGGCGTGGATCCACCAGCCGCCCTACGAGGGTTTCCCGGTGATCGGTTCGGGCCAGACCCTGCTCAAGCACCTGGGCATCGCCGGCCTCGCGCTGGGCGTGTTCGCGCACGAACGCGGCTGCGCCCGCGGCGGCGCGCGCGCGCTGTGGACGCTGTGGGCCGGGCAGTTGCTGGTGCTGGTGTGGATCGGGCTGATGAAGTTCACCCAGGTCGAAGCCGAGGGCGTGGCCGGGCTGATGCGCTCCAGCCCGCTGTTTTCCTGGCTGTACGGGCCGCTGGACGTGCAGGGCGCGTCGAACCTGATCGGTGCGGTCGAACTGGCGACCGCGGCGTCGATCGCGCTGTGGCCGTGGCGGCCGCGGCTGGCGCGCTGGGGCCTGTGGGCGGCGGTGGCGACCTATCTGCTGACCAACAGCTTCCTGTTCACCCTGCCGGGCTGGCAGCCGGGTTACGGCGCGCCGTTCGTCGGCGGTACCGGCCAGTTCCTGCTCAAGGACCTGTTGCTGCTGCTCGGCGCGCTGGCGTTGCTACGCGCGGGTGCGGCCGCGGGCCGCGGCGGATCAGCCGGCGCCGCGCCCGCGCCGTAGCAGGTCGATGTGCGGGATGCCGTCTTCGACGTAGGGCTCGGATGCGGGCTCGAACCCGTAGCGGCCGTAGTAGGCCTGCAGATGCGATTGCGCGCCGATCTGGATGTCGGCGCCGGGCCAGCGCCGCTCGATCTCGATCAGCGCCGCCTCCAGCAGCGGCCCGCCGAGGCGCTGGCCGCGGAACTCCGCCGCGGTCAGCACCCGGCCGAAGCTGACCTGGGGATAGCTCAGGCCGGCCGGCAGGATGCGCAGATAGGCCGCCAGCCGGCCGTCGCCGGCGCGGCCCATCAGGTGCACCGCCTCGGGATGGCGGTCCTTGCCGTCCGGATCGAGGTAGACGCAGTCCTGCTCGATCACGAACACCTGCGAGCGCAGTTGCAGCAGCTCGTAGAGCTCGTCGAGGCTGAGGTCGGCGTAGCGCTTGGCTTGCCAGGTCACGGTCGCGGTCATCCCCGCATCATGCCAAAGCGGGCGGCCGGCGGAGCGGGGCGGGGCTAATCCTTTTGGGGGATTTTTCCCGCGGGAAGGAGGACTTTCGTGGGAGGGCCTTCAGGCCCGATGCTTTGGTCTCAGGTCGCCTCGGTCCGAAACGAAAGCCTCGGGCCTGAAGGCCCTCCCACCAAGGCAAAACCCCGGCCCGGCCGCCATGCGATAATCGCGCCCATGAACGAATCCAAGCCCCAGACCGACGACACCACCCACTTCGGTTTCCGCGACGTGCCGCGCGAACAGAAGCGCAAGTTGGTCGGCGAAGTGTTCTCCTCGGTCGCCGGCAACTACGACCTGATGAACGACCTGATGAGCCTGGGCATCCATCGGGTCTGGAAGCGCTACTTCACCGCCACCGCCCAGGTCCGCCGCGGCGACCGCGTGCTCGACCTGGCCGGCGGCACCGGCGACATCGCCGCGCTGTTGCGCGACCGCGTCGGCGACAGCGGCAGCATCGTGCTGGGCGACATCAACTACGACATGCTCAAGGTCGGCCGCGACCGCATGACCGACCGCGGCCGCGTGTCCGGCTTCGAATACGTGCAGTGCAACGCCGAGGCGCTGCCGTTCCCGGACGCCAGCTTCGACCTGGTCACCATCGCCTTCGGCCTGCGCAACGTCACCGACAAGGACGCCGCGCTGCGCGAGATGCTGCGCGTGCTCAAGGTCGGCGGCCAGGCGCGGGTGCTGGAGTTCTCGGAAGTGAAGGCCGACTGGTTCAAGCCGATCTACGACTTCCACTCGTTCAACGTGCTGCCGAAGCTGGGCAAGCTGTTCGCCAACGACAGCGAGAGCTACCGCTACCTGGCCGAGAGCATCCGCAAGCATCCGCCGCAGGACGAACTCAAGCGGATGATGGTCGATGCCGGGTTCGCGCGGGTGGACTACAAGAACCTGTCGGCGGGGATTTGCGCGGTGCATACGGGCTACAAGGCCTGACGGATTCCGCGGCATGCAACGGATGTGCGCGCAATGCGGGGAGCGGCCGGTCGACAAGGATTCGTCGCTGAGCCTGCTGGCTTTGCTGACGTTCCCGTTGCTCGGTATTTTGCCGGGCGCGCGCTATTGCAAGGATTGCGGCGGCGGCCAAGCGACCCTGGCGGTCGGCGTGTTGGCGCTTGCGGCGGTGATTGGCTTCGTGTTGCTGGTGGTGTTTTGGTAGCCGGCGCAAGTGCGAACGATCAGGTCGAACCTGCTCGCTGAAGTCTCTGGATCCCCGCGTTCGCGGGGATGACGGCTTGTAGAGTCGTCGCGTATCTGAGCATCGCGCACTTCTCGAAGCATCGCGTACTTCACACGCCGCGCAACCCACCCGCCGTCATGCCCGCGAACGCGGACATCCAGGGCTTCACCGCGATGAAACTTGTGGGAGGGGCTTCAGCCCCGACGCCTTCCGCTCAAATCGCCGCGAACCGGCATCGAGACCTGCGCCCCACCGCGCATCAGGCCGAAAACCCGCCATCCACCGAAATCTGCGTGCCGGTGATGAACGCGCCGCCCGGCCCGGCCAGGTGCGCCACCGTCGCGGCGATGTCGTCGGCGTTGCCGAACGCGCGCAGCGGCAGGCCCGCGCGCTGATGGTCGGCGCCTTCGCCGTCGGCCGGATTCATGTCGGTGTCGATCGGCCCCGGCTGCACCGTGTTGACGGTGATACCGCGCGGCCCCAGGTCCTGCGCCAGGCCCTTGCTCAAGCCCACCACCGCCGCCTTGCTCAGCGAGTACAGCGCCATCCCCGGCGCGCCGACGCGTTCGCCCAGGCAGCTGCCGATGGTGACGATGCGGCCGCCGCGCGGCAGGTGCTTGGACGCCGCCTGCGCCGCCACGAACGGCGCACGCACGTGGATCGCCATGACCCGCTCGTAGTTCTCCAGCGATTCGTCCTCGAACGGGCCGTAGGTCCACACCCCGGCATTGTTGACCAGGATGTCGAGCCCGCCGAGTTCGGCCACGGTACGCTCGACCGCTGCGGTCACCGCCTGCGCGTCGGCGCTGTCGGCGGCGATGGCGATCGCGCGGCGGCCGCCGGCGCGGATCTGCGCGGCGAGGTCCTCGGCGCGCTGGGCGGAGCTGACATAGGTGATCGCCACGTCGGCGCCGTCGGCGGCGAGGCGGCGGGCGATGGCGGCGCCGATGCCGCGGCTGGCGCCGGTGACGAGAGCGACTTTGCCTGCGAGGGGAAGGGTCATGTCTAAAGTTCCGAATGATGGAATAACGGTACAAGGCTAGCCGGGCCGCGGCCATTGCGCCAGTGCGCGTGGCCGGGACGCTGCATATCGCGGCGCGCATCGCAGACCGGCCGGCGGGGCGGGCCCGATCCGGATTCTGACCCCCGCGGCGCACCCGTTCCGGGCCGGTCGCGCGCCCGCGTCGATGCCGGTCCGCCGTCGCCGCGCCGCCGCACGGGCGCCGCCCGCGCCGACTGCCAAGATGCACAAGCCCCGCCCCGGGGCGAGGCGCTACACTCGGCCATTCACCGGCTTCCGTGGTTTTCCGATGCGCATTTCGACCCTCTCCGTTTGTCTCGTCGCGGCCCTCGCCGCCGCCGGCTGCTCGCGCGAATCCGCGCCGGCCGCCGATTCCAGCAAGCCCGCCGCGACCCCGGAGGCCAAAGTGAGCGACACTGCCGTTGCCGCGGCCGACCGCGACGAACACTCCTACGCCCAGCCCGACCTGGTCCGCATCGACGACCTCGCGCTGGAGCTGAAGGTCGATTTCGCCGCCAAGACCCTGGCCGGCAGCGCCACCTACACGCTCGACTGGACCGATCCCAAGGCCAACCAGCTGGTGCTGGACACCCGCGACCTCAAGATCGACAAGGTCACCGGCGAAAGCGCCGACGGCAAGTGGCAGGACCTCACGTTCGCCCTGGCCGAGGCCGACAAGACCCTCGGCAGCAAGCTCACCATCGACGCGCCGCAGCGCAACAAGCGCATCCGCGTGGCCTACCTCACGTCGCCGGGCGCGTCCGGCCTGCAGTGGCTGGAGCCGTCGATGACCGAGGGCAAGAAGCAGCCCTTCATGTTCAGCCAGTCGCAGCAGATCCACGCGCGTTCGTGG
This sequence comes from Lysobacter enzymogenes, assembly GCF_023617245.1. Lineage (NCBI taxonomy): Bacteria > Pseudomonadati > Pseudomonadota > Gammaproteobacteria > Lysobacterales > Lysobacteraceae > Lysobacter > Lysobacter enzymogenes. The sequence goes on from NZ_CP067396.1 coordinate 882,478, forward strand.
GTGCCGCTGCAGGATACGCCGAGCGTGCGCTTCACCTACACCGCGCACGTGACCGCGCCGAACGACGCGATGGTGCTGATGAGCGCCGACAACGATCCGAAGGCGGCGCGCGACGGCGACTACAGCTTCAAGATGCCGCAGAAGATCCCGTCGTACCTGCTCGCCATCGCCGCCGGCGACCTGAGCTTCCAGCCGATCTCCAACCGCAGCGGCGTGTGGGCCGAGCCGGCGATGGTCAAGAAGGCCGCGACCGAATTCGCCGACACCGAAAAGATGATGGAGACCACCGAGAAGCTCTACGGTCCCTATCGCTGGGAGCGCTACGACATCCTGGTGCTGCCGCCGTCGTTCCCGTACGGCGGCATGGAGAACCCGCGCCTGACCTTCGCCACCCCGACCGTGATCGTCGGCGACAAGTCGCTGGTGTCGCTGGTCGCGCACGAACTCGCGCACAGCTGGTCGGGCAACCTGGTCACCTTCAGCAGCAGTAAGGACGGCTGGCTCAACGAGGGCTTCACCAGCTACGTCGAGAACCGCATCGTCGAGTCGCTGTACGGCAAGGAGCGCGCCGACATGGAGAACGTGATCGGCCGCAACGAGCTGGCCGCCGAGTTCAAGACCATCGATCCCAAGCTGCAGGCGCTGGCGCTGAAGCCTGGCACGCTGAAGGATCCCGACGACGCCTCCAGCGCGACCGTCTACACCAAGGGCGCGTGGTTCCTGCAGTTCCTCGAACAGCGCTACGGCCGCGAGGTGTTCGACCCGTTCCTGCGCAGCTACTTCGACCATTTCGCGTTCCAGTCGATCCCGACCACCAAGTTCGTCGAATACGCCAAGGCCAACCTGCTGGCCAAGCATCCGGGCAAGGTCAGCGAGGCCGAGCTGGACGAGTGGATCTACGGCCCGGGCATCCCGAAGTCGGCGCCGGCGACGGTGTCGCCGCGCTTCGACGCGGTCGACGCCGCGCGCAAGGCCTGGGTCGACGGCGGCACGCTGCCCGCGGCCGCGGCGACCGCGAAGTGGAGCACGCAGGAGTGGGTGCACTTCATCGAGGGCATGCCCGAAACGCTCAGCGTCGAGCAGCTCAAGGCGCTGGACGCGGCCTACAAGTTCACCGGCACGCCGAACGGCGAGATCGCCCAGCGCTGGTATCCGCTGACGGTGCGCAGCGGTTACCACGATGCCGACAAGGCGATCGCCGCGTTCCTGGAAAAGATCGGCCGGCGCAAGCTGATCATGCCGACCTACACCGAACTGGCGAAAACCCCCGAAGGCCTGAAGCTGGCCGAGGACACCTTCGCCAAGGCCAAGCCGGGCTACCACCCGATCACCACCGGTTCGGTCGAGGCGGTCATCGCCAAGGCCAAGTCGGCGCCGGCCGCGGCGGCGGGCCAGTAAGCGCGCAGGGCGCATGCGCAAGCCTCGCGCCTTGCTCGGGACGGCCGCCCTCGTGGCGGCCGTCTTGCTGTGCGCGCTGGCGATCTGGCTGTGGCCCGATCCCTACCGCGTGGTGTTGGCCGACTACGCGCGCCAGCGCTGGCAAGCCGGGCTGACCCGCAACGCGGCGAAGATCGACGATCACCGCTGGGTCTACGCCTACAACGACGACGCGCCCGCGAACGCGCCGACCGTGGTGATGATCCACGGCTTCACCGGCAGCAAGGAGAACTGGTACCCGCTGGCGCAACGCCTGCGCGGCCGCTACCGCCTGTTCGCGCCGGACCTGCCCGGCTGGGGCGAAAGCGAGCGCAAGGCCGGCGGCGATTACGGCTTCCTCGCCCAGAGCGCGCGGGTGGCGCGCTTCATCGAACAAGTCGCGCGCAAGCCCGGCAGCGAGGTGGTGCTGCTCGGTCATTCGATGGGCGGCGGCATCGTCGCGCTGACGACCGCGCGGCATCCGCACGACGTGGACCGCATGGGCCTGTTCGATGCCGCCGGCGTGCGCTTCAACGACAACGCGTTCGGCCTGGCGGTACTGCGCGGCAAGAATCCGTTCGCGGTCGACGATGCCGCTTCGCTGCAGCGCTACATCGACATCGTGTTCTACGACGACGCGGCCAAGCCGGTGATCCCGTGGCCGGCCAGCCGCATCTACATCGACAAGCGCCGCCGCGACGCCGCGTTCGAGCAGTCCGTGCTCGACAAGATCGGCCGCAGCGACGAGCGCTTCCTGCCGGGCATCGAGGCCGCCGGCATCCGCCAGCCGTCGCTGCTGTTATGGTGCGCGCAGGACGTGGTGATCGATCCCAGCGCGCTGGACCTGTACGCCGCGCGCCTGCCGCAGGCGCAGCGCGTGCTGCTGCAGGGCTGCGGCCACATGTCGATCGTCGAACGACCGCAACAAGCCGCCGAGGCGGTGAACCGACTGATAACCGAGGCCCGCCCGCGATGAACGTCCGCCAAGCCACCGCCCTGCTCGCCGCCGCGATGATCCTGGCCGGTTGCGACAAGCCCGATCCCAAGGCCGCCGAAGCGGCCCAGGCCGCGCAGAAGGAACAGGCCGCCGCAGCCGAGGCCAAGAACTTCGACAGCGCCTACGCCGAGCAGAAATGGGACATGGCCGCCGCCTACGGCGAGATCGTGACGTCGAAGTACGCCGGCACGCCCACCGCCGAACGCATCCGCGCCCAGTACGAGGAAGCGCAGGGCAAGGCCAAGACAGCGCGCGAGCAGCGCCGGGTCGAATCGCTGTGGTCGTACATGAGCACGCCGGTCAAGCTCGCCAAGGGCAAGGACGGCATCCAGCTGTCGGCCTCGATCTACGCCAAGGCGAACGTGGAGACCGACGGCAGCACCCCGCGCCCGGTGCAGCTGATCTTCCGCGACCATCCCGACTGGGGCCGCAGCAGCTACCTCGTGCTGCAGGTCGGCGACTTCAACTGCTACGGCGGTTGCAAGCTCAAGGTCGGCGTCGACGGCAAGATCAAGACCATGGCCGGCAGCCGGCCCAAGACCGACGAGGCCATCGCCATGTTCGTCGAGGACGAGCGCGCGCTGTGGCGGCTGCTCGGCGGGGCGAAGGAATTGAGCATCGAGTTTCCGGTCAAGGCCGGCGGCACCCGCACCGCGACGTTCGAGGTGGGCGGGTTGAAGCCGGAGAAGATGCCGGGGTGGAAGTGAGGCGATAGCGACGGCGCCGCGCGCCGGCCAGGGAGGGAGGCGAATGCACGAACCAGGATGTTTTCGATGGCTGGTCGCGCTGGCGTTGGCGTTGGCGTTGGCGACCGGCGCCTGCGGCGTGGCGCAGGCGCAGGCGACGAGCGCGCCATCCGCCGTCGCGCCGGCCGCGCTGGATCCGCCGGCACGGCTCACAACTCCCGAACCGGCATCCGGCGCGCCGCAGCCCGGCAGCCTGCGCGCCCGCGCGCTGTCGGCGCTGGACGGCGCCGAGGACCTGACACTGTATTCGCTGCAGCCCTGGGAGCCGCCGCCGTCGCCGCCGCAGTGGCAGGATCTGTCCGCCGTCGAACTCTCGCGCCGCGAAGCATCGCTGGAGCAGCGCAGCCGCCGCGATTGGTGCAAGCGCGAGCGCTGCTTCCACGATCAACGCGTGCTCGGCCGCACCCGCCTTGCCGCGGCCGACCGGCCGGCGGTGCGCGCGGCGCTGGCGCAGGCGCTGGGCCAGGTCCCCGATGCGAGCAGCCTGTGCATGCCGAGCTATCGCCACGCAGTGAGCTTTGTCAGCGCCGGCCTGCGCTATGAGGTGTTGCTGTGTTACCAGTGCGACCAAATCGCAGTCGCCGCCGGCCGCGAGCGCGAAGCGGGCGACAGCGGCGGCCTGGGCGACCGGGCGGCGGTCGATGCGATCCTGCGCCGCGCCGGCATCGCGCTGGCGAAGAGCGCGTACGACGAGGAAGAATAGCCGGGCGGCCGCAGCGCCGGCCGCGAACGGAACGCGCCCATGCCCGACCAGTTCGATCGCACCCGTTGGCGCCGCATCGCGATGCGCACCGTCGCCGTTGCCGCGACGGCGCTGGCGATCGGCATCGCCGCGCGCTGGTGGTTCCTGCACTGGCAACCCGACCGCGCGCGCTACCCGCTGCGCGGCATCGACGTGTCGCACCATCAGGGCGCGATCGACTGGGGCGCGGTCGCGCGCGACGACGTCGCCTTCGCCTACCTCAAGGCCAGCGAAGGCGGCGACCACCGCGACCGCCGCTACGCGGCCAATGCGCGCGACGCGCGCGCGGCCGGCGTTGCCGTCGGCGCGTATCACTTCTTCACCTTCTGCCGCGACGGCGGAGCGCAGGCGGCGAACTTCCTCGCCGCCGCGCCGGCCGCCGCCGACGCGCTGCCGCCGGCGGTGGATCTGGAATTCGGCGGCAACTGCGGGCGCCGCCCCGACGGCGCGGCGATGCGCGCCGAGCTCGATGCGTTCCTGGCGCCGGTGGAAGCCGCTTACGGCAAACCGGCGCTGCTGTACGTGACCCCGGAATTCTTCGACGCCTACCGCGCGGCGCTGCCGTCGCGGCCGCTGTGGCGGCGCGCGATCCTGCGCGCGCCGGACTCGCGCGCCGCGTGGACGCTGTGGCAATACCACAACCGCGCGCGGGTGGCGGGCATCGACGGGCCGGTGGACCTCAACGTATTCGACGGCGACGCCGCCGCGTTCGCGCGTTGGCGCGACGTGCACGCGCAACCGCGCGACCCGCCTGTGGGCGTGGCGCGAGCCGCGAGCGCGCAGTAACCGGTCGCGTCGAAGGCTTGGTCGTCATTGCGGATTCGCGGTCGCGGCTTGCGAGCGATGTCGTGGGAGGGCCTTCAGGCCCGATGCCTTCCGCTCAGCTCGCCGCGATCCGAGACAAAAGCATCCGGCCTGAAGGCCCTCCCACGACAGCCAAGTCTTCCAAGAAGCGGCGAAGGCCCCAAAAAAATCCCGGCCGGAGCCGGGATTTTTCGGGTGTCGCGAACGCCGCCGCGCTTACAGCGCGTAACCGAACTGCTGGCGGAACTGTTCGGCGAACTCGGCGTAGTCGAAGCGCTGGTTCTGGGTGCCCGGATGCTCGACCTTCAGCGCGCCCATCAGGTTGCCCATGCGGCCGATGGTCATCCAGTCGTAGCCCTTCTCGATGCCGAAGATCAGGCCGGCGCGGAACGCGTCGCCGCAGCCGGTCGGGTCGGTCACGCGGCGCTCGTACGCCGGCGGGATGGTGTAGGTCTCTTCCGGCGTGTGGATGATCGCGCCGCGCGGGCCGAGCGTGGTGATGTAGGCCTTCACCCGCGACACGATCTGCTTCTCGTCCCAGCCGGTGCGGGTCTGCAGCAGGTTCGACTCGTAGTCGTTGACCACCACGTAGTCGGCCTGCTCGATGAACGCGCGCAGCTCTTCGCCGTTGAACAGCGGCATCGCCTGGCCCGGGTCGAAGATGAAGGGAATGCCGAGCTCGGCGAATTCCTTGGAGTTCTGCAGCATGCCCTCGCGGCCGTCCGGCGCGACGATGCCGAAGGTGACGCCGGCGACGTCGCGCACGTGGTTGCTGTGCGAGTTCGACATCGCGCCGGGATGGAACGCGGTGATCTGGTTGTTGTCCAGGTCGGTGGTGATGAAGCACTGCGGCGTGAACTGCTCTTCGAACACGCGCACGCAGTCCAGACGGATGCCGTAGGACTCCAGGTGCGCGCGGTACGGGCCGAAGTCCTGGCCGACGGTGGCCATCGGGATCGGATCGCCGCCGAGCAGCTTGAGGTTGTAGGCGATGTTGCCGGCGCAACCGCCGAACTCGCGGCGCATGCGCGGCACCAGGAACGAGACGTTCAGGATGTGGACCTTGTCGGGCAGGATGTGGTTCTTGAACTGGTCCGGAAACACCATGATGGTGTCGTAGGCCAGCGAGCCGCAGATCAGCGCAGACATGTAGGTTCACCCCGAAGATTGTTATTGGACGCGTCGTCGTCGCGGACGGAAAAACCGGCAAGCGCCGGTCCGCGAATGCAAGAACGGGCGGTTTGTGGCCGCCCGGCGGCGGTAGCGTAGCGGCTGGACGCGCGCGCGGCCAGTTTTTTGCGTGCCGGGGGCGTGCGGGAGCCGTCGGGATCGCCTCGAAGCGTCGACGTCCGGCCTCGCGAGCGACCGCGGCGCCGGTCGCGCGGCGGGGCGGGGCGCCGTGCGGATCGTCCCGATGGGGAGGTCCCGACCGGTGCCGCCGGCGACCCCGGACCCCGCCCCGGACCCGGTCCCCGACCGGCCCCGCCAGGGCCCCGGCCTAGGGTTATCCCCAGGGTCCCGGGCCGCTCCGGGCGGGCCTTGGCTGAATAGCCGGCGGCGCCCGAAACCGTTGATTTTCCTTGCTCGCAGGGGGGGCGATTGCTAGGCTAACGGCCCCGCTCCGCCCCCATTTTTGACGGCCCAATCCCCCGATGTTCAAGAAGTTTCGCGGCATGTTCTCCAACGACCTGTCCATCGACCTGGGCACGGCGAATACCCTCATTTATGTGCGCGGCCAGGGCATCGTGCTGAACGAGCCGTCCGTGGTCGCGGTGCGCCAGGACCGCATGATCGGCGGCAACCGTACGGTCGCGGCGGTGGGCGGCGAGGCCAAGCAGATGCTCGGCCGTACCCCGGGCCACATCACCACCATCCGGCCGATGAAGGACGGCGTCATCGCCGACTTCACCTATACCGAGGAAATGCTCAAGCATTTCATCCGCAAGGTGCACAAATCGCGCTTCCTGCGCCCGAGCCCGCGCGTGCTGGTGTGCGTGCCCTGCGGCTCGACCCAGGTCGAGCGCCGCGCGATCAAGGAATCGGCCGAGGAGGCCGGCGCGCGCGAGGTCTACCTGATCGAGGAACCGATGGCCGCGGCGATCGGCGCCGGCATGCCGGTGACCGAGGCGCGCGGCTCGATGGTGGTCGACGTCGGCGGCGGCACCACCGAGGTCGCGGTGATCGCGCTCAACGGCATCGTCTATTCGGCCTCGGTCCGCATCGGCGGCGACCGCTTCGACGAATCGATCATCAACTACGTGCGCCGCACCTACGGCACCCTGATCGGCGAAGCCACCGCCGAGCGGATCAAGCTCGAAATCGGCTGCGCCTATCCGCAGGAGCGCGCCAGCACCGTCGAGATCTCCGGCCGCAACCTCGCCGAGGGCGTGCCGAAGATGGTCACCATCAATTCCAACGAAGTGCTCGAAGCCCTGCGCGAGCCGCTGTCGGGCATCGTCTCGGCGATCAAGCTGGCGCTGGAGCAGACTCCGCCGGAACTGTGCGCCGACGTCGCCGAGCGCGGCATCGTGCTGACCGGCGGCGGCGCGCTGTTGCGCGACCTGGACCGCCTGATCAGCGAGGAAACCGGCCTGCACGTGCAGGTGGCCGACGACCCGCTGACCTGCGTCGCCCGCGGCGGCGGCCGCGCGCTGGAGCTGGTGGACATGCACGGCAACGAGTTCTTCGCGCCGGAGTGATCCGGCCGCCGATCCAACCGCGCGGCGTGCGCGGACCGCGTTTCCCCCGATCCGGTCCGACCATGCGCCCACTGCGCGCTGCAGTGGCTAAGATTCAAATCCGGCTCCATCGTCACGCGCGCAGCGAACTTTCGCTGCGTTCGCGTTTCTACTCCCTCTGATTCCAACGGCGACCTCCCGGCCCGATGCCTCCTTACGCCGGCCCACCCACCGCAGCCCGCAGCGGCGAAGTCGCCGACACCTTGCGCCTGATGGCCTACCTGGCGCTGGCGCTGACCCTGATTGTGCTCGACCACCGCGGCGGCTGGCTGAGCCAGGCGCGCAAGCAGGCCGCGACCCTGGTCGCGCCGCTGTGGGCCGTGGCCGGCTGGCCCGGCCGGCTGGTCGAACGCGTCAGCGACGACGCCGGCACCCTGAGCCAGCTCACCGACGAGAACCGCCGCCTGCGCAACGAGGCGCTGCTGAACCAGGCGCGCATGGCCCGGCTGCAGTCGGTCGCCGCCGACAACCAGCGCCTGCGCGGGCTGCTGGAAGTGGCCGAGCGCGGCAACCTCGACGTGGTGCTGGCGCCGATCCTCGACATCGACCTGGACCCGTCGCGACAGCGCCTGATCCTCGACGCCGGCAGCCGCGAGCGCCTGCGCGTGGGCCAGAGCGTGATCGACGCCGGCGGCCTGATCGGACAGGTCACCGGCATCACCCCGCTGCATTCCAGCGTGCTGCTGATCACCGACCCCTCGCACGCGGTGCCGGTCAACGTCGCCCGCAACGGCGTGCGCCTGGTGGTGTACGGCGAAGGCCGCAGCGACCGCCTGACCCTGCGCAGCGTGCCGCTGTCCAGCGACGTGCGCGTCGGCGACGTGGTGGTGACCTCGGGCCTCGGCGGGCGCTTCCCGCCGGGCTTCCCGGTCGGCACCATCGCCGCGCTCAAGCCCGACGACAGCCGCGCGTTCCTGGTCGGCGAAGTGAAGCCGGCCGCGCAGCTCGACCGCGGCCGCGAAGTGCTGGTGCTGCTGTCGCTGCCGCCGCCGCCGGTGAACACGCAGGACTTCGACACCCAGCCGGCGGTGGCCGAGACCGCTTCGGCCTCCACGCCCGAAGCCCAGGCCGCGGCCGAGCAGGCCGCCGCGCAGCGCCTGAGCGAACTCAAGCAGCGCAAGCCCAAGGCGCGCAGCGCGACGTCGCCGGAAGAACTGAAGTCCGAAATCGAACCGGCGCCGCCGGCCGACGCCGCGGGCGCGCGCTCCGGCGCGGGCGCCAACGCCAACGCCGCCGCCGGCAGCCGCAACGCCCCAGCGCCCGCCGCGCGCCCGTCGGCGCAGCGCGCGCCCGCGACCTCGGCGCCGCCCGCCGCCGCGCGCCCCCAACCGCGCAACGCCCCGCAGGAGCCGCAGCGATGACCCGCGCCCGCCACCACTGGGTGCTGCCGGTCAGCCTGATCGCCGCGCTCGCGCTGAGCCTGCTGCCGATGCCGCAGGTGCTGGCGCCGCTGCGTCCGTTCTGGCTCGGCCTGGTCCTGGCCTATTGGGTGATCGAAGACCCCGAGCGCGTCGGCCTGGGCTTCGCCTTCATCGTCGGCCTGTGCGGCGACCTGGTCTCTGACGGCCTGCTCGGCGAACAGGCGTTGCGGCTGGTGGTGATGGCCTTCATCCTGCAACGCTTCCGCGCGCGGCTGCGGTTCTTCCCGCTGTCGCAGCAGGCGCTGGCGATCGGCGGCCTGATGCTCAACGACCGCATCGTCACCGCCGTGGTCCACATGGTCCTGCGCGAGCCCTCGCTGCCGACCACCTACTGGTTCGCGCCGCTGGTCGGCATGGCGCTGTGGCCGGTGATCTTCCTGCTGCTCGACGCGCTGCGCCTGGGCACCTGGCGGAGGCGCTGACATGGGCCCGCGCCGCCGCCTGCTCAACCGCCGCCCGCGCGTGCTCAAGAACACCGCGGCCGAGGCCGACCAGTTCCGCCTGCGCGCCGCGGTCGCGTTCTTCTTCGTCCTGATCGGCGTGGTCGGCCTGGGCTTCTGGTACTTCCGCCTGCAGGTCTGGCAGCACGACGACTACGCGATGCGCTCGGAGCAGAACCGGGTCAAGCTGCGCCCGGTCGTGCCCGGGCGCGGGCTGATCTACGACCGCCGTGGCCGCATCCTCGCCGACAACGTCCCCGCGTTCCGCATCGAAGTGACCCCGTCGGAAGCCGGCGACAGCGAAAAATGGCTGCCGCAGCTGGCGCGGGTGATCGCGCTGACCCCCGAGGACATCTCGCGCTTCGAAGCCGAGCGCAAGGCCACCCGCGGGTTCAAGCCGATCGTGCTGAAGCTGCGCGTCAGCGACGAGGAAGTCGCCGCGTTCGCGGTCGACCGCTGGCGTTTCCCCGGCGTCGAGCTGGTGTCCTACCTCAATCGCCGCTACCCGTACGGCGAGTTGTTCGCGCATGTCATCGGCTACGTCGGCCGCATCGACACCAAGGACCAGGAAGCGCTCGGGGTCAACGCCGGCGTGCTGACCCACATCGGCAAGACCGGCCTGGAGCGTTCCTACGAACAGCAGCTGCGCGGCCAGGTCGGCTACGAGCAGATCGAAACGAATGTCGACGGCCGCCCGATCCGCCAGGTCGGCCACGTCCCGGCCAAGCCCGGCGCCGACCTGCGCCTGAGCATCGACCTGGACCTGCAGCGCGCCATGGTCACCGCGTTCGGCGACATGGACGGCTCGGCCGTCGCGGTGGACCCGCGCACCGGCGAAGTGCTGGCGATGGTCAGCCTGCCGAGCTACGACAGCAATCTGTTCGTCAACGGCATCTCCAGCGCCAACTACAAGGCGCTCAACGAAGATCCCTCGCGCCCGCAGTTCAACCGCAACGTACTCGGCGGCGGCCCGCCGGGTTCGACGATGAAGCCGTTCATGGCGCTGGCCGGCCTCGACAGCGGCGCGCGCCGCGCCGAGGACAAGATCCTGTCGACCGGCGAGTTCCATATCCCCGGCCAGAAGCGCGGCTACCGCGACTCGCACGGCGGCGGCCACGGCTGGGTCGACCTGCGCGAATCCATCGCCCAGTCGGTCAACACCTACTACTACAAGCTCGCCCTCGACATGGGCATCCAGAAGGTCGACCAGTACATGCTGCGCTACGGCTTCGGCCAGAAGACCGGCATCGACCTGCTCGGCGAGAACATCGGCATCCTGCCGTCGCCGGAGTGGAAGGCCAAGCGCAACAAGAAGGAAGGCTGGTACCCGGGCGAAACCGTCATCGCCGGCATCGGGCAAGGTTACTGGGTGGTGACCGCGCTGCAGCTCGCGCGCGGCACCGCCGCGATCGCCGACGGCGGCACCCTGCGCCAGCTGCACCTGGTGCGCGAGATCCGCACCGGCTACGAATCGCCGTGGCTGCCGAAGGAACTCAACGAGCCGACCCGCATCACCGACAACCCCGCGCACCTGCAGGCCGTGCACGAGGGCATGGAATCGACCATCCACGGCGGCCGCGGCACCGCGCGGATCATGGCGCGCGGCGCGCCCTACCGCATGGCCGGCAAGACCGGCACCGCGCAGAAGGTCAGCCGCAAGGGCAACGTCAGCCTCAACCCGCACTCGCTGCCGTATCACTTGCGCCATCAGGCGTTGTTCGTCGGTTACGCGCCGGCCGAGAACCCGACCATCGCGGTCGCGGTGGTGGTCGAACACGGCGGCTACGGCGGCAGCACCGCCGCGCCGATCGCGCGCAAGATCTTCGACGCCTGGCTGCTCGGCAAGATGCCCGAAGCGCCGGCGGGCAAGGACGGCAAGCCCGCGCCGACCGTGGCCCCGCTCGCGGTCGCGCCCGGTTCCGCGCCGACCGTCTCGCCCGGCCAGGCGCCCGGCGAAGGCGCCGCGGTGCCGGCCGAACTCCAGGTCGTGGCGGTGCCGGTCAACGGCGCCTGGGCCAAGGCGGTGGCGATGGCCAACGCCCGCGTCGCCGCGCAGCCCGGCCACGTGCCGCAGGCCGCGGCCGGCGCCGAATCGGGCCTGCAGGCGAACCTGCCCGGCTACGTGCCGCCGCCCGAACCGGCCGGCGACGGCGCCGCGGCGCCCGCGCGCCACGACGACGCCCTGATCGAACCCAACCTCGACCCTGAAGACGACGACGTGAGCCCGACCGTGGAGCCGCAGCGGTGAGAGTGATCCTGCGCTACCTGTGGGACCTGGGCCTGCGCTTCACCCGTACCCTCGACCTGATGATGCTGGCCGCGCTGCTCGCGCTGATGGTCATCGGCCTGGCCGTGCTCTACAGCGCCGGCGAACATTCCACCCGCATGGTGTTCGCCCAGGGCTCGCGCTTCGCCGTCGGCCTGGCCGCGATGTGGGGCCTGTCGCGCATGTCGATCACCCAACTGCGCAACTGGACCCCGGTGATCTACGCCGTGTCGATGATCCCGCTGCTGGCCGTGCTGGTGATCGGCACCGGCAAGCACGGCCGCCACTGGATCGACCTGAAAGTCTTCTATTTCCAGCCGGCCGAGCTGCTGAAACTGAGCCTGCCGATGATGGTGGCGTGGTACCTCAACCGCCAGCAACTGCCGCCGAAGTTCCTCAACGTGCTGGTCGCCGGCGTGCTGATCGGCGCGCCGACCGTGCTGATCCTGCTGCAGCCCGACTTCGGCACCGCGATGCTGGTAGGCATCAGCGGCGCGTTCGCGCTGTACCTCGCCGGCCTGTCGTGGTGGTGGTTCGTCGCCGCGTTCGGCGCCGTCTCCGCGATCGCCCCGGTCGCCTGGTTCTGGCTGCTGCGCCCGTACCAGAAAGACCGCATCCTGACCTTCCTCAACCCCGAGACCGACCCGCTCGGCACCGGCTGGAACATCATCCAGTCCAAGATCGCCATCGGCGCCGGCGGCATGACCGGCAAGGGCTGGCTGCAAGGCTCGCAATCGCACCTCAACTACCTGCCCGAACACACCACCGACTTCATCTTCGCCGTGCTCAGCGAGGAGTTCGGCTGGGTCGGCGTGATCACCGTGCTGGCCCTGTACCTGTTCGTCGTCGGCCGCTGCCTGTGGATCGCCGCGGGCGCGCGCGATGGCTACTCGCGATTGATCGCCGGCGCGTTGGGGCTGGCGTTCTTCGTCTACGTGATCGTCAATGGCGGCATGATTTCCGGGTTGCTGCCGGTGGTCGGCGTGCCGATGCCGTTGTTGAGCTATGGCGGTACCTCGGCGGTTTCGTTGCTCGCCGGGTTGGGGGTGGTCATGGCCGTACGCGCTCATAAACCGGTGCACGGCGGCCGCTAATCCGCATGGCCTCCCTGTAGGAGCGGCGTCCCACGGGGATTACCTTCGGTCACAAGCCGCGACCGCGAACCCGCAAGAACGACGCAACCCCAACCGCCCACTGCAAGGAGCAACCGATGGGCTGCGACATCGACCTGTACGCCGAGCGCCGGGACAACGAAGGTCTTTATCGTCCACTGAGCACCTCAGGACTGTTGAGCCACCGCAACTACTGGCGCTTCAGCTTCCTCGCCGGCATCCGCAACTCCTTCAACGTCGTCCCGATCAGCGAGCCGCGCGGCTTGCCCGTCGACGTCAGCCGCGAAATCGCCGCCGCCTGCGAGCGCCAGGAAGGCGACGCGGTGGCGCAGTCGTGGTTGAGCCTGGAAGAACTGCTGGCGTTCGACTACGACGCCCCACTGCGCTTTCGCGAAGGCGGCCGCGGCGACAACTGCACCGAGGCCACCTATCGCGAATTCCTGGACGCGGACTTCGTGAGCGAGTTGCGCGAACTACAGGCCCTGGGCGCCGAGCGCATCGTCTTCTGGTTCGACGGCTGAGCCGCGCCCGAAGCTCCCTGCAGGAGCGGCGTCAGCCGCGACCGCGAACCGCGCCGCCCTGCGTGAGTCCGATCCAGACGATACGTCCAGGCCGGATGCCAAAGCGCGTCCCGACATCCTGGCTTCCCGTTCGCCTTGCCTGCGCATAGGCTCATCGGTCGCGGCGGCTCTGCCGAGCCCTTCATCGGACAGCGCATCGCCCGCCAGCCGCCGTGCTGATTGGGGATGATCCTGGCAGAAGCGCGCATTCACCGACGACTCGCTCCAGCTTTGCGTGGAGACCAATTCGTTTGCTCGCTCGATCAAGCGACGCTCGGTTTCGCCGGTTCCCCATTCGTCTCTGTCGCCGCTTGCGCAGGCCCGTCCCGACCGGGGAAGATCGGCAGACGGCAAGCGCCGCGGATGCGGCGCCTGGACGAACGCAACCCCATCGAACCGAGCCGGCAACCCACCCACCGTCATGAACCAGATCGGCAGCTTCGCCCTGTTCGCCATGTTCTGGCTGGTTTGTGGCGCCTTGTTGTTCGCCGAAGGCAAACCGCCGCTGGCGATCCTGGCCGGCCTGGTCTTCATGACGCTGCCCTATTTCGCCTCGAAATGGGTGCAGGACCGCCACGCCGCCAGGGCTGCGGCCGCGCGCAAGACCGCTGGCCGGGCGAGCGGCCTCGCTGGCTCGCTGGTGCGCGACATCGGCATCGCAGCGCTGGCAGGGGCGGCCTGCCTCGGGCTGGCCTTGTGGGCGTTGCTGGGGTTCTGACCTGCGCGTCCGTGTTTCACCGCACCCGGGATGTCGCGCCGATGTCCCCCGCCGAAAGGTAGATTCCGCCGGCCGAGGAATGGCTACCATCGGCTCGCCCACTCCCGGGCAAACCAAGGATGCAGGACGCAATGGACTACAAAGCCATCAAAACTTTGGCTTTCATGGCGGGCATGATGCCGAGTATCGCTGCCGCGAGCGGGTACACCTTGCAGCCGCTTTCCACGACCCCGGTCAACGGCGCGGCCACGTCGGTCGTCGTCGAGGATTTCAACGCGGACGGGCGCAAGGACGTCGCCGTGCTGTCGACGTACAACCGCCAATACCACTACATCAGCGTGTTTCTGCAGAACGCAAGCGGCGGCCTGTCGAGCCCGACGGTGCATACCTTCGATCCGGCTCGCGCGCGGGCGCTCGCGACGACCGATCTGAACCACGACGGCATCAAGGATTTCGTCGTCGCCCATGCGGAAGGCGTGACCTTGCTGACGGCGAACGGCTCGGGCGGGTTCGCGGCGCACACGCAGGCCGGCCAGTCGTGGAACCTGGAGTTGGCCGTCGCCGATTTCGACCATGACGGCAATGTCGATGTGGCCAACATCGACGATGTGTCGAATGTCATGGTGCTGTTCGGCGATGGCCTGGGCGGGGTCGCTCGAAGCAGCCAATTCGCCGGCACTGGAACTGCGGGAATCGACTTCCAGGCGGGCGATCTGAACGGCGACGGCTGGTCGGACCTGGCGTTCACCGACGGCAGCAACGGCGTGTACGTCGCCTACAACGATGCGAGCGGAGGTTTTCTGCCGCCGTCGGAACTGTCCGACCGGCCGGCCAACAATCTGGTGGCCGCCGATATCGACGGCAGCGGAAACACCGACCTGGCCGCTACCGGTTCCACGTCTGCCAATCCCAAGAGCGTTTTCCTGTTCTTTCAGCGCACATCGGGGCAGTTGTACCTGGACCACACGCTGCCGACCAACGGGACCTTCGGCGCCGTGTCCGCGGCGGACCTGGACCGGGATGGAAAGACCGACCTCTTCGCCGCGCCGTTTGGTGGAAACGCTTTGGAGTATTACCTGCAATCCAGCCCGATGGCCTGGGTGAAGAAAACGGTCGCCACCCCCGACAGCGGATACGACCTCGCGGCCGGCGACATCGATGGCGACGGGTGCACGGATGTCGCGATCGCGGACTATTACCAGGATCTCGTATTGCTCAAGGGTCACGATTGCGCCCTGTAAGGCGGTTCTCCGTCGCGCCAAGCCGGTACAGTTTCCGGCTTGGCGTTTCTGCGGTTAACGCGCAATTGCCGCAGAAACCGTTTGCACTGCCAAGAATATCTCGGCTGCGGTCTGTGAGCCTGTCGAGTTCTCACAGACCGTTCCATGGCCCGACTCAGTTGCGTATCTCATGAAAGAAGACCGCCTCAAAACCAAAGAAAAGCGAGAGAAGAACTGGAAGCTGCTCTATCTCCGGTCGGAAAAGCTCGCGCGCGCCAAGCAACTCGGCATCGACTACCCGAACCCATCGAGCCAGCACGAGATCGAGGACGACGAACCCCTCAACGTCCTCTTCATCTGTAGCCGCAACCAATGGCGTAGCCCGACGGCTGAAGCCGTGTGGCGTAATCACCCGGACCTGCGCGCTCGATCCGCCGGCACCAGTCCCAACGCGCGCCGGCGCGTGTCCGCCGACGACATCCGTTGGGCCCACGCCATCTTCGTCATGGAAAACAAGCATCGGTCCAGGCTGCAGGCCGAGTTCGGCCGCGTCGTCGCCAACAAGCCCGTGCATGTGCTCGATATCCCGGACGAGTATCAGTACATGGACCCGGAGCTGATCGATCTGCTCAAGGCCTCGGTCGGCTCGATCCTCGGGCTACCGTAGGCTCTTGCCTTCGACTCTGGTGCTGGCCGTCTCCGCGTTCGCCCGCGCCTGCGCAAGCACCGTTCGAGGCGAGCATCTCACCCGCCGCGCCCAGGCCCGCGCTCCGTCGTGAACTTCACGGCCCGTTTCGCAACGCCTCCGCTCCACTGGGTTTGCACCATCAACTCGTGACGCCCCTCGGCGGGCGCGTCGAGCCAGCGCTCGCGGCCGTGCCCGATCTGGACGCCGTCGAGCCACCACGTCAGCCTATCGTCGGGCAGCGGCTGGCCGGCGCTGTCGGTGAGGTTGCCTTGCAGCTGCATCGGACGGCCGACACGGAACGTCCTGCCGCTGGACGGGCTGACGATGGCCAGCACCGGCTCGCGCTCGGGCAGGTCCACGTCGACCGGTTCGGATTCGCCGGAGTGGAAGCCGTCGTGCGCGATCAGTCGGACCTGGATGCGATTCGCCGGCAGGCCTTGCAGCGGCAGGCGTGCCTGGTTGCCGCGCAAGCCGACAGACAAGCCATGCCATGCGTCCTTGTTGTCGCGGCGCCATTGCGCCCAGACGTCCTTGATGTCCGCAGCATCGAGCTTCCATTCCAGCGCGAGTTCCTGCTCGCCGCTCACCTTCACTGCCACATGCGTAAAGCGCGGCGGCTGCGCGCTAGCCTTGCGACTCCAGCTCTGCTTGTCCGGCCCATCGATCCGCAGCGACGCACCCGGCGCTACGTTGCGCAGATAGGCCCGAAACGCGAACGGCGGCGCGTCTTTGTCGCGATGGTCATGGCCGCCGCCGCAGCAACATCCGCCGCCTTGGGGTTCGCGCCGCATCAGTACCGCGCGCGACAGCACGCCGCCGTGCTCGTCCAGCAGTTGCGCGCTCCATTGGGTCGGCACGCCCAGCGCGGGCGCGGCCACCTCGATGCGCGCGACGGATTCGACTTCGATGCGTCCATTCTCCAGCACCCGGCCCTGCACGGAGATCACCGGCGTCATGCGCCATTCTGGGCCTTGGTAGCGCCACGGCGGGTCGGGCCACCACAGGTGTTCGAGGTTGAACGGCCGCTCCAGCGGCGGCACCAAGGGGAAATCCGGCGGCAACCACTCCGGCGCCAGCCGCGGATGGCTGAGTAGGCGACGATGCTGGTACAGCGACATCCAGCGTGGCCGGCAATAGCTCATGTAGTCGGAGATGAGCTGGGGGTCGTGGATCGTGCCGTCGCGGATGTCCAGGCCGAATTCGCCGATCGAGGCCGACGCGTACGGCTCATAGGTCGGATAGTCGGCATCGGTGTCGCCGGCGGCGCCGCACGGGGTGTGCTGGAAACCGTAGCCGTGCCCGGTTTCGTGCAGGAAGGTCTGCTCGTTGCCGACCGCGGCTGCGCCCAGTCCGTCGTCGCCGCAGCCGGGCACGCCCAGCGGTATGCCGGCCGGCAACAGGCCGTAGTACACGACGTCGTCGCGATTGCCGTCGTTGTCGCGCAACAGCGACATTTCGTCGAGCAGGTCGTTCCAGTTGTCCGAGCACTTTCCCGGCGCGACGCGCGCGTCGTCCAGCGGCTTGGACCAGGTCATGTTCGCGCAGACCGCGAACGAGCCGATGGCCTGCACCGGCATCGCCGCCAGCGCGGTCGCCGCGGTGCTTTGCAGATCCGCGAGCGTCGGCGCCGCCAAGGTTAATCGCGTCACCGGCGCGTTCGGCGTCGCCGGCGCCGAGGTGCTGTCGCCGTCGTAGGCGACCAGAATCCCGCGCACGCGCAGCGTTTGCACGAGGCGTACGCTGACTTCCACCGACTTCTCGCTGCCGTCGTGGCCGGTCAGGCGCGCGGTCAGGCGCAGCGTTCCGTACAACTCGTTGGCCGGTATCACGAAGTTCAGGCTGCGGCCGAGGTCGCCGCGCTCGGTGCGGTAAACGGGCAGCTGTTCAGCGCTGACCGGGCCGCCTTGCGGCGTGTGGGTGCCGACCGGCTCGTAGTCGCGCAAGCGATTCCGGCGCGACACCTCCAGCGTCCCGGTGACGTTGACGATATTGCCCAACAAGCCCGAGCGCACATACACGCGCACCCATGCGGCCTTGAACGCCACCAGTTGCACCGAGTTGTCGGCGCCGCGGTCGGCCGCATCGGTCAGGTGCTCGTTCGCACGGTAATACTGGATGGCTTGGGTGACTTCGATACCGCTCACCCGCGCCGACCACAGGCGATAGCGGTCGACGAAGGATTCCTGCCACGCGCGTTGGATGCCGGTGGCGATCTGGTCGAGCAGACGGGGAGGCATGGCAAGGTCCTTTTGCGGGATGCAGGTGACGCCACTGGGTACAACGCGGGCATTCCGGCCTACCGGACATCCGGCAGGCGTGCAACGCTGCAACACCGCCGCGGCGAAACAGGAGGCGCAGCGGACTTGCGCAAGTCCATCGCGCCTCCTGTTTCGCGTTGTCGTTGAACGGGCTAACGGCCTTACTTGCTCTCGACCGCGGCGACCGGCCGCTCAGCCTTCGCCAACTCCTCCACGACCGCCGGCCAGGCCGAGTCCTGCGGATACAGCGCCGAGCGCAGATACGCCCAGCTCAGCCGTTGCATATCGGCCAGACGCTGCGGATCTTCGTCCGTCGTTTCCTTCGCGTCGTAGCCGCTGATGCCGCCGTACAGATGCTCGGCGCCGAACACGGTCAACAGCGTCTTCGGCGCCGGGCGCAAGCGGTAGGCGTCGGCGCGCCAGTCTCGCCGCTCCAAGAAGAACGGGTGGAAATCCTTGTCGCCGGCGACGACCAGCATGGGGCGGGTTGAAGCACCACGGCCGGCCGGTACGGCGGCGTTGCGTCTCGGTGCCGTAGCGGTCGCTTGGGGGCGGTAGTCCGTTTCAGCGAGCGCCGCACGCCATCGCGGCTGCGCGCGTTGCCGCTGGCCCGGCCCTGCGGCCGCTGGCCCCCCGATTCCCCCACTCGACAGATAAGTCCCGCGCCGTGGGCGCCCCGGCGATAGCGTGCGATGGCATTCCCATCGAGGCTCCGCCCATGCTGACGCCGAGCGATTTCATCCAGGCCCTGCGGCCGGCTTTCATCGTCTATGCGTTGGCCATGGCCTCGACCGGCGCGGCGCTGCGGTTCGCGCCGGACGATGCGCGGCAGTCGCGGGCGCGCACGCCCGCGGCGCTGCATCTGGTCGAAACCATGCCGTTGTCGCTGGCCGCTGCGTTCGACCAGCAGCGCGCTGCGACGGCAGCGCGGACGGGCGGGCGGCTGCCGGCCGGGTTCCGCGTCCACGCAGGCAACTGCGCCGCGTCGGCCACCGAGGTCTTGCCCGCGCAGGCGGCCGCTCACGGCGCATTCGTGGCCGGCGCGTTGGCCGGCCTGCCTTGACCGTCGCCGGGAGGCGCGCGCCGCCGCTGCGGATCAGTAGCCGCCGCGGCCGAGGAAGCTCGATCCGATCGTGCACTGCTTGCCGCAGGAGTTGCACTTGCTCTCGGCCGCCTTGAACGTGGCTTTCTCGCTGTCCGACAGCTTGGCGACCTCTTCGCCGAACTCCTTGGAACCGACGCGCGCGCGGTGCATCAGGCGCTCGGTGACCGGAGTGGCCTCCATCGCCAGTTCGTACATGCCGTCGCAATGCTTGTAGCAGAAGCCGTCGTGCACCGAGACGGTTTCGCGCGCGCCGACCACGCCGGCCTTGATCATGAGGTCCTTGCAACTCCTCGACGCCTCGGAAAGGTAGCTGTTCATGGCGCAATAGCCGTCCTTGCAACTCATGCCGACATCGCATTGGGCGATGGTGTTGGCGTCTTCGCCGCAGGCGCCGCCGAGTTGGCGGGTGACTTTGTTCTTGGCGGCCGCGTCGGCGGCCAGCAGGGCGGCGATCAGGAAAGCGCAAAAGGCGAGAGTGCGTCGGCTCATGGTCTGCTCCGTGGAGGAAAAGACGGACGGCGCGCGCCGCGACTGCGGCTTGGGGGACGACGGCGCTTGCGCGCGGGGACTGGCCTTGCGATGGACGGCGGCAGGCGCCGCCGTCGCCGCGATCTTAGGAGTGCGGCGACCGCGGCGAGTGTGATTGGCGTTGCATCGTGAGGGGCGGTGAGGCGGCCGCGCGCCGCGGGCTCCGGCGGCGCGCGCTTTTCGCTAAGCTGGCCGCCAGCGCCCGCACGGAGGCCTTCGCGCCGCCATGACCGACCTCAGCATCGAGACCACCCGTTTTCGCGAATGGGCCGGGGCCGGCATCGTTCCGCGCGAAGGGCAATGGGAATGCGACTACAGCCAGTGGCCGGCCTGGCACCGAGCGGTGCTGGCCTGGGTGCAGGGGCGCCATCCGCGCGGTTGGTCGGACGCGGAGGTCGGCCACGTGCTGTACGCGATCGCCCGCGACAACGACGCGCAATACCTGGTTCGCGAGATCCGCCGGCTGCGTCCGGGGACGCTGCGCTTCCTGGCGCGCGCCTCGCTCGCCCACGGCGAGATCGACGCGCGCTGGCAGTTGGCGGTGGAGTTGGGGCACCTGGGCGGGGACGAGGAAGCGCAGGCGCTGCTGTTCGCGCTGGCCAGCGATCAGGACGAGTACGTGCGCCGCCGCGCGACCCGCTCGCTGGCCGGCCTGGGCGTGCGCGCGGCCGAGGAACTGGCCTGGGCGGCGTGGCATCGGCCGGACGAATACCAGGAGTGGGCGCGGATGTCGGCGCTGGAGTGCTTGCGCGAGCTGCAATCGCCGCGGTTCGAGGCGTTGCTGGCGGAGGGGCTGCGCGACGAGCGGCCGTTTTTGCGCCAATTCGCCGAGCGGCTGCAGAATGCGCGGTAGCGGCCGCGCACAGCGGCCGACCCGCCCGCTCTGACTGGATGGATCCGGCCCGATGGAACACGCTCAGGAAATCCGCTTCTCGCTGGCGTTCGGCTACTGGGACCGCGCGCGCGCCACCCTGGCGCTGATCGCCGAACGCCCGGTCAGCCTGTGCATGGCGCTGCTGTGGCCGCTGTGCGGCGTCGGCCTGGCGGCGTTCGCGCTGGTCAAGGGCCGGCCGATCACCGGCGAACTTGCCCTGGCCATCGCGCTGCTGTTCGCGTTCGTCCCGGCGATGGTGCTGCTCGGTACGGCGATGACGCACTACTTTCATCGCCAATCCCGCGAGCCGTTCACCTACACCTTCGACGGCGAAGGCATCCACGTCGCCGCGGTGACCTACGACTTCACCCACAAGTGGCCGGCGATCTTCAAGGTCAAGCGCAAGCGCTGGTTCCTGATGTTCTTCTTCTCGCCCGGCTGCGCGCACTGCATTCCGTTCCGCGCGATTCCCGACCCCGCGGTGCAGGCCGCGCTGGTGTCGATGGCCGCGGCGCACGGCGCCGACGTGCGCTCGGCCTGAAGCCGGGCGTCCGATCCGATCCACCGCGACACTCCCGCCCTCCCACTGGATACCCGAATGTCCATGCAGCCCGACCGCATCGAAACCCAGGTCGTCCGCGACGCCTGGGTCAAGCCCATCGGCATCGCCTTGCAGGTCCACGTCGTCGGCACCGCTTCGGTCGGTTCGATGGCGGCGGTGCGCAAGAGCAAGGAACTGGTTGCGATCCAGGAGCTGATGCGCGGCCTCGGCGTCGGCGATGACAAGATCCGCATCGACTCGCTGACCTTCGCCGCCGGCGAACGCTGGTTCTCCGGCTCCTCGGTCGAGATCGACCTGGAGATCCGCGAAGTGCCCGCTCAGTCGGTGCCCGAGGCGCTGGGCGGGCTGGCCTCGCTCAAGGGCGTGTCGCTGCGCGGCATGCGCCGCGAGTACGGCGCCCTCAGCGCCGAGCGCGACGAATTGCTGCGCGCCGCGGTGGCCGAATCGATGCGCCAGGCCCGGTTGATCGCCGATGCCGCCGGGCTGCGGCTGCGCTCGGTGCACAGCCTGTCGCAGCAGTGGGGCGAGCCGAACGACGACAACGACCACGCCTACCCGATGGCGCGCGGCGCGCGCGCCAAGCTGTCGGTCAGCGCTGACGACATGAAGGGCTATCAGCTGGTAGAGAATCACGAAGGCAAGCTGAGCCTGACAGTGCGGATGGAGTTGCGCGTCGGCGAGTTCGGCGAGGCGATCGGCGGCACCGAATCGGGAGGCGGCTGATGCGCTGGCTGGCGATCGTCGCGTTGTCGATCTTCTCGCCCGCGGCGTTCGCCCTGAGCATCGTCTGCGCCGATCACGGTTATCCCAAGGAACTGCCCGATCCGATCCGTTATGAGGTCTCCGAACATCCGGCCACGGATGCGGACGACGCCAAGACCGAAGTCGAGTATTTCGTACTGCTGGCCAAGCAGGTGGACGGCAAGGACCTGGACGTTGCGCGGATGGAGGTGCTCGACGGCGATGAGGTGGTGTTGTCGACGGGGTTGCGTACCCACGCGCATGAGGTCGTGGGTTGGGGCGATACCTATTTCGCAGTGGTGCGCACGACCGACACGCGCCGCAGGATCCGGATCGTGGCGACCTACGATCCGGTCTGCCGCGTCACCTTGCGGCAAACGCTGTCGCGGGATCACGCCGACGCCGAGGCCGCGCCGGGCAAGCGCTGAGCGCGTCCGTCCGGCGGCCGATGATCTTCGCCGCCGACGCGGTCGCGCCCTGGCGTTGCGAAAAGGGGTATCGTCCGGCCCTGTTAGGCCTCTCGGTGGGAGCGCTGGCGATGACCGCAAAGACGTCCAAATCCGCAGCGAAGGCCGCGGCCAAGCCGGCTGCAAAGCCGGCGACGAAGACGGCAAAGGCGAAGGCCGGCAAGCCGGCCGACGAAACGCCCGCGTCCCGGCGCAAAGCCGCGGCCGCGAAGCCCGGCAAAGCCGCGGCTCCCGGGCCGCGATTGCTCTCCGGCGGCAATCCGCAGATCCCCAAGGGCTACGGCGACGCGCCGGTCCAGGCCTATCTCGACGCCGTCCCGGGCTGGAAGCGCGAGATCGCCCGCCGTCTCGATGCGCTGGTCGAGCGCACCGTGCCCGGCGTGAGCAAGGCGGTGAAGTGGAACACGCCGCTGTACGCGGTGGAGGAGGGCCATTGGTTCCTCGCCATGCATTGCTTCGACCGTTATCTCAAAGTCACCTTCTTCCGCGGCGCGGCGCTGGACCCGCCGCCGGCGCACGCATCGAAGATGGCCGACGTGCGTTATCACCATATCCACGAGCACGATCCCTTCGACGAGGCGCGACTGGCCGATTGGATCGCGCAGGCCAGCCGCCTGCCGGGCGAGCGCATGTGAGCGCCGCCGGCTCCGAAGTTTCGACCACGACCGCAGGAACCAGCGCATGAGCAAGAACACCGGCGCGGACGCCGCGCCCACCGATGTCGCCGCATCGCGGCTGATCGACGAACGCATCCAGGATCTCGCCGACTGGCGCGGCGAGACCTTGGCCCAGGTGCGCAAATTGATCCGCGAGGCCGATCCGCAGATCGTGGAGGAGTGGAAGTGGCGCGGGGTGCCGGTGTGGTCGCGCGGCGGCATCGTGTGCACCGGCGAGACCTACAAGAGCGCGGTCAAGCTGACTTTCGCCAAGGGTGCGTCGCTGCCGGACCCGAAGGGCTTGTTCAACGCCAGCCTCGACGGCAACACCCGGCGCGCGATCGACATCCACGAAGGCGACAAGATCGACGGCAAGGCGCTGCAGGCGCTGGTGCGCGCGGCGATCGCCTTGAACGCGTCGAAGAAGAAGTAACCGCCGCGCGCGCCGCGGCGCTTCGCGCACCGGGTGGCCGGTGCCGGCCGTCTCCGGCCGCGCGGATTGCGGCCGCATGACTGGCGCCGGCGCCCGCCACCGATGCTGAATGCGGGGTCGCGTCGCGGTTCAGGCGGTTTCATAGTCCGTCCATCAGCGCCTGCGGCCCCGCGGCGCGTTCCGCTGCGTTTTC
Source organism: Lysobacter enzymogenes (assembly GCF_023617245.1). NCBI lineage: Bacteria > Pseudomonadati > Pseudomonadota > Gammaproteobacteria > Lysobacterales > Lysobacteraceae > Lysobacter > Lysobacter enzymogenes. The sequence goes on from NZ_CP067396.1 coordinate 906,163, forward strand.
TGGCTAGACTGCGCGCGGATCAACGCACCCACGGACGAGCATGCGCTACCCCATCTACGCCGCCCTGCCGCTCGCGCTGCTGCTGGCGGCCTGCAAGCCGGCCGCTTCCGCCGCCGATGCGGCCGCCGCGGCCAAGGCCGCGCCCGCCGCACCCGCGCCGGCACCTGCCGCAGCCAAGGCGCCCGAAGCGACCCCGGCGCCGGCCGCCGCGCCGGTCGCGCCGACGCCTGCGGCGACCGTCGCCGAACCCGAGATCGCCAAGTCCTTCTCCAAGGACATGACCTACAGCGACCTGCGCAAGCGCCTGCTCGGCGCCGGTTGGCTGCCGCTGCGCGATCCCGATTGCCGCGGCAACGTCGGCGGCGAGGCGCGGGTCTGCACGTATCTTCCCGAAGTCGAAGGTTGCAGTTCCGACGGCTACTGCAAGATGTGGTTCGCCAACCGCGACCTCGGCCTGCGCGTGCGGGTCGGCACCTACGGCCCCAACGACCGCGGCAACACCCTCGGCAACGGCACCGCCACCGCGGTGCGCTACTGGGAGTTCGTTGGCCTGGATGCGCCGGTCGCGGCGGCGTGCCCCTCGCGCGATTTCGACCAGTTCCTGACCCGGTTCGCGGCCGATCCGGCGCTGGCGCGCCAGTTCACCGCGCCGCTGGTCAAGGTGGTGGAGCTGCGCTCGGACGAGGACGGCGACGTGCCGCAGCCGGTGTATGTGCTGGGCTCGGCCTATCGCGGCTTCAATGTGCGTTATCAGAACGGCGCCTACCACTTCGTCTACGAAGGCCAGCCGGACAAGCAGCCGCTGAAATTGAACGTGTCCAAGCAGGGCGCGAACGCGCGCCTGGTCGCTTACCGGCTCAACATGTCCGAAGGCAATTCGTACCGTTTCGAAGACAAGGGCGGTTGCTGGAGCCTCACCGAAGACCCCGAGCCGCCCTCGCCCTGAGGCGCGCGGCCGGCCCGCATTCAACCACCACCGGACTCACCAAGGATCAGGAGAGCAGTCATGAGCGGAAGGTACCGCATCAGCGAGAGCGTCGACCGTCATGGCGGGCGCGAGGACGTGCACAGCTTCGAAGACCTGGAAAAGCACCATCCCAGCGCCGGGCGCGAGGACGGGCGCGACTACGAGGTCATCGGCGGCAAGCTCGAGGAAGTCCGCCATCTGTCCGACGGGCGCACCTTCATCAAGAAGGATTTCATCCTCTCGCAGGACACCCCGGGCCCGGTCAACATTCCTTCGCCGGTCGCCGGCTACGTGCACCGTCTCAACGACGGCACCAACACCGTGCAGATCTACGATCGCCCGTTCGGCGAGGCCGGCGCGGTGCGGCTGGGCCAAGTGCTGCACATGGCCCACGGCTCGACCTTGCCCGAAGGCGCGCGCGTGGAGTACGGCCAGCCGCTGGGGCGCATGGGCGATGTCGGTTCGCCGGGGTCGATCCATGCCCACGTCGAAGTCGAGCGCGGCCAGTTCCAGAACTACGTGCGCGACATCGACAACGGCACCATCCAGCCGGGCACGATCTCGCCGATGCGCGACGGCGTGCTGCGCCGCGGCGAGCAAGGCGCCGAGGTGACCCAGTTGCAGGAAGCGCTGAACCGCAACGGCGCGCAGCTGCCGACCAACGGCGTGTACGGCCCGCAGACCGAGGCGGCGGTGTCCGCGTACCAGCGCTCCAAGGGGCTGGAGCCGGTCGACGGCATCGCCGGCCCGCGTACGCTGCAGTCTCTGGGGATCGCGCCGCAGGCGCAGGCTCCGGCGCCCGCGGCGCCTGCCGCGCCCGCTCCGGTCGCGCCGACGCCTGCCCCGGCGCCCGCGCCGGCCGCGACTACTCCGACGCCGACGCCAACTCCGAGCCCGACTCCGGCGACGCCCACGCCGGCGACGTCCGCCGCGCCCGCCGTCGCCGCGGCCACGCCGCAGTTCCGCGACAGTCCGCTCAGCGCGCTGATCTCCGGCGGCGAGGGCGGCTACAACTCGTTCAACCGCGGCCGCGCGGGCGACGCCAACGGCGCGCAGATCGACTTCTCGAACCTGACCGTCGGCGAAGTCATGCGCCGCCAGCGCCTGCACGAGACCAACCCGGGCCATCGCGACGAGCTGTTCGCGGTCGGCAAGTACCAGATGGTCCCGGGCACGATGCGCGAGACGGTGGAACGGCTCGGCATCGACCCGAACGCGCGTTTCACCCCGCAGCTGCAGGAGCGCATGTTCGCCGACTACCTGGTCGACGAAAAACGTCCGCAGGTTCGCGCGTTCATCACCGGCGACGGCAATCCGCAGTCGCTGCGCGGCGCGCAGCTGGCGCTGGCGCAGGAGTTCGCCAGCGTCGCCGATCCGAACACCGGACGCAGCTATCACGACGGCGTGGGCGGCAACAGTTCCTCGATCACCGCGGCGCAGTCCGCGGCGGCGCTGACCCAGATGCGCGAGCGCTACCAGCAGAACCTGCAGAGCGGGATGTCGGCCAACGAGGCGTATCGCGAGGTCTCCACCGGCGATCGCAACAGCGGCTATCCGTCCGTGCTCGGCGGCGCGTTGCGCGAGGGCCGCGGCCGGCCCGACGACGTGCGCGAACTGCAGGCCGCGCTGAACCGCAACGGCGCCCAGTTGCCGGTCACCGGCACCTTCGACCGCCCGACCACCGACGCGCTCAAGGCCTTCCAGCGCAGCCACGACCTGGAGGACGACGGCATCGCCGGCGCCAAGAGCCTCAACGCGCTGGGCATCGGCCAGCCGGTCCAGGGCCAGACGCAAACCGCGCCCGCGCCGGCGCGCGAGCAGCCGCAGGGCGCGACGCCGGCTCCCGCTACCGCCGCGCCGGGCGCGACGCCGGTCGCGCCGACGCCGCAGACCCGCGGCGCGGTCGAGCCCACGCCGATCCGCCCGGCCGCGCCGCTGCTGTCGGATGCGAACCATCCCGACAACGGCATGTACCGCCAGGCCGTCGCCGGGCTGGAAAAGCTCGGCCCGCAGGCCGGCTTCGGCGGCGACCGCGACAAGCTCGAGCGGGCCGCGGCGACGATGGTGTACGAGGCCAAGGTCAGCGGCTTCGACAAGATCGACCACGTCGTCGCCAGCGCCGACGGCCAGCGCCTGTTCGCGGTGCAGGGCGAACTGCAGGACCCGAGCCACCGCCGCGTCGTCGCCGACAAGGCCCAGGCGGTCGGACCGTCGGTCGAGCAGACCACCCAGGCGCTGGCCCAGGACGTGCCGGCCAACGCGCCGCTGCGCCAGGATCCGCAGCAGACCCAGGCCAAGGCCATGGCGCAGTAACGCCCCGCGCGCCGCGCCGTCCTGCGCGGGCGGCGCGGCGGCGTGGCGGCGCGGGTCCGCCGCGGTGCGCGTCGGGCCGCGGCGCGGCTCGGGCCGCAACGTTTCCGGCCGATGCCGCTCACCACGTACACTCGCCTGCGCAGGCGGCGCGGATCGCGCCCGCCCGCGCATCGCCTCGCGATCGCGTCGCCCCCGTGGGCGCCGCGCGCGCGTCGGCGTTGTTTCCGCACGGGCGCGGGTCCTTGCCGCCGCTCCGAACGTTTTCGCCTTTCTCCGACCGTATTCGATGCCATCTGCCCAGGACATCCGCTGTTCGTTCGCCTTCACCCCCTGGGAACGCGTCCGTCTCGCCGCGGTGCTGACCTTCCAGCGCAAGCTGTTCCTGGCGTTCGCGCTGGCGTGGCCGGCGGTGGGCCTGATCCTGGCGATCCTCGCCCTGGCCGGCGGCGTGCCGGTCGGCGCGCCGCTGTGGCGCATGATCGGCTTGTGCATCGTGTTCATCCCGGTGCTGCTGGCGCTCAGCGCCGCGGCCGGTTTCCTGGTCCGTCGCGGGCCGCGGGAGCCGTTCAACTACGTGTTCGACCACGCCGGCGTGCACGTGTCCACCTCCGCGTTCGCGCACACCCATCCGTGGTCGGCGATCGTGCGGGTCAAGCGCAGCCAGGGCTTCGTGCTGCTGTTCTTCGCGCCGCGCCAGGCGCACGCGATTCCGCTGCGCGCGCTGGCCTCGCCGCAGGACGAGCAGGCGCTGGTCGCGTTGGCGCAGGCCGCCGGCGTGGGCGCGCCGCGGGCCTGATGCATATCCGCGCGCTGCGGCCGGACGAGGCGCCGGCGCTGCTGGCGATCTTCCGCGCCGCCGTGCGCGTAACCGCCGCGCGCGACTACGCGCCGGAGCAGATCGAAGCCTGGTCGCCGGCGCAGTGGCCGCCGGCGCAATGCGAGCGCTGGATCGAGCGGGTGCGCGCGCTGCACCCGTTCGTGGCCGACATCGACGGCGTCGCCGCCGGCTACGCCGACCTGCAGGACGACGGCCTGATCGATCATTTCTACGTGTCGCCGGACTTCGCCCGCCGCGGCGTCGGCGCCGCGCTGATGGCTCACCTGCTCGCGCTGGCACGCGAACGCGGGCTGCGCGTCGTGCATTCGAACGTCAGCCGCACCGCGCAGCCGTTCTTCACCCGTTTCGGATTCGACATCGTGGCGCAGCAACGGCCGGTGGTGCGCGGGGTCGAAGTGCCGAATGCGCGGATGCGCGCGGTGTTGGGCGAACCGGACGTTCCGCGATGAGTTTCGACCTCGACCGCGCCCATCGGCACAGCGCCGGCCATCGCGCCGAGTTGCTGGCCAGCGAGCGCTGCGGCTGCTTCTATTGCCTGGCCGTGTTCTCGCCGCAGGCCATCGACGAATGGATCGACGCGGACGCCGACAGCGACGACGACGAGGCCGGCACGACTGCGCTGTGCCCGGTCTGCGGCATCGATGCGGTGATCGGTTCGGCGGCCGGTTTTCCGCTGCAGCGCGAATTCCTGCAGGCGATGCGCGCGCGCTGGTTCGGCGGCATGGACTGACGCCGCCATGGACGCCGCCTTCCTCGCCGCCACCGGCACCCTGCGCTACAGCCCGCAACTCGGCCACGGCGGCCACACCCGCCGCGACGGCGGCAGCACGCTGTGGTGGCTGATCGTGGACTGCGATCCGGAGCTGGGGCGCTACCTGCGCCATCAGTTCCTGCTCGGCCATCGACGCACGCGCCAGTTGCAGAGTCCGCTGTGGGGCGCGCATATCTCGGCGATCCGCGGCGAGCGGCCGCCGTTGGAGGCGCTGTGGAAGCGCTGGGACGGGGCGACGGTGGCGTTCGAGTACGACCCGGCGGTGCGTGAGACCGACGGGTTCGTGTGGTGTCCGGTGCGCTGCGAGCGCCTGTTGGCGTTGCGCGAGGAACTGGGGTTGCCGCGCGAGCCGCAGCCGGCCTTGCATCTGACCATCGGCAATAGCCGGGTGGGCGGAGTGGAGTGAGAGGTTGGGGCGGCGCGGGGCGCTGAGCGGAAAGCGTCGGGACTGAAGTCCCTCCCACAAAAGCTTGGGAAGTCCTTCCCACACAAGCGGAAGTCCTTCCCACACAAGAGGGAAATCCCACCCACAAAGCGGGAAGTCCTTTCCTACAAAAGCTCGAGGTCGCTCCTGCGGACGCACTGAGGACGATCCCGTGCGATCCGGGGCGGGCGGGCCGGGTCGGGGAGAAAAGTGGCCCGCTGTTCATGTTTCTGTGCCGGCCGGAGGCGCCCGCACTTCGCAAACCCTACATGAATAAAATCGGTTAAGTCCCGAAATGCCAAGGTTTTTTGCCCCGCAATCGCGTGCTACTCTCGCGCCGATGACCCGACGCCATACCGCCCGTTGCGCCTTGTTCGGCGCGCTCACGATCGCGTTGGCCGCCTGCGCTACGCAGGCGCCGATCGCGCCCATCGCTTCGGCCCAGGCCGCCCCGCCGGCGACCCCGGCGTCCCGGCCCGCCGCTCCGGCCGCGCAGGCCCCGGCGCCGGTCAAAGCGGCCACGCCCGTGGTCGGCACGCCCGCGCTGCCCGAGCCGGTGGTGCAGATGCCGCTGGAGCAGGCCCGCGCCCAGTTCGTCGCCAACACCGCGATCCAGTACGGCCTGGAGCCGGCCTACATCGAATCGGTGCTGGCCAAGGCGCAGATCAAGGACGCCATCGTCGCGGCGATGGCGCGGCCGGCCGAAGGCAAGCCGTGGCGCGATTACCGGCCGATCTTCATCACCCAGGCGCGCATCGACGGCGGCAAGGCCTTCCTCGCCGAGCATCGCGCGCAGCTCGAGCGCGTGCAGGCGCAGACCGGCGTGCCGGCGGAGATCATCGTCGCCATCGTCGGCGTCGAGACCAGCTTCGGCAAGAACACCGGCAAGTACAACGTGGTCGATGCGCTGTACACGCTCGCCTTCGCCTATCCGCGCAGCGGCGACCCGGCCAAGCTCGATCGCGAGAACCGCCGCGAGGCGTTCTTCCGCGGCGAACTCGGCCAGTTGTTCGCGCTGGGCAAGGAAGAGGGCATCGACATCACCACCCTCACCGGCAGCTACGCCGGCGCGATGGGCTGGGGCCAGTTCATGCCGTCGAGCTACCGCGAGTTCGCGGTAGACGGCGACAACGACGGCAAGCGCAACCTGTTCACCGACCTCGACGACGTGTTCGCCTCGGTCGCCAACTACTTCGTCAAGAAGGGCGGTTGGGTGCGCGGCGGCCCGGTGGTCGCGCGCGCCGGCCGCGATCCGAGCGCGCCGGACTTCGTGCCGGAGAACATGGATCCGGTGTACTCGCTGACGGACCTGGCCGCGCGCGGCTACCGTCCGCTGACCCCGGTGGCGCCGACCGAGACCGCGACGCTGCTGAATCTCGACGGGGTCAACGGTCCCGAATACTGGCTCGGTTTCCGCAACTTCTACGCGATCACCCGCTACAACATCTCCAAGCATTACGGCATGGCGGTGTATCAGTTGGCGGAAGCGATCGCCGGACGGGAGAATCCCTTGGCCACCGCGACCGCACCCGCTGTCCCCGCCGCGCCCGCCGCCGCGCCGGCGCCCGCCGCCAAACCCCAGGCGCCGCGCCCGTGAGCGCGGCCGGCCCGAAGCGGCCGTCGATCGATTGGATCGGACGGCTGGTCGTCGCCGCGCTGCCGCTGGCCCTCGCGGCTTGCGCCAGTTCCCCGAAGAAATCCAGCTCGCAGGCGCACGCGCTGCCCGACCGCGACCGCGTCCACAGCTCGGCCCTGGCCCACTCCGGCGGACGCAAGAAATCGCCGTACGCGGCGGCCCAGGAAGACCTCAGCAAGCGCGGCAACTACAAGGCCGGCGGCCTGTACGCGCCGGGGGTCAAGGACACCACGCCGGACTACATCCCCGACGTCGATTCCATTCCCGAGCCCGAAGTGGTCGCCGAGGCGCGCTCGCAGTTCGGCAACCGCTCGCCGTACGTGGTGCTGGGCAAGTCCTACAAGGTGCTCGACTCGCACGACGACTACGTCGAGACCGGCACGGCGTCCTACTACGGCCAGAAATTCCACGGCCGCCGCACCTCCAACCTGGAGGTGTACGACATGTACGCCTTCACCGCCGCGCACAAATCGCTGCCGCTGCCGAGCTTCGCCCGGGTCACCAACCTGGACAACGGCAAGGCGGTGACGGTGCGGGTCAACGACCGCGGCCCGTTCCACGACGGCCGCGTGATCGACCTGAGCTACGCGGCCGCGGTCAAGCTGGGCATCACCCAGCGCGGCACCGGCCGGGTCGAGGTGCGCGCGCTGCATCCGGGCGAAGCGCCGCCGCCGATGTACGCCAGCGCCGCCAACAATCCGCCGCCGGCGCCCGCCGCCGCGCCGCCCAAGACCCCGAGCGAGAAAACGCCGAGCGCGATCGACCGGTTGGTCTCGGCGATGCCGATCGCCAGCGCCAACGCCGGCGAACTGCCGCCGGGCGTGCGCATCGCCACCGGCAAGCCGACGCCGATGAACGCGGCGTCCGCGCCGGTCTCGGCCGCGCCGGTCAAAACCACGGTCGCGACCGGCAAGCCGGCGCCGGTCGCGGCCGAGCCGGCCAAGACCACGGTGGCCACCGGCCAGCCGGCGCCGGCCAAGACCGTCGCCAGCGCGCAGCCGGCCGCCGCGGCCGGCAAATCCGGTCCGCACGACTACCGCTTCGACATGATGCAGAACGGCAAGTCGATGACTGCGGACGAATTCGACGCCTGGATGAAATCGCGCCAGGTGCGCGTCGCCACCGGCCAGCCGGTCGCGCCGGCGCCGGCGAAGGCGCTGACCAAGGCCGAGAAGCGCGCGCTGGAGAAGCAGCAGCGCGAGCAGCAGAAACTGCTGGCCAAGCAGCAGAAGGAACAGCAGCGCGCCCTGGCCGAGGCCGAGAAGGCGGCGAAGAAGGCCGGCAAGGCCGCGCCGGCCACCGCCGTCGCAGCCGCCTCGCAGACCGCATTGCCGGCGCCGCCGGCCGCGCCGCCGCCGCCGAGCCCGGCCAAGGCCGCCGCGGTGGTCGCCGCCGCGACCCCGGCCGCGGGCGACGTGACCCTGCAGGTGGCCAGTTTCTCCGCCCGCAGCAACGCCGACCGCGCCCTGGGCATGCTGCGCGGCGCCGGCATTTCCGCGGCCCGGCTGCTCGACGGCAACTCCTCCAGCGGCCAGAAGATCTGGCGCCTGCGGGTCGGCCCGCTGCAGGCCGATGCCGCGCCGGAACTTGCGGCCCGCATCGTCGGTCTGGGCTTCGGCCAGCCGCAGCGCGTGCGCGACTGAGCGCCGCGCAGGCGGGCAGGGCGGCCGGGAACGGCGGCGTCCGGCCTACGACCGACTGAACCCGCCCTGCCGGCCGAACCGGCCGGCGGCTGCAAGCGCCGCGCATCTCAGGCACGATGCACGGCTCGCGGACCGCGGCAGGAAGGCACGGTCCGGCCACTTTCGACGGTGGCCGCCAGGACGGCGGCGCCGACCTCCAAGCCTTGCGGCCGGCACGGTACCGGTCCCGGAGACAGTTCAACGATGAGTTCCCGCTTTAAGAGAATGGCCCCGCGCGCGGCCGCCTTCGCCGCGCTGACCTCGGCCTTCCTCGCCACCGCCGTCGCCGGCCTGGCCTCGGCCCAGGCGCCCGCGGCCAAGCCCGCCGCCGCTGCCGCCACCCCGGCCGCCGCGCAGCCGCCGGCCAGCGATTCGCTGCCGGTCCCGCCGCCGCCGCAGATCGCCGGCACCGCGTGGGTGCTGATGGACGCCGCCAGCGGCAACATCCTGGCCAGCCATGAGCCCGACATGCGGGTCGAGCCGGCCAGCATCACCAAGGTCATGACCAGCTACGTGATCGCCGCCGAGATGGCCGGCGGCAAGGTCAAGGACACCGACCAGGTGATGATGACCGAGAACGCCTGGCGCAAGGGCGGCGCGGCCACCGACGGCAGCTACTCCGGCTTCGAGGTCAACAAGACCGCGCCGCTGGTGGAGATGGAAAAGGGCATGGTGGTGCAGTCCGGCAACGACGCCGCGATCGCCCTGGCCGAGCACGTCGCCGGCAGCGAGGACGCCTTCGCCGCGCTGATGAACCAGTACGCCGCGCGGATCGGCCTGAAGAACAGCCACTTCATGAACCCGCACGGGCTGTCGCAGGAGAACCACTACTCCACCGCGCACGACCTGGCCCTGCTCGGGCGCGCGCTGATCCACGACTTCCCGACCGCGTACTCGTACAACAAGATCAAGGAACTGAAGGTCGGGCCGATCACCCAGCCCAACCGCAACCTGCTGCTGTGGCGCGATTCCTCGGTCGACGGCATCAAGACCGGCCACCACTCCAAGGCCGGCTATTGCCTGATGGCCTCGGCCCAGCGCGGCGACCAGCGCCTGATCTCGGTGGTCATGGGCTCCAGCTCCGAAGCCCAGCGCGCCAGCGACAGCCAGGCCCTGCTCAACTGGGGCTTCCGCTTCTTCGAGACCCACAAGCTCTACGACGCCGGCAAGGCCATCGCCAAGCAGAAGGTGTGGAAGGGGCAGAGCGCCGAAGTGCAGCTCGGCGTCGCCGAACCGCTGCTGGTGACCGTGCAGCGCGGCAAGTACCCGCAGCTCAAGCCGAGCATGGACGTGCCCAAGACCCTGGTCGCGCCGATCAAGAAGGGCCAGGCCATCGGCATGGTCAAGGTCATGCTCGACGGCAAGGTGGTCGCGCAGCGCCCGCTGGTGGCGTTGGCCGCGGTCGAGGAAGGCGGCTTCTTCAAGCGGCTGTGGGACGAGTTCTGGATGTGGTGGGAGTCGGACTGAGCTTCGTTCCCCCCGCGATGAAAAAGGCCGGCATTCGCCGGCCTTTTTTGTTGTTGTGGGAGGGCCTTCAGGCCTGAAGCTCTTGTTTCAGATCGCCGCGACCTGAGCGAAAAGCATCGGGCCTGAAGGCCCTCCCACAAGAGCAAAAGCATCGGGCCTGAAGGCCCTGCCACAAGAGCGAAGAGCGTCGGGCCTGAAGGCCCTGCCACAAGAGCGAAGAGCGTCGGGCCTGAAGGCCCTGCCACAAATCGCATGCCTTCAGCGCTTGGCCGCCGGCAGCTTGCCGAGCATCGCGCCGCGGAACTTCGTGGCCAGCGCATGGAACCCGGCCTCGGTCGGGTGCATCTCGTCGAACCACTGCCCCGGCTGGGTCAGCGTGCCGCGCAAATCGACGTAGTCGAACACCGCGGCGAAACGCGCATCGGCCTTGAGCGCGCGCAGCACGTGCTGCTCGAAGCCGTCGATCAGCAGGCGCGCGAACGCCGGCCGCTCGGCCTCGGCGATGCCCTGGATGTACGGCCCGATCCACGGCCCCACGCTCTTCTTGAGCAGCGCCGCCACGCCGAGGTTGCCCGGCGTCAGCGCGCCGGCGCGGCCGATCAGCAGCGGGTAATCGTAGGTGTGCGCGAGCACCGGCACGCCCGGCCGCGCCGCGATCGCCGCCTGCAGGAACGACGCGTAGGCCTTGCGCACGGTCTCGTACTTGCCGCTGTCGAGCACGCGCTGGAACGCCGCCTGCGCGCTCAGGCCGCTGCGGCTGCCGAGGGTGCGCTTGAGGAAGCCCTCGACGAAGTCGTTGCCGCCGGCGCTGAGCAGGATCAGGTCGAATTCGAAATTCGCATACCAGCCGATCAGGTCGTCGATGTTGTCGCGCACGAACATCGAGCGCTTGGGATCGTCGGGATTGCGCGAGGCGTGGTCGCCGCTGCGTTCGGCGCGGAAGAACAGCCCGCCGCGGCCGAGCAGCGGCACCCCGCGTTCCTCGTCCTGCGGCGCGGGCGAGACGATCCAGTCGAGCAGGTTCATCGCCAGCGGGGTGGAAAACCACGAATCGCCCTCGCAGAACACCACCGGCGTATGCGCCAGCGCGCCGCGGCGCTTGAGCTGCTGGTACAGCGCGCGGAACTGGCCGCGCAGCGGCAGGGCGACGGACTGGCTGGCGGGCATGGCCGGGCTCCGGGAGCGATTTGAGTGCCAATTTACCGCGCGTTGTGCGCAAGAATTGAGACTGTCCGGTTGCCGAGGCCGCCCCTCGCCGGCGCGGCGTGGGCCGCGGCCGCGCCATCGTGGATACGGCGTCGCCGCGGTTTCGCGGTCGCGGCTCGCGCCGCTGCTACAGCGGCCGCGGGCCCGCGGCGGCGACCCGCTCGCGCCAGCGCCGCTTCTCGATCCCGCGCACGTTCGCCTCGGCCGCCAGCGCGTCCAGGTACGGCATCAGCCGCAGCAGTTCGTCGTCGTGCGCGTCTTCGCCGCGGTATTCGCTCACGCACACCAGGTTGCCGTAGTTCTGCGCGTGCTTGCTCGGCGTGTCGTCGATGGCGATCAGCCGTTCCAGCCGATAGCCGTGGGTCTTGAGCTTTTGCAGGCGCTTGCGGTAGAGGTGCTCGCCGGTGTTCCAGTCGCGGCTCAGCGAACAGCGCTCGCTGGCCCACAGGAAGCGCAGCGACTGCGGCGGGAACAGTTCGGCGCAGACCGCTTCGGCGTAGAGCCGGCCGGAGGAGGTCCACACGCCGATGTCGTAGCGCGCCAGCACGTGGTCGAGGAAGGCCTGCAGGTGCGGGCGGCGGTAGACGTGGTAGTCGAGGGCGCGGAAGTCGGCCGCGCGGTCGAGCTCGACGTCGCTGGCGTGGATCAGGGTCTCGTCCAGGTCCAGCATCAGCGCCAGGCGGTCGCCGCTGGGCGGCGTGGGACGGTCGCGCGCGATCACGGCGCGGGCGCCGGCGCGGCGGCCGGCGCCAGCGCACGCGCCTGGCGCCACAGCCCGTCCAGCAGCGGCCAGGCGTTGCGGTCGCAGGCGCGGTCGCGGGCGTAGTAGCGGCCGTCGATGCAGGCTTCGAAGAAGGCCTGGCGCAGGCGGTGGCGGTCGGCGCAGAACACCGAGCTGCGCTGCGGCGCGGACCACAGCTCCGGCGCGCTCAACGCGTCGCGCAGCGGCGCCAGCGCGGCCAGCGGCAGTTCGCGTTCGGTCGTGGCCGCGCCGGGGGCGAGCGCGCGCAGGCGCGCGCGTTCGCCGTCCAGGCGCAGGTCGAGCCGCCAGGTCTTGCGGTCCGGGCCGCCGATCAGCACGGCGTAGCGCTGCCGGATCGGCGCGTCGTCGCTCTGCGCCGGCGCCGGCGGGCGGGCGAAGTCGGGCGGCAGGCGCTCGGCTTCGACCTCGTCGGCGCCGCAGCTGGCGGCCAGGGGCGGTTCGCCGGCGGGGGCGAACTGGGCGGACTTGCGCAGCAGTTCGCGGATGTCCGGGCCGGTCGCTTCCATCGGCTGCGGCGGCAGCGCGATCCAGCCCTCGTGCTCGGGCTTGCGCAGGGCCGGCACCGCCACCGCCAGCACCGCCGCGAACAGCAGCAGGGCGAGCAGGCCGGGGGCCTTGAGGCGGATCGAATGCTGGCGGTCGCGCGGACCCATCGTGGCCTGACTGCGGAACGGGAGCCCCACGTTAACGTTTGTCGCGCCGTTTCGGCAGGGCATGGGCGCCACCGTCGGCGCGGCCGCGGCCGTGCCGAATCTGGCGGCTGCGGCCGGGGCTGCCGCCGCCGCGCGCCCGGCGCCGCGCCGCGCCCGCGTTCCACCAGCGCGATGCCGCCGTCCCGCCGCCGCGCTTGGGTTGCCCTGCGCGCGGACCCATAATGGCGGGCATGGACATTCATTCCGACAACCCCGATCACGGCTTCCAGTTCCCCGGCACCTTCGAGCTCAGCGCGATGGGCGCCGCCGAGGCCGGCCTGGAGCGCGAGCTGCCGCGGCGCCTGCTCGAGGCCGGGATCGACGTGGAAACCGAAACCATCCAGTGGAAGCACTCCTCGACCGGCAAGTACGTGTCGATCCGGATCAGCTTCCGCGCCGCCGACCGCGCCCAGTACGACCTGGCCCACCAGGTGCTGCGCGACCATCCGGAAGTGAAGTGGACGCTGTAGTCGACGCCGTCGCCGAGTTCTTCGGCGCCCCGTCCGCGCCGCCGCGCGCGCAGTTGCGCGATCTCGGCCGGCAACCCTACGAACCGGTATGGCGGGCGATGCAGGCCTTCACCGACGGCCGCGACGGCGACACCCCCGATGAACTGTGGCTGGTCGAGCACGACCCGGTGTTCACCCTCGGCCAGGCCGGCAAGGACGAGCACGTGCTGATGCCGGGCGACATCCCGGTGATCCACGTCGATCGCGGCGGCCAGGTGACCTACCACGGCCCCGGCCAGATCGTGCTGTATCCGCTGCTGGACCTGCGCCGGCTCAAGGTCGGCGTGCGCGAGTACGTGGACCGGATCGAGCAGGCGGTGATCGACACCCTAGCCGAGTGGAACATCGAAGGCGTGCGCCGCGACGGCGCGCCCGGCGTGTACGTGGCCGGGGCCAAGGTCATGGCCCTGGGCATCCGCGTGCGCCGCGGCTGCACCTTCCACGGGCTGGCGTTCAACATCGCGATGGACCTGTCGCCGTACCAGCGCATCAACCCCTGCGGTTACCAGGGGCTGCAGGTGACCTCGGTGCTAGACTTGGGCGGCCCCTCGGGCATGGACCAGGTCAAGCCGGTGCTGGTGGCGAACCTCGCGCGCCAGTTCGGTTTGAGCGTCGAGGATGCGGCGCCGTTGAATTTCGGCTGACCCAGCGCGGCACGACGCGGCAGGCGTCCGCGGCCCTCCCCCAGCCCTCTCCCGCCAACGGGAGAGCGGGTTCAATCTCCAGAGTCGAAGCACACATGAGCGACACCGCGTCCAAGACCATCCCGCTCACCGTCGTCGGCGCGGCCGATCCGGTCGCGAATCCGGCGGTGCTGCAGTCCACGACGATGACCCCGGGCGCCAAGCAGCTCGGCGGCGACAAGATCAACCGCTCGCCGGTGCAGTTCGCCGACGCGCCGGTGCTGCGCAAGCCCTCGTGGATCCGCGTGCGCATTCCCTCGGGCAATTCGGTCGCCCAGCTCAAGGCCAAGCTGCGCGAGAACCGGCTGGTCACGGTGTGCGAGGAAGCCAGCTGCCCGAACATCCACGAGTGCTTCGGCCACGGCACCGCGACTTTCATGATCCTCGGCGAGGTCTGCACCCGCCGCTGCTCGTTCTGCGACGTCGCCCACGGCCGGCCCAAGCCGCCGGACCCGCAGGAGCCGGTCAACCTGGCCAACACCGTCGCCGACATGGGCCTGAAGTACGTGGTGGTCACCAGCGTCGACCGCGACGACCTGCGCGACGGCGGCGCCCAGCACTTCGTCGATTGCATCGCCGCGATCCGCGCGCAGAGCCCGCGCACCAAGATCGAAGTGCTGACCCCGGACTTCCGCGGCAAGGGCCGCATGGAACGCGCGCTGGAGATCCTGGCGAACAACCCGCCGGACGTGTTCAACCACAACGTCGAGACGGTGCCGGACCTGTATTCCAACGTGCGCCCGGGCGCCGACTACCAGTGGTCGCTGACCCTGCTGCAGAAGTTCAAGGCCCAGCATCCGAACGTGGCGACCAAGTCCGGGATCATGCTCGGCCTGGGCGAGACCATGGATCAGGTGCGGGCCACGCTGCGCGACCTGCGCGCGCACGACGTGGACATGATCACCATCGGCCAGTACCTGCAGCCGACCCCGCACCACCACCCGGTGCTGCGTTACTGGACGCCGGAAGAATTCAAGGAACTCGAGGTCTACGGCATGTCGCTGGGCTTCACCCACGTCGCTTCGGGGCCGCTGGTGCGTTCCTCGTACCACGCCGACCGCCAGGCCATCGACGCCGGGTTCGCGGTGGCGTAAGCCGGGCGACGCGGTCGCCGGCGGGCGAGGGCGGGGCGCCGGCTCCGCCGCGGGATCCGCGCTGCGGGATCCGCCGCCGATGCGCCGCGGTCCGCCATGACGAAAAAGCCGACGCGGATGCGTCGGCTTTTTCGTTTCCCGATCCTGGCGACCGCGCCGGTGCGCGGCGTCAGCGTCCGCCGTACTGCTGGGTCGGCTGCTGCTGTTGTTGTTGCTGTTGCTGCTTCTGTTCGTAGGCCTCGGTGCGGTTGTGCGAATCCAACTGCTGCACCGTGCCGCCCATGTCCGCCGCCGGCTTGCCCGCATCGACCTGGGCGCGGAAGCCCGGAGTGCTGCCGGCGATGAAGATCTGGCCGTCCTGCAGCGCGACCTTGCCGATGTCGGAGGGTTCGCGCATGCCGCCGCGCTTGGCCGCCAGCACCGCCTCGGCGACCTTTTCGTCGCTGACCTGGGCCGGCAGGCCCGAGCGCAGCTTGTCGTACATGTCGCGGTCGGGGTGGTCCTTGGGAAACGGAATGCGCGGATGGTCGAGCGCGTGACTGACGTCGCGGTTGACCTTGGCGACGTCTTCCTTGGTCATCAGCTCGCGCTCGGGGTCGCCCTCGCGGCGTTTCAGGCGCGGGTCGTCGGGATAGAGCTGGCCGATGCGCTTGTCGTCGAGGCCGGTGATCAGGGTGCCGTTTTTGACCGCCTCGTAGCAGCGCTTGGCCAGGTCGTCCTTGCCCGAGGCCTCGTCGCCCAGGCGCCGGCCGACCTCGTTGTTCCACAGGTCCATGCGGTGTTCGCGCGGATCGTTGGGATGCTTGGAGCCGATCTCGTTGTCGTCGCCGTAGCTGCGCGAGATCCATTGCTGGCCCGCCGCCAGCTGGGTGGTGCGGCCGCTGGTGTAGGCGTGGCGGAACGCGTCGAGGGCATCGTTGTGGCCCTGTCCGGCGAAGCTGCCGTCGGGCCGGCGCGCCAGTTTCTCGCCGCTGAGTTGCTCGTAATAGCGGTAGGCGTCCTGCTCGATCCCGCGCTTGAGGTCGCTCATCGGATTGTTCATGGCGTCGCCGCTCCGTCGGCGAGTTGGAATTCCACGGTGTCCTTGTAGCCGGGGTACTTCTTCTTCAGCACCAGCTTGTCCTGGCGGCCGATGCAGCGCTCGGCCGGAGAGCGCGCGACGTAGGGCTCGGCGACGAAATAGTCCTCATAGCCGAAGCGGAACACCTTCTCGCCGCCGGCGCCGGTGAACTTGAGTTCGAGCTGGTCCTCGCGCTCGAAGCACAGCTGCTGCCAGTCGAAGTCGGTGAGCTGGGCGGCGTCGACCACGGCCGAGTCGCGGCCTTGCAGCAGGTGGGCGACTTGTTGGGTGAAGTAATGCTGGGCGTCGTCGGACTGGGACATGGGACATCCGCTCAAGAGGCAGGTGGAAAGGGCGGCGAACAGGGCGAGGCGGGTCAGGCGCATGGCGGGGTCGGCGCGGTTGGGATCGGTGTGCGGGCGGCCGGCGGGCGCGGACCCGATACGAACGGGACGGCGGCGGCGATCGCGCCGGCGCGGCGCAGGCCGGGCGCGGATGCGCCCGCGCGACGGCGGGCGCAGGCGGAAGGGTCCGGTTCCATGGGGACTCCACGTGCGGGTGGGGCGACAGGCCGGGCGCAAGCGCCGCGCAGCCATTCCTTTTGCTCGGCGCCAACATAGTCGAGCCCGGTTGGGGCGGCAAGCCCGAGCCGGCTCGGCCGGCCCGGCCCGAGCCGATCAGCGCCGATTCGGGCCGGCCC